>JAHDEN010000002.1:37389-118406 GCA_020628815.1 Chloroflexota bacterium | reverse complement strand
AAAAACAGGTTGATTAAAAGATGTTCCTACAAATGATTGTGCTGCAAGATTATAAACCTCGTCTGGCTTATGTTCTTCCAAAATGTGGATTAGAGATATTTGATCACCTAAATCACCAGCAACAAGCGTAATTTGATCTTGTATATGGGCGATACGATGGAAATTAAGCGTACTTGTTCGACGCACCATCCCGATAACCTTATATCCTTTCGATAAAAGTAACTCGGCAAGATATGAACCATCTTGCCCCGTAATCCCTGTGACTAATGCTGTGGGCATATTTTCTCCAAATTCTCAAAATTTATGGTCATTGCCCGTCAGAATTGAGCAACCGTTAATAAAAAAGGTTAATTCAGTATTTTGCAGATAACTAGATTAATTTTCAGCAAAATTCAAATTGGGGTGCCAAATAATGTGGCGGGTGACCATAGGCTATAGATTTAACTTTATAAGGAACTTACTGTGTTTGCTACCAATTTTACATTGATACTGGCTTTTCCTTGAGGAATTTTAGCAACTTAATCTGAATTATAACCTTTCGGAAAAACATGGTAAACCAATATGAAGATTAGTTGGTAAACCATAGGTGAAAAGGATGAGAATGGGATATTTGAAAGATCGATTACGCTATAATTTAACTTTCTTGCCCATTAATCTATTCAATAAAGAGGCCACATGACAGAAGAAAGTTTTGAAGCTGCGAAGATAGTTGAACCTCAAGAGATCAATCGTTCAGCTATTCCAAATCAAACTCAACCTCAACAAATTGTAATTAAACAATCTAATCGACAAAGCTTTTGGCTACTGATGGCGGTTGCTGTCGGGTTCCTGCTTCCTATTGTAGCATGTGGGGTCATTTCTGGGATTGCCTTTTTCTCGGCCGGGGTTGGATCAGCTTTAAGCGGTACCTCTACAACAGACTTGGGGAGCGGCCCAGCCGTAGCCATTGTGCGGGTAGAAGGGGCGATTATCGGGACAGATGATACCGAATTCATTACGGGGGCCGGAAGCGGAACGATTATAGCTGACTTAAAATCGGCCGAGCAGAATGATGATGTAAAAGCGATTGTGCTACGCGTCGATAGCCCCGGCGGGACTGTCACGGGTTCTGCTCAGATTCATGAATATATTCGGGATGAGGTCACGAAACCGGTCGTGGTTAGCATGGCTTCCGTCGCGGCTTCGGGCGGATATTATGTATCAGCACCGGCCGACTATATTTTTGCACGGGCTGATACAACGACTGGTAGCTTAGGCGTCATCATGAGCCTTTTCAATTTTTCTGAACTAATAGATGAGTGGGGGGTAGATGTTGTTAATATCACAAGCGGACCAAATAAATCACTAGGTAGCCCCTATGACCAGCTAAGCCCAGAGCATGTTGAGATTTTGTCTGTATTGATTGATGAAAGCTATGATCAATTTGTGCAAATTATTGTTGACGGCCGAGGATTAGACGATGCAAAAGTACGTGAATTGGCTGACGGCCGCATCTATTCTGGTAAACAGGCGCTTGAAGTTGGCTTGGTAGATGAGTTAGGAAACTTTTCAGACGCGATTGCCCACGCGGCCGACATGGGTGGCATTACTGAAGAACCACGTATTATCGAATATGAGCGGGTGCCAGGTTTTGAAGATTTATTAACCACATTTAGCCAAGCTCAGGGTCGCACTACAGCAGATGAGGTTAGGGCTACAATAGAAGAATTCGGTTTGCCTCGTATCGAATATAGATACCTTGGCCCCTAAATAGACTGTGGATTCACCAAGAAGAATCTCGAAAGGAAGAAGCTTGAAAAAAGATAAAGGAAAAATAGCAAAATTAATCGGCATTATCGTTATAAGCCTAATCGCCTTAAGCGTGCGATTTGACTCTCAAACGGCCGAGGCACAAGGGCGTACCGGATTGGTATTGGCCCATTACTACGCTTGGTTCGACCCGTCATCGTTTAACGATGGCAAGACACCGTTTACCAACCCATCCCCGTATTTTTCAACAGATGCTGGGGTAATGACACGGCACGTTCAGCAAGCAAAAGGGGTTGGAATCGACGGATTTGTACAATCTTGGTATGGACCCAATGCGAGCCAACAAACAGAACCTAATTTTGCTCAGCTGCTTAATATCGCGTCGGCCAACGGGTTCACTGCATCTGTTACCTTTGAGCCAATCAATCCATTTTTGCCCGACAACAATGCACGGATTGGTGCGTTGCAAACCCTGTTGGCGACCCATGCACAGCACCCTGCATATTTGCGGGTTGATGGTCGCCCGGTTATCTTTTTCTGGGCCTCTTGGGCGCTCTCGGTTGATGATTGGCGAGCGATTAGAAATGCGGCCGACCCTGGAAACAGTGCAATTTGGATTGCTGAGGGTGGCAATGCAGATTATCTCGCTGTGTTTGACGGAATGTACATGTACAACTTGGCTTGGTCTGCGACACCGGGTGAAGTAAATGTCGGCATTGGTGGGCGAACTCGAGCCGCATCTAACACATACGGCGGTTACAAATATTGGGCTGCCGGTGCGATGCCCGGCTTTGATGATTCTCGATTGGGGCGTGGCGATAACACAATTGTGAGATCACGTGGAGACGGCGCTTTTTATCGCAACAGCTTTAACGGGGCTGTGCGCAGTGGTCCGGATATGATCGTGATCACATCTTATAATGAATGGCCGGAAGGGAGCCACATTGAACCAAGTTCTGAGTTTGGTGACTTTTATCTCAATCTAACCAGAGAACTTATATCGACGTACAAAGGTGGTGGTGTGCCACAATCGGCCGGGGTTCAACCGGCCGCACCAACCGCTGTGCCGAGTAATGAAAGCAGCGGAGGAGAGAGTCAAGAATCACCGACAGTAGCTTCGGCCGCCCCGGTTTTTCAACCTCAACCGACTTCTACTCCACGGGCTGATGGGTTGATTGTACACATCGTTCAAAGCGGAGATACCTTGTATGGGATCGCTACGTCGTATGATCTAACCTTAGACGAACTAACTGGCCTAAATGGAATTGAACCAACAGCGTTACTCACAATTGGGCAAGAGTTAATCACCGGCCGAATTGATGTTGAACCAGAAACGAATTCAGAGGCTGAAGAGCCCGAGGCAGAAGAACCGGCCGAAAATGAGCCTGATACCGAAGCTGAAGTTGAAGCGACTGAAGAAGTTGATGTGAACTCGCTAGAAATTTTACCGGCCGATAGCTTGGTTGCTGATCCAGAATTCTCGTTAGATGGGTATCCAAATACTGTGGTTCGTGATGAAGATGGCGCGATTTTGTATTCAGTCTTATCTGGAAACACGATTATCGAAATTGCCCTGCTTTATGGGCTGACCTTAGATGAGATTTATGACCTTAACGGTTTGAATAGCAGCAGCTTGCTATCAGTCGGGCAAGATATCATCGTTGGATACGTGCCTGAACCTTCTGGCGATTTGGTGGGCGGCTCGGCCGATTTGCCAACGGTTCCCGAGACCGCAACGCCTACACCGGCCCCTTCGCCAACGCCAACTTTCGCGCCACCCGTTGTGCCAACGCTGCCACCACCATCACCAACTGCGGCCGTGATTTCAGCCTTGCCAACGGCTGAACCCACACCTGAGCCTGAGATTCAGCCGATTAGCCAAGTGGTAGAACAAAGCGAATCAGGACTTGAAGTTGAGCAAATCTATTTGATCTTCCTGATTATTTCGATTGTAATTCTGCTGACCTCTGTTGGGCTATTACTCGTTTATTTAGGGCGACGTAATAAGGTTCAAGACTAATTTCTCATCAAATGTAAGCCTTACTAGAATCAAAGCATCATATGGTTGAGACTGATTACCAAATCAGCCTGTCTAGTCAACGCAAACATATATGTTAGATTCAGTAACCCGAAGAATAAAAGAAGCGGCTTTAGATCCAATTGCAAATGTACTGAGCGAAGTGAATCCGAATGCGATTACGCTTTCTTCGCTGGTACCAGGCATATTGTGCGCATGGTTTGCCTACCAGGGCATGATGGGATGGGCGATTGCGATGTGGGCCTTGAATCGGATTTTGGATGGGTTAGATGGAACAATTGCCCGTTTGAAGGGATCACAAACTGATTTTGGCGGCTATCTCGATATCCTGATTGATTTTACCGTTTATGCCATCATTCCTATTGGGATTGTTTTAGGCAGGCAATCTATGTTCAATTGGACAGCGCTTGTATTTTTGCTGGGCAGTTTCTATGTAAACGGTGCATCATGGATGTATTTATCTTCGATTTTAGAGAAGCGAGGGGCGGGGGCAACACCCTCGGCCGAATTTACATCGGTCACCATGCCAACCGGAATCATTGAGGGGACTGAGACTGTCATAGCCTATTTCTTGTTTTTAATCTTTCCAACTCAGATAGGCATCCTGTTTATCCTGTTTGGGTCTTTGGTTGTTTTAACAATTGGCCAACGACTCATTTGGGCCAAATCTGCATTAACACGTTAAGACTCTCGAGTTAAAAATCATAAAGGGGTTGCAATTGCCCATAAAAATAAAGCAAAATAGGGCGATGGAAAGAACAGTACCAACCTCAGGAAATGAAGATATACAATTGTATATGCGCACTTACTACTCACTGTTGCGCAGCTCAAGGGAAGTTTCGATACGAGCCGTCACGGAAGCCCACATGCGATCAAACTCCGCCCTTCATGTAAATGCTAACGAAAACGAGGTCGATATGTCGGCCTTTTTTTATAGCTTGATGCGTTTGCCAGATTGCTTTTTGCAGCATGTTAATTTAGTTGTTATGGGGCAATCATGGCCGGTTTTTGCCGAAAATGGGTATCCAGATTTAGAGAGCTGGACCGAAGTAACTGCGGCCGCTCGTCGCCGCCGTAGCTTTTTTGATGGCAAAGAAACATTGGCCGTCTTTATTGCTAGCCGGTCTGATATCGATGATCTAATTCCGATTCTAACCGCCTATCAAATTGAGTATGACAAGCTTCACCAGCTTTTGTCTAGCAACAACATGATCGCGCTGCTTGATAAGGCGGATCAAAACGGGAAATTGAATGATGCAGAGCTTGCTACGCTGGTTCAACATACGCAGATTGATTTAGAAGATCTTGAAAAGTTGCAAAAAGTATGGGGAGATCAGTCAGTCGCGAACTTTAAACACATCTCATCTACCCCTTGCACAATCTCTATTCGATCATTGGCAGGATCATTTGTAAATTACAAACGGGCGACCCGCCGTTGGTGGGAAGGGATTGCTGAGCATTGTCAGAATATAAAATTTGCGGACCGGCCGGTATATTTTGTTTCTAGTAATACTCATAGCTTGGCAAATTTAGTAAGCGGACATGCGAGACTGCTTGAAAACGAGCTGATCCAATATGTGGAAGACGGGAACTCAGCCGAGCTAGAAGAGATCCTAAACATCCAAAAGCGAGAAAATGCAACACGGGGTCGTCGAGATAACTTGCTTTACTACACACTTAAAAAGTATGAAACTGTAGATCCTGAACGAGTCCAAGCACGTTTGAATGCAGAAGACCAAATCGGATTGTCGAGAATTAACACTCCCCAGTTCTTAGATTTAGAAGCACAAGTCATCCAAATAAAAAACTTTGATGCTGAGCACTTAGACGAGCGCCTAAACATCCCAAATCAAGAAAAACTGTCGAATAGCCAAGCGATCATTATTAATATTGATTACCCTTTAGGCATGGCGGCTTATCAGATCTTGTCAGAGGTTTCGCGGAATATCGGGCAAATTAAAGGGATTTTTATCATGGGCAAAGCGGCGACGCTTAACGGCCGGATCGGGGATGTCATGATCCCAAATGTGGTTCACGACGAGCATTCATCGAATACCTATCTATTTAAAAATCACTTTACGGCCGATCATATCGCCCCGCATCTTACCCACGGGGTTGTACTTGATAATCAAAAGGCGATTACTGTACCAGGCACTTATTTGCAAAATCATGAATACATGAGCGTGTTTTATCGGGAAGGGTATACCGACCTAGAAATGGAAGCCGGACCATATCTGAGCTGTGTGTATGAACTGGTTCGGCCGCGTCGATACCCGACCAATGAAATTGTGAACTTAACTGTTGCAGATTTCCCAATTGGGATTGTGCACTACGCATCTGACACCCCTTTTAGCAAAGGGGAAAACTTGGGCTCACGTAATTTGTCATACGATGGGATCGAATCGACTTATGCATCGACGATTGCGATTTTGCAGGCGATTATTGATGAGGAATGTAAAGCGTAAGAGCTAAAAAAAAGAGAGAACAGATCTACTTCTGTTCTCTCTTGGGGATACTTTGCTAGATTAAACCATCTTGGCGCAGCAGTGGCTCGATAGATGGTTCGCGACCGCGAAACTCTTTGTAAACGTCCATCGGGTGCTGACTGCCACCTTGGGCCAAAATCGTTTTACGGTAGCGCATGCCTACATCTTTCACCGCTTCTTCGTTTTCTAAACCTACTTCTGTAAACGCAGAAAACGCATCTGCACTCAGCACTTCAGACCATTTGTAGCTGAAATAGCCGGCCGAGTACCCGCCCGCAAAAATGTGGGAGAATGCACAGTAAAACATGTCCCCTTCGGTTGGCGGCATGATTAAGGTGTCTTCGAAAATGCGTTCCTGAATGTTCAACAAATCTTCGCTGCCGGGCTTATGACGAGCATGTAGCTCCATGTCGAATCGGCCGAAGTTCACTTGTCTTAGCATCGAATGGCCCGATCTAAACGAGCGCGCTGCTATAATTTTATCAAGCATCTCGTCTGAAAGTGGTTCACCCGTTTGGTAGTGGCCAGACAAACCTTTCAGGGTTGGTTTGTGATAGATCCAGTTCTCCATAAATTGGCTGGCAATCTCAATCGCATCCCATTCAATCATAGCCAGACCCGAATTCATGCCGCGATCAACTTCGGTTAGCATGTGCTGTAGATCATGCCCGAACTCATGAAAGAGGGTTTCTACCTCTCGCAGATTCATGAGAGATGGGGTATCGCCAACCGGGGGCGATTGGTTGCAACACATATAAGCGACCGGAATCCGAACATCTTCCCCTTCGCCTGCAAACAGCGAGCTGCGTTGGACGGCCGGAAAAGCCCATGCGCCACCTCTTTTTTCAGACGGGCGGCTGAATGGATCCAGATAGAAGGCCGCAATGTCTTTGCCTGCTTCATTTAAAACCCGGAAGTAGCGGACATCTTCATGCCAAACCGGAACATCGCCATCTGCCGCAACAACTTGAATGTCGAAAATCCGACGGACTAGGTCAAACATGCCGTCTAAAACCCGTTCGAATGGGAAGAAGGCCCGTAGTTCTTCTTCGTTGATGTCAAATTTCGATTCGCGAAGTTTTTCGCTCCAATAGAAGACGTCCCACTGTTTTAAGTCATCCGCTTCAGGTGCGCCATGTTCTTTTGCGATGGCGGCTAGGTCGGCTACATCCCGTTTGCCGGCCGGGGTTGCCGCTTCTTTCAAGTCTTTTAGCAACTTATCAACCGCCTCAACCGATCCCGCCATTTTCTGGCTCAAGCTTAATTCGGCATGATTTTTATAGCCAAGCAAATTAGCCTTTTCCATTTTTAATTTCAGAATTTCTTCAGCGATTTCTTGATTTCGTAACTCACCTTCAGACGCTCTGGTCACATACGCATTATAGATTTGCTCTCTTAAATTGCGATGTGGGCTATTTTTCATGAACGGCACATAGGATGGATAATCAAGCGTGATCGCCCACGGTCCATCTGCAACAGTTGCATTTTCATGGCCAAGACGCACAGCCGTTTCTGCTGCCATTTGAATATAACTTTCTGGCAATCCTGCAAGCTGCTCTTTTTTAGTCAAGAGCAGTTCATACGCTTTGGTGGCATCTAAAACATTGTTTGAAAACTTTGTTGTGAGTTGCGCCAGCCGCTCACTGATTTCATTGAAACGTTCTTTTTCAGCGCCGTCTAGGCTTACACCAGACAGGATGGCGCCTTGGATTGACTTTTCGATGATCCGTTTTTGCCCAGAATCAAAGGTGTCCCAAGCTTCACTATCACCCAAGCGGCAATAAGCGTCGTAAATCGGCCGACTTTGCCCGAAGCGGTTCCCAAATGCAACGACTTTCGGTTGGGCCGATTCATAAGCCTCCCGCAGTTCAGGGCTGTTTTTGACTGAATTTAGATGTGAAACGACCCCCCAAGTCCGAGACATAAAGTCTTCGATTTTCTCCAGCGGTGGAACAAGCTCGTCCCACGTAGCTGGATTTGATGATTCTAGTTTTTGTAGAGCAGATTCGCATTCTTTTAGCATCGTATCGATGCCAGAAACGACTTGGCTGGGCTCAAGTTGGTCAAAGGGAGGTCTATTATCCCAATTTAATAGGGGATTATCTGAATTAATATTCATGTTCGTTTTGTGTATTTAGGTTATGTCAAGAACTGGGAATGGTGTGGACTGATAGGTAAATAATTATATTATCTTAGCTGGGATAAAACATACCATCAACTGTTTTGCTAACGGGTCCGGATAAAAAGACGGTTTTGTCACTTCTGATTTCAATATCAAGAGTTCCGCCCGGCATATAGACGCCCAGCTGATTTTCACACAACCCTAATTGATGAGCGACCGCTGCAATGGCGCAGCTGCTGCTACCAGACGATAATGTGTAGCCAGCACCACGTTCCCAGATTTCAGCTTGAATTTTGTCGGGGGCAACTACTTCTGCAAATTGTACATTGGTGCGGTTTGGGAAAATAGGATGATTTTCGATAAGCGGTCCCCAGCGATGGGCAAAATCGGCCGAAACATTTTCCATAAGCACAACAAAATGAGGATTCCCAATATCAACTGGGTATCCGGTAATCGACCCCAAGTCAGTATCTAAAACCATGCCATTCGGGAAGAAATTACTTTCAGCTAGTGCTTTGTATTCAAACTGAGAGACAACTCGACCCATTTCAAGTAAGATTAATCCGTTCGGTTGCAGAGTGGATTTGACCAAAGAGTTACTGCAAGAAATGGTAAACTGTTTTTGGTCCGGACAAATTGATTCAAAATAGAAATCTGAAAAAATCCGTAAACCGTTTCCGCTTTTTTCTGCAAGGCTTCCATCGGGGTTGAAAATTAAAACTTTTGCCCCCTGCTCTGTTTTTTCCCAACAAATAACACCGTCACCTCCGCACCCAAAAACCGGGTCGCAGATCAACCGGGCATCGTTTGCTGACAGGGTTAGCCTCTCTTTTTGAATGATTATATAGGCGTTGCCAGCTGCTTGATATTTTGTGAATTTGATCATAACGCTCTGATTTAAACCTTCGGCTGAATAAATATTAACTCAATGAACTCGGATCTTGCTTTAAATAACAAAAGAACACTCCCTAGCGTAGAAATCGATTCAGATTTGGCTGAAATTCTAGAGCTATTGTCTTCAATGGTGTCTTCGCTAGGAGAAGTTGAAGATTATTTCATTCATTTTACGAATGGATTACGCTCGCTTACAGGTGTTCAGCAGATTTTTGTGTGGCTGGCGTTAGAGCGCGGAGATGAGCTGATTTATGTGCCAGCGGATGGAGAAGGGCAATCTAACGCAAAAAATCAGTTCTCACTTGATACAAAGCTAGTCGAAGATTTAACAAATTTTTCTACACAAAAAACTGTGAGGCAATACGCCGATTTAGCAAATCGTGCGTTATTTTACGAAAAACTTTCTTTGAGAAAAGAAGCGCACTCTTTTATAACATTTCCTATTGTGGCTTTGGGCGATCAGGTAGGATTGGTTATGTTTTCACATAGTGGTGAGATCGAGTTTTCGGAGTCTGTACAGTCTGGAATAGAGAGCCTGCTATGCGGAGCGGGAATATTTTTGCACAATGCGAATTTGCTGAAAGATGTCCGGACACTCTTTCATGATCTGGATTATATGATTCAGGAGTGGATCAAAGATGTATCCGGCCGTTTAGAGAAAGTTCAGCAGAGCGAGAGTCTGCTTGGAAAAATTTTAAGCGATTTGTCCCATGAATTTAGAACACCGATTGCGAGTTTAAATTTGTATTCCGGGCTTATAGAAAAACGGCCGGAAAATCAAAAGCGCTATCTCGATACGATGCAAATCGAGCTTTCTCGCTTAGAGCAGATTTTAGAAGGGGTTTTAGAGCTAAGCGAATTTAATGTTTTTTCAAGCAAGAACCAGCTTCAGCCTATTCAAGTGTCAAGTTTTTTTGAGCGTTACCAAGGGCAATTTAAGACCGCTCTAGAAAACTTTGATGCGGATTTGAAATACGACCTTGAATCACTCCCCAGCACGATCATGGCAAACGAAGATTACTTGTACCGGGCCCTGCTACAGCTTGTCATTAACAGTGCCAAATATGGGAATGGATCTCAGATTGATATCTGCACCAAGCAAGTGACCCTTCAAGACGATAGCGAGCAACCGGATTTGGTTATCCGGGTGACTGATCATGGACTTGGTATTGCTGAAAACGATATCCCACATATTTTTAACCCCTTTTATCGTGGAGAAGGGGTTGGGCAATCAACCATTTTTGGAGTGGGATTGGGTCTAACCTTTGCACGTGAAATCATTCAATTTTTTGGTGGATCGTTAGTGCTTGTTAGTTCAGATGACAATGGCACCATAATGGAGGCCCGCCTACCTTTAATTTAAATCCGGCCAAATATTCTCTTTCAGCCTAAATAAAATCCTTCTTTTATCAAAAAATTTGAATAAAAATTATTTTGGGAGAAACTTCTGCACAACAGGTGCTCGCCTAGAGTCTTGGTTGGCTGGATGGTTTCAATTAAGCCTTTTGTTTTTATTTGTAGGATTTTGTATGACACAGTTAGTGGTTAAAAGTCAGCGCGTAATTTTCCCCGAAGGTGAACGGCCGGCCGTCATTGTGATTCGTGACGGAATTATTCAAAAAGTGAAGGATTTCGATGATGAGCCTGAAACCTTTAATTCGCAGCTGCTTGACGTGGGAGAGCAGGTTGTGATGCCTGGAATTATTGATGTTCACGTGCATATAAACGAACCCGGCCGCACTGATTGGGAAGGGTTTGCAACTGCAACCAGAGCGGCTGCAATGGGTGGGGCAACGACCTTAGTTGATATGCCGCTGAACAGCACTCCAGTGACGACCACCGTCGAAAATTTTCAAGCAAAGCTAGATGCGGCCGAAGGGCAATTGGCAACCAATGTTGCGTATCATGCAGGTGTGATACCCAATCATGTTAAAGAGCTAGACCAACTGTTAAGCATGGGCGCGATTGCGGGTAAGGCTTTTATGATTGATTCGGGAATGGAAGATTTTCCGTTTTCAGATCAAGCCACTTTGCGAGATGCCATGCGGGTTTTAAAAAAGCACGGTAAGCCCCTGTTGGCCCATGGTGAGCTTGACTTGCAGCTGCCGATGCCTGCTACCCCTTGGGTAAAATACGAAGATTATTTGGCATCACGGCCCCCATCAATGGAAATTGAGGCGGTTAAGATGCTGATTGAACTATGTGCAGAGACAGATTGCGCCGTTCACCTCGTCCATTTATCAGCTGCTGAACCACTTGCCATTTTGCAAGAAGCACGAGCAGGTGGATTGCCGATTACGGTTGAAACGTCACCTCATTATCTGTACTTAGCTGCTGAAGATATTTCTGACGGCGCTACACAGTTTAAATGTGCGCCACCCATCCGCTTAAAAGAGAATCAAGAGCGATTGCGTCAAGCTTTGCTTGCAGAGGATATTGATCTCGTAGCAACCGACCATTCTCCTTGCCCTCCTGAGCTAAAGGGGATGGATACGGGTGATTTTTCAACCGCATGGGGTGGAATTTCATCTTTGCAATACTGCTTGCCCATTACATGGTCGGCCATGCGCCAAGTTGGTGCAACGCCGGTTGATATCGCTCGATGGTTGTGTCAGAACCCAGCCCGATCAATGGGTTTGCAACAGCTAGGCCGTATCGGCGTTGGTAAAACGGCCGACCTGACTATCTGGGATCCCGAGAGGGAATTAACCGTCTCACCTGCGGTGACTCAGCATCGTCACAAAATAACCCCTTACGATGGGGCAACTTTGACCGGTAAAGTGACCCATACAATTTTGGGTGGCAACCTGATTTTTGAGGATGGGGTGGTCAATCCAGGCCTGCGCGGCCGATCAATTTTAAAAACCGGATAAGTAAAAAGGGCAAGGCTCAATGTAAATCTTGTGCAGAAATCATCTAATAAACGGTGAAGACGAGTACAATCATTGAAAATTAGGCAGACCAATCAATGTTTTGATTCTCTGCGGATGACGTATGAATTTATTTTTACTACTCGGTTCTATTTTGATGTTTATTGGAGTGGGCATGGGAGCCTTTGGTGCCCATGGTCTTGCTGATTTTTTGGCAAACGCCGGCCGGGAAGGAACGTTTGATACGGCCGTGCTGTACATGGTGTATCACGGCCTTGCCTTAATTGCGGTCGGCACGCTCATGTCCCAAAACAGTTCTGCTTCGATATTAAATTGGGCTGGATGGGCTTTCTTTTTGGGAGCGCTTATCTTTTCCGGGTCACTTTATATCTTAATTTTTGCGGGTATCCGCTGGATGGGAGCAGTCACACCGATAGGCGGCGTCCTTTTTCTGGCCGGATGGGTTTGTATGATTATTTACGCCCTTCAAGCTGGATAATAACTTTTTCTCAAGCTTTTTTCTTTAAACAATATTATGGCTAATCAATTTGGTGTACCTGAAATCAGCCCGGCCGAGGTTGATGCAAAACGGCAGGCGGGCGAAAACTTCTTACTTGTAGATGTTCGCGAGCCACAAGAATTAAACATGGCAAACCTAGGTGATGGGGTGATCTTAATGCCACTGAGCCAACTTGCTGCGCAACGCCTAGAAGCTGTTCCGGCAGAAGTTTCGGCCGATAAAGATGCCGAAATTGTTGTCTTTTGCCACCATGGAGCACGATCAGCCCAAGTGGCTGCGTTTTTGCGTGGCAATGGCTGGACCAACGTAATCAATATGCAGGGTGGAATCCACATGTGGGCCTCAACTGTCAGTTCAGACGTAGGCGTTTACTAATCCCTAGCTAGAAAACCTGCTTTTGGGAAAATTTCCCTCTCAGAAATTCATTTATTTTTGTTAACAGGAGCCAATCAAAAATGAGCCACATTGCTGAGGTGTATTCCTGTCTTTTTGAAGTGGAGGTGAGCCTAAAGCCTTATTCAACTTCTTGTTTATATTCGTTTAGTTTGTAAGTGATATTGGGAGCCACACGTCTGCTTGCTAGCCTCAAAATGAAAATTTAGTAACCCGAGTTCTGAGTTGGCGCTCAAGCTGCTCAATCCCTGTGGGTGCGGTCAAAAGTTGTGGAGAAGATTTGTTGCCTATTGCCCATTCTCCGTTGTTTATTGCCCATTTTCGGCAGACAGCGACTTGTGCTAAAAACAAACCCGCCAAGCCAACACGCTGCCGTTAAACGTACCGAATTTGCCCGGTAAGCAGAGCGACTTTTTAATAGGCAATCGGCCGCGCTGGTTTGGCTGGTGAAAAGTGATTCTCACTACAACTTTCCTCAAATTTAGGCAGGCTTAATCGATGATTAATTTGAGACAGAAAATTCATGACAAAAGTTGTGCGGCGTCCCGACATTGTCTATGTATTTTTCGGCATTATGTAAAGTAATTGCATATTAATTAGACAAAGAGGCTTTAAATATGGACAAAATGGTCAATTTGGTACGTTTGGTTTTGTAAATATAACATGAATCTAATTATTAGAGAGTATAGTTATCACATGCTTAATTGAGTTCAGAGGAATCCTCCCCAAACTGGCACGAGAGAAACGCGACTGGAACACCTCAATTATGCATAGATGACCTCCATCTTCCTCTGTGGAGAATCATCGCCAAATTAATTATCCAAATCCTTCCTCCTAAGGAATTTGGATGATATTTAGACCTCCGCTCGGCACAGGCGGGGGTCTTTTTTTTGCATTGGGTAATCCTACGCCGCGAGGGGGCAAAATCTACACATCACCCCAGAAGATGCACAGCTTTATTTATCCAATTGTTTTTCAAAGTTTGGATGAGATGTAGACTCACTTTCTCACACGGGATAGCCCTATTCAGCAGACCAAAAAGCCAATGTTCCCTTTGCCAGCGTTCGCTGCGCCAACCGCCCACTTGCATGAACCACTATTATTTCGGCCGAATTATCACCTAAAATGGGGACAACCAAATATTGGCTGTTTGGCGACCAAATCGTAGCCGAACGCTGATACTGACTATAAAAAGCGATAACTTCATTGAAGGCCGGTGTGGTTTCAAACTCTGCGAGCAATTCAGTCACCTCTGTAGTCTCAGTATCAAAAACCGATAACGCCTTACTATTTCTACTGTTTGCAATCCAAGCGATTTTTTTGCTGTCAGGGGCCCAAAAAAACGAACTGATATTTTTAGCTTCACTAATTGTCTGTTGGCCGCTAATTAGATCAAAAACGACAAGCTCCCCTGCGTTACTCCCATCTGTCGCTTTGCTAGCTATGTAGGCTATTTTTGTCCCATCGGGTGAAAAGTTTAAGGTGATATATGCAGAGCCATCCAGCCGGTCGATCACGCGTCGTTTTCGATCCTCAATATCAAAGATGGCAACCCACGTGTCATCATCGTTTTCTTCATCAGGTTTGATGGGTAAAGCAAACTGGCGGCCGTTGGGCGATACATCTGGCGACATAAACCCGCTGGTTTCCAGGCCGATAATTTCTTCAATAACCGGCTCACTTAACTCAAGGACTGAGATTCGCTCATTTGCATCACCCGAGCCGATATGGGTCATAATTTGTTGGCTGTTGGGTGCCCAATCCCAAAACAATGGAGAACCAACATCAACAACATTGATGGAAGAATCTGCAGAGTTGATTAGGGCCAGCTGCAAAGCGGGGCTATTGCCCTCCTGCAGCAGGGCAGACACAAATTCCCCGTTTGGGCTCCATGATAAATAGATCGGTCGAGCCGTACCGCTCCAGATCGATTTGGGAGAACCATTTGCCTGATCAGCTACAAAAATCGTAAAGGTTGTTTTTTGCTCCGGCCGCCGCTGCTGTTGTGCAAAACCTATTGTTTGCATTTCGGCCGATCGGGCGAAATCCTCCTCCCCTTGTGTCGTAACTTGTAAGCGTACATAGGCCAACTTTTGGCCCGATGTAGACCAAGTCGGCAGTAAATAATTGATCAAATTGGGTGAACGCTGTTGATCTGTTCTTGATCCCAAATTTGCATCGGCCGTTAGCTGGTTTATGTCGCCACCAGCTTGGTTTAAGGTGTAAACATTGCCATCGTTGCCGAGAACAGAAACTTTGCCGGATTTTGGAGAGATACTTAAGGCAAACACACTCTCTTTTGAAAGCCCATTTTCGGCCTGTACAGCTGCATCTAGCGGAAGATTTTCACAGCCACTTGCCACAAACAGCAAAATAACGGCTATCGATAAAATAATTAAACGTTGCATATTACGATCCTGGTTCAACCCAAATATTGATTGGTTGGAAACTCGCACTAGTTGCTATCTCTGCCCGAAATTTCGTCTAAAAGATCTATCGCTTCGTCGATGACCGGGTCAGATCCTGAACTGAATGAATCCCAATCAACATCTATCGGGAAGTCCGGCTCAATCCCCATTTGCCCAATGTTTCTTTGCCCTTTGGGAGTGATAATCGCGGTGGTGGGGAGCAGAAGCTGGGAGCCGTTGGGCAAATAATCGGATTCAAATTCCTCAACCCGGCCGCCAGAGGCTTGTCCTATCACCAACGCTCTTTCATTGTCTTGCAAGGCGGCCGCAAACAGCTCGCCGACTCCGGCCGTGTCACGCCCCAAGATAATGACAATCGGGACACCGTCACGAGCCTGTAAGCCGGATGCGACCCCTTCGATATTTATCGTATTTGTGCGGCCATCTTCGATTCGGTTAAGCAACAACCCATCCGTTAACAATGGTGTAAATTGCAAGATCGAACTTTGGCGCTGTCCGATCATCAAACGTGTATCGATAATTATCCCTTTTTCAGAACTATTTCTTAGCCGAAATTGATCGATGGCACTGGCAAACTCATTAATAGATTCACGACTTTCATTGGGAGGGTATTGAATATAAAGATAGTCTGTATTTTGTAGAATACGGGTCACCACTGGGGATGCTTGCCGTGGTTCTCCACCTTCGCGAACCATGATCATGCGTTTATCGCCAGATGGATTTTGGACCAAAAGCCGGAGCTCCTGCTCAGAATCGATGCGTAGAGCTTGCTGAGCCGTTCGCCCTTGATTTGGCAGAATAGGTTGACCATCAATTTCAAGTATTGAATCATGGGGCAACAGGCCAGCAATTGCGGCCGCTGAGTCCGGCATCACGTGTAAAATAATTAAGCGGCGTTCCTCATTTTCCCCGTCACGTATTCCTGTAAACGCGCCAATATTTCGTTTGTTGGGATTGGTTGCCACAGAGTTGTTAATGCGATCTTGCCGTGATATTAAATTAACCCCGCTATTTGGAATTTCTTGAATCATTTCTTCCATTAAACTATGGAAATTTTCTGGGGATTGGGGTTCAATCACTTTGCTCGCATATGCTTCGTAGACAGTGTCCCAGTCAGATTTATCCGTGTTCCCGACTAAGTCGTTTTCAGCCATCTGAGACCAAATTTCCTCAAACGTATCTTGCTGAATTTGTACAGTATTAAGCGGAAAAACAGGTGCTTGGCTCCCAGCTAGAGGGTTTTGAGTGCAGGCGGCAAAGTTTAAAGCGATCAAGGCAAGTGCATAGGCGATCCAGTTTCTAGGCAGAGGAGTCATAAGTTTTGTTCCAAGACAGTTCCCAAAATGGGAGAGATCAGAATGGAGAAAAACGGAGGAAGTCTGAAGTGTAGTTTATGAGGCTCGTCTGCTCAAATTGGCTATTTAATTTCTAATAGCCAGCGGATTGGTTATGCAAAAATTATGTCAGATCGAAAGTTGGTTTTAAATTTCTAAATTAATCTCGTTTTCTCGAGTAAAAATGCTTGACCTTAGGTGTGACTGGGCGTATAAATATTGAAGCAGGTGCCTTTAGATCCAATTCATTTTAAACATAATTCATTTCACTTTTAATTTTATGAGCCAGCAGGAACATGCAAACGATATCTATTTAAAATATTTTCTTGGCTTTAACTTGGTTGATGGGCTTGGTCCGTCTAAAGTGGCCGCGTTACTGACAAGATTCTCTTCCCCCGAGATCGCTTGGTTTGCGAGCGAGTCTGAACTGTCAAAATTAGGGTTTGACAAACGATCTTTAAAAAGCTTTTTAAAAACTAGATCAGAAATCAACTTAGATTCAGAATTGGATCGAGCGTTGCAAAAAGGTGTTCGGCTCATTTCAATTCAATCGGCCGATTACCCGATAGCGTTAAAAGAGATTCCTGCCCCACCGGTATTATTGTATGTGTGGGGAGAGATGACTGAATCTGACCGACAGGCGATAGCGATTGTTGGCACACGCCGCCTGACCAGCTACGGCCGGCAGATGAGTCGCGAACTGGCGCAAGGCATGGCACGTAGCGGTATCACGGTTGTTAGCGGGCTAGCCAGAGGGGTAGATACAGAAGCACACCATGCTACGCTTGACGCAGGCGGCCGGACTATTGCGGTTTTAGGGTCAGGTTTGAACTATATCTATCCACCAGAAAATCGTGACTTGGTTGATCGAATCTTAAAAAGCGGGCAAGGTGCTGTCATTAGCGACTATCCGCTGGAAACAAAACCTCAGGGTAAAAATTTCCCGCCACGCAATCGCATTATTTCTGGACTTTCACTGGGCACCATTGTGGTTGAAGGGGCGATTAAAAGTGGTGCGATGATTACGGCTCAATATGCTGTTGAACAAAATCGAGAAGTTTTTGCAGTGCCTGGATTCGTGAATAGTCCTGCCAGTGCTGGCCCTAATCGATTAATTCAGCAGGGTGCCAAATTGATTACTTGCGTTGAAGATGTGCTTGAAGAAATCCAAGTGGAACAGATAATTCACCAACAAGCGTTCCAAATGGCGTTGCCAGAGTCGGCCGAAGAGGCGGCCTTAATGCCAATCTTAAGTCGGGAGCCTCAGCATATTGATGACCTGGCAAAGCTAGCCAAGCTGCCGAGCAAAGAAGTTAGCAGCACATTGACGTTGTTAGAACTTAAAGGCATGGTTCAACACGTTGGTGGAATGAAGTACGTTATTTACCGGTAAGCCTAGCGCATAAGGTCTAGTGAACAGGGAGGGGAGTCCCATTCACAATCAATAGTTACACACAGTAAGATAGGTTGAATGGTCTATCTTTACATTCAAAAAGACACTTCTTGTTTTTAAAATTCACCAGTCAGTCAAATTCAAATTTATAAAGGTCTCATCGCGTGTGAACCTTTTACCCCCCACACTCAATTTTAAAATTAGCATGATTCAACGTTCATGCAGATTCAAATTTCACAAATAGCCTTTCAATATATTGGAGACATTTTTTTATGAAAGTAATCATCTTTGCAGGTGGTTTTGGGCGTCGCTTATGGCCCATCAGCCTATCAAGTTCACCAAAACAATTTGAGCCAATCATTGGCGACCGCTCTACTATCCAACTAGCTGTAGATCGGGTTTTGCCCCAGTTTGGCGCTGAAAACATCTTTATCTCTACAAACCAACGGTATGCTGACATCATTCGTGAGCAATTGCCAGATGTACCGCCCGAAAATGTGATTGGGGAACCAACCCGTCGCGACTTAGCTGCGGCCGTAGGCTTGGCAATGGCCCATCTTGCTAAAAGCGGTACACCTGATGAGCCGGTTGGAATTTTATGGGGAGACAATTACATGAAAGATGTGGCTGTGTTCCAGAGCGTAATGTCTTCGGCCGAAAAAATCATTCAGGACAAAGAAGCTGATATGGTTTTCATGGGTGAATCACCCCGTTTTGCAAACGCAAATTTGGGCTGGATTAATTTGGGCGACAAACGTGGTGAAGCAAGTGGCAATGCGTTTTACAACTTTGGTAAGCTAACATATCGGCCGGAACAGTCACTTTGTGAAGAAATGTATGCATCTGGAAATTGTGTTTGGAACACCGGATACTTTGTCACCAGCATCGGCTACGTTCAAGATTCTTATCGTAAGCACATGCCTGAAATGGCCAAAGAGCTGGATGAAATCGCAGCGACGTTGGGAACAGACGAATATCAGGCCACATTAGATCGCATCTACCCAACCTTAGAATCAATTAGCTTTGATGATGCGATTTTGACTCACCTTGACCCTGCTGGGGCGGCCGTGTTACACGCACCCATGGGCTGGTCAGATCCAGGAACCTTGTATTCATTAAAAGAAGCGATCAACCCATCGGCCGATGAAAACGTAACCCGTGGCCTTGTGATTGATGAGCATTCAAAAGATAGCTTGGTTTATAACTACGAAGATCACAAATTAGTGATGGGGATCGGGCTTGAAGGGATGATTGTCGTGAACACACCAACTTCAGTTTTGGTTGTACACAAAGATGACATTAAAAAGGTAAAAGCGATTGTCGAAGGCTTCGCTGGAACCGACTTAGAAAAGTACAGCTAATTGCTTTTTTTGATAGCAGGCTAGTTTGTGGATGGACATGATTTGTTCATTGGCAAATTGGCCTGCTATTTTATTGAAGGAGCCAAATGCCCACTGTCGAGGCTCTTATCTTTTTCTTTTCATTATTTGCATTATTGAAAAACCTGAGGCATATTGAAAATATATGGGAAATGATATTCAAATAGAAGGCTACTGCCTGAAATGTAAAGAACATAGGGTTTTTAAAGACGCAAAAGCGGAATGGGCCTCTAATGGTACCCCCGCGATTCGTGGAAAATGTAGCGTGTGTGACGGAAACGTTTACAAACGCGGCATGTCACCTCTGCACGAAGGTTTAGAAAAACCCGAGATCTTGCCTCAAGCCAAAAAGAAAAAGGCGAGCAAGAAAAAAGGGAAGAAAAGCAAAACCACGCGCCGCTCAGGCACGTTGGTTATTGTGGAGTCTCCGGCTAAAGCTAAAACGATTGGTAAGTATTTGGGCAAAGGATTTACGGTTAAATCCAGTGT
This sequence comes from Chloroflexota bacterium, assembly GCA_020628815.1. Classification (GTDB taxonomy): domain Bacteria; phylum Chloroflexota; class Anaerolineae; order Promineifilales; family Promineifilaceae; genus WTJY01. The sequence continues at coordinate 98,310 of JAHDEN010000002.1, read as the reverse complement.
TGGCCATGTGCGCGACCTGCTTAAATCACGCCTAAGCGTGGATGTCGAAAATGGTTTTACACCTGAATATCGTGTTCCTAATGAAAAGAGGCCGGTTGTAAAAGAGCTAAAAGAGGCAGCTTCAAAAGCCAAAGAAATCTATCTAGCAACTGACCCCGACCGTGAAGGTGAGGCGATTGCTTGGCATGTTATGGAAAGCGCTGAAATGGAACCTGAGCGTACCCAGCGAATTGTTTTCCATGAAATTACTAAACCTGCTGTACAAGCTGCCATCGAAAAACCGCGCGAGATCGACATGAAGCGGGTTGACGCGCAACAGGCTCGTCGTATTTTGGATCGATTGGTTGGATACAACCTGAGTCCATTGCTATGGCGCAAGGTTCGCGGCCGCCTATCTGCCGGACGTGTGCAAAGTGTTGCGCTACGTTTGGTTGTTGAACGTGAGCGAGCGATTGATGCGTTTGAGCCGGTTGAATATTGGACCGTGCAAGCGGATGTTAGCCAACACAAATATGCGGATGAGCGTAAACGGCCGCAGTTTGTTGCTAAATGGCACAAATTTGAAGGCAAAGATCCAGAACTGAACACCGAAGCAGACGTGTTGCCCCATCTTGAAAAATTAGAGGCGGGCACATGGACGATTGATGATGTGAAGTTAGGGACTCGCCAACGCAAGCCGGCCGCGCCATTTACAACCAGTACGCTGCAACAAGAAGCATCGCGTAAACTTGGGTTCGGCACACAAAAGTCGATGCGGGTTGCACAGCAGCTGTATGAAGGTATCGAGATTGGCGGGCCAGATGGACCTGTCGGCATGATCACCTACATGCGTACCGACAGTGTGACCGTATCGAAATTGGCTCAAGACGAAGCCAAAGAATATGTGACCAAGCGATTTGGCGCTGACTATTTGCCCGAAACTCCGCCGGTGTACAAAAGCCGATCTAAAAATGCGCAAGAGGCTCATGAGGCTGTCCGGCCGACCGGTGTGATGCGTGATCCAAAATCGATGAAAGATCATCTAACCCGTGATCAACATCGTTTGTATACCTTAATTTGGAATCGGTTTGTTGCTAGCCAAATGTCACCAGCCGTTTATAACACGGTGCGGGCCGAAATTATGGTTGGTGAAGCGGCCGTTGCCCCTAAAAAACGCCCTTATCACTTCCGCTCAACTGGATCTTCAATTAAATTCCAAGGGTTCTTGGCCGTTTATGAAGAGTCGGCACCAACAGATCGCCCAGATGGCGCAGAGAACCAAGTTCCTGCTGATCTTGAAAGTGGTGAAGCGATTGACTTGCTTAAACTGCTTCCTGAACAGCATTTTACCCAACCCCCACCACGCTTTAGCGAGGCGACGCTGGTAAAAACGATGGAAGAGGAAGGAATCGGCCGGCCGAGTACGTACGCATCTATTATTTCAACAATTCAGAAACGTGGGTACGTGGTCAAAGAAGAAAAGCGCCTGTACCCAACTGAAGTTGGGATGACGGTCACCGACATGTTGGTCGAATATTTTCCAGACCTGCTTTCAACTGACTTTACCGCCCGGATGGAGGGTGAATTAGACACCATCGCTGAAGGGGATAAAGAATGGGTGCCGGTGATCAGCGGATTCTGGGGTAACTTTGACAAGCGGATGAAAATCGCTGATGAAGCATTGCCTAAGGTCAATCTGAACACGGTTAAAGAGTATGTCGGCCGTGAATGTGAGGAGTGTGGCGAAGGACAATTGGTCTATCGTCAGGGGCGATTTGGCAAATTTATCGGTTGCGATAATTTCCCAAGCTGCCGCTTTACCGAACAGGTTTTGGTCTTAACTGGGGTAGATTGTGTTTGTGGCGGTCAATTGATCGAGCGCAAAACGAAGAAAGGGCGAACATTTTATGGTTGCTCTCGATATCCAGAGTGTGATTTCACCAGTTGGAAAAAACCGGTTAGCTCCGATGCAAATGGTATAACGGTCCAGGTTAACAAAGAAAAAACCACCTATGTTCCGTATGTGTCGAAACCGGCTGAACCAAAAGAAGAGAAACCTAAAAAGAAGGCAAAAGAAAAAGCGTAAGCCCTAAATGTATAAAAATCGATTGAGTTCCATACGGATTTTTATAGGACCATTTAACTTTAATTTTTTTTTTGATATAATTCTTTTTTCAACGCCGACGTAGCTCAGCTGGCAGAGCGATTTACTCGTAATAAATAGGTCATGGGTTCGACTCCCATCGTTGGCTCAAAAAAGCTCCAAATTTTGGAGCTTTTTTTGTTGGCTAAATAAACCAGAGGCAGGTTTGTTTTATTGTTCAATTGAAAGGGGATCAGCGTAGAGATGAAAACAACAGTTATTGGTGTTGCTGGGGGAAGCGGATCTGGAAAGACGACGATTGCGAAAAATATCGTTGAAATGATCGGCCGGGATCGTGTGGCTTGGATTCAGCACGATTCTTACTATCGTCATCGGCAGGAGCTTTCGTTTGAAGAGCGGAGTAGTCAAAATTATGACCACCCCAATTCACTTGAAACTGAGCTGATGGTGAGCCATATCCAAGATTTATTAAAAGGGATTCCGGCTGCGATACCAAGCTATGATTTTGCAAATCATTTACGAAGCGATGAAGTTTCTCAGGCGAATCCATCACAAATCGTTTTGCTAGAAGGGATACTGATCTTTGCAGAGCCTGCTTTACTTGATTTGATGGATATTAAAATCTTTGTCGATACAGACTCAGATGTACGATTCATACGCCGCTTAAACCGAGATATGGAAGAACGGGGCCGCTCGATGGAGTCGGTGATTGAGCAGTACTTGGCAACGGTTCGGCCGATGCATTTGCAGTTTGTTGAGCCATCAAAAAGACAAGCGGATGTGATTATCCCCGAAGGCGGGCACAACGATATCGCCATGGACATGGTCGTGGCGCTGTTAGAGTCATTGGGTTGATGAACGACTAGTTTGTTTAGCTCGCTTTTACTTGCCTCACAACCTCGCCAATAATCTGAGCTCCCTGTTGCAGCAAACTAGGATCGGCCGCATAGCTTACCCGTATACATTCATATCGATGTGGCCATGGTTCGGCCTCATCTTCCGGTAGACCGGGGAAAAAGTGCTCACCCGGTATGACCAGCACTCCTCTGTCTCGCAGTTTTTCGTAGAGCCGCTGGCTTGGGATTGGAAGATTTGGGAACCAAAGCCAAACAAAAATCGCCCCTTCAGGTTTGTGAATGTAAAAATCAACCCCCTTGAGCGATTCGCGCAAAAAGCCGATCATTTTCCAAACCGTCTCTTCGTAGTAGGGTCGAATCAGATCATCACTTAACCGGCTGATGGCGCCCGTTTTTAGTGCGTTTAAGGCTAAAGCTGGTCCTAAACTGCCAGGCGCCAAGCTGATCACAGCGTTCATACTACCAATTTTGCGTGTGATCGCTTCGTTGGCAATGATGATGCCGGTGCGTAAACCGGGGAGCCCGAGCTTAGACAAACTCATACACATAATCATATGCGGCTCCCATGTTGGATCTTCATCACTAAAAATAATGTTGGGGAACGGCAGCCCGTAGGCGTTGTCGACGATGAAGGGGATGTTATGTTCTTGTGCAAGCTGGCTAAGCTGGGCCATTTCAGAACCATCTAGCACATTGCCGGTTGGATTGGTTGGCCTCGACACACAAATCGCGCTGATATCTGCTCCGACTTCTAAGGCATCAAAATCAACACTGTATTTAAACAGATTTTCTTCGAGCAGTGTGATTTCCGGCCGAACGGCGCGGAACATGTCAGCCGTTAATCCTGCATCTTTATAACCGATGTATTCTGGGGCGATGGGCAATAAAATTTTTCTGTGGCTCCCATCTTCAAACTCACCTGCAAACATGTTGAACAGATAGAAAAAGGTCGTTTGGCTCCCATTTGTGAGCGAGATATTGTCGGCCGTAATCGGCCAGCCATATTTTTGATTGAGATATTGTGCTAGCTCTTTTCTAAACTCATTCTCGCCACCGGGTGCGCTGTAGGTACCGATGATCGACTTAAAACGCTCTTCGTCTTCCAGCAGATCGGCCGAGGCCTGTTGAAAATAAGACTCGACTTCTGGAATTCGGGCCGGATTCCCCCCGCCAAGCATAATATACCCCGGCTTGCCAACGTAAGTGCCCAAATCATCCATCAACTGAATGACGCCTAAATCGTCTGAAAACTTTTGGCTAAATTTTGATTGTTGCATGCAACAAGTATATCAAGCCACAAGTGCAAGCAGGGGAATTTTAGCTTTTGCAGATGATTTTCAATTAAATCAAAAGGCAAAGCTTTGATTATTCGTTCAGATGCATTTTGTCTTTCCGAACTTTAATCCACTGCGACCATGAAATTGCGGAATTCATAGCCGTTGGCAACATCGTTCCGGGTAATGGTTGGATCTTGATCAACCCGCAACCCGTCTAGCCGTAGAAAACGGGTCAGGAACATGTCGGTTTCTTCGATGGCGACATATGCACCGGGGCAGCGATGTGGCCCGTCTCCAAAGCTCATGCCCGGGGATTGGATTGTTTTTGGCAAATCTCGGTGTGGGCATACGACTTCAGTTGGATCACCAAAAATGTCTGCGTTGGCATTGGCCTCGTACAAATGGAGGTTAACGAGTTCCCCGGCCGGGATATGAATCGTTTCCCCATCCACATCAACTTCAATGGGTTCAACGGTCCGTCGATTTAACTCGCCTACAACCGGCTCGAGCCGCAAAATCTCATGCAAAATTTCGTGCCGATTTGGATGGTCGGCCGCCAAATAATCGCTCATCAGCTCAGAATTGCGCATGAAGTGGAGCGCGGCTACAGAGATAAACTCTCTGGTCGTCACCATTCCGGCAGCGCCAAAAGTTAGGCATTCGACCAATATTTCAAAGCTAGAATACTCTTGCTCTAATAAGTGAGAAATCAGATCATCTTGTGGCTCTTTGCGTCGGGCACGCACGGCCGGAAGCACGTCTTTAAAGTAAAAGCGAAACGTGGCAACTTGTGAGCGCAAAATTTTGACGATCATTTTGAGCGACATTTTTTCACCCGGCTTAAAAGTGTCCGCTTCAAAGAACCAATTGAGCCGAGCGATCATCCCATCTAAATCAGAATTGGTTAAGCCAACAATTTTACCGGCTACCAAACTGGCCAGTTTCATCGTTAAGTCGCTGAGATCTGCTCGGCCGGCCGCTTTTAACTCTGTCAACATCTGATCGACAAAATTTTCGATCATCGTGTCATAGCTTTTAACAGATTTAGGGGTAAAAAACTTGGCCGTATTCTTGCGAATCATCGTATGCTCAGCCCCTTCCAAGAATAAAATCGGAAAGCGGGTCAGATTCCCTTTTTCCATTACCTCTGCCTGAAAACCAGCCTGTTTTAGCCCGCCGCCACGCAAAATTGAGCGAGCAACTGTGTAGCTGGTCACGTGCCATGCGCCGGTCTCATCTTGGTAAATCGGCCGGTTGTCTGGCCGCCTAGCTGGAGATGTGATTTGAACAGATTGATGATAGGGGCATCCCGTTTTTTGTTCCTCTATTTCCTCGATCATGTTGTCTTCCTTAACTTCATATCGACCAACTTCCTCAAATCGGTCAGATAAGTTGTGAACTGTGTTTAAATTAAATTTTAGCCGATTGTCTGGCTTTATGACTTTCACCCGCAAAGAGTGCTGAGCCTGTCGAAGTACGTTCTCGCATTTCTGGCAAGCCTGTCAAGCGAAAGCTCTAAGTTTGCAATTATATGCGATGTAGTCAGTCTGCAGTCCCAAAGTCTAAATTTCCACTTAACTTCTGATATGAGGCATATTATTTTGCCTATTTAAAACTTATTTTGCTGCTCATCCATGTAGCTTTGCAAAATCAGGGCGGCCGCTACCGCATCCAATTTCCCTTTCATTTTCTTGCGGCTGTAGCCCGCTTCTGCCATCGCCCCGGCCGCCATTTCGCTGGTCAGGCTTTCGTCTTGCCATACAACCGGCAGTGATAGGGCTTCGCCTAATGCGGCCCCATAATCTCTGGCCCATTTTGCCATCGCTCCCTCTGTGCCATCCATTTGCACCGGCAACCCGACAACCAAACGGCCGACCCCATGCTCTTTTGTGATTTTTTCAAATTGGGCGAAATCCGCCTTGCGTGAGGTGCGTTCAAAGACAAGCAAAGGCTGAGCGGCGATTTTTAACCCATCGCTCAGAGACACACCGATTCGTTTTTCGCCCAAGTCGATGCCCAACCAAGGGGCATAATCATTTTCAATCATTATTTTTTATTCGTCTAGAATGATTTCGATACGGCTGGGATAATTGGGTAAGCGACCAAACCAGTTGGGGATAACCCTAAACACAGGTTCACTGTCAAGGTTTAAGGCCGCTTGCAAAATTTCGGCCGCTTCCGCTTCATCTTTGGCTACGATTTCTTCGAGCAAGTTGTCTGACTCAACCAAAGCGGTCATTGTCCCTTCACCCACCATGTCAAATACAACCTGTCCCTGTTCATTTAGCCGTGTACCGCCTGCCTTGTAAAAGCGAAAACTATCGGGTGTCAGCGAAAATCCCGGCCGGACACCGGCTACTAAGTCGGTGTAAACCAGATCTGTTGCCTGATTAAAATCAACGACCGTGCCGCTAATTTCCGCTTCTATACCAAGTGTTAGCCGATCGCTTTTACTGCCAACCGGATGGGACCAATTTTCATTAAGAATTTGGTTGATCGCCAAGCTTTCTACTGACAAAAATTCGTTGCTGCCCAACGCGGATTCAATCTGCCCGGCCGCCAACGATTGTAGCTGTTGAACAACTTCTGTACGCAAAGCGGCTTGATCCGCTTCAGTTACAACCGGAACCGGCTGCACATTACCGCCCGAGGTTGGCAGTGGCTGACGAACTTCGATCCGGTTTCCCCAATCCCCTTCGGCCGATCTGATTTGCCCAGGTGGCAAATTCCCTTCTAGACCGACATTGAGGGCCACAATGTCAATTTCAACCGTGGCGCCAACTGTGGAGGGCAATTCCGCAGCCCCATTGGTGCGGAACTGGATGACAGGTGGCTGGTCGGCCGCCGTGCTCAGCACAATCCCGGCCGGTATTTGGACCGATTGATCGGTTAAATTGGCAAAGACAATTTTTCCCCGTGCCGGATTTGCGGCTAATTCCGCTTGCCCCGTTGGCACTAAATCTGACTGCCAGCTTGCCACCAGCAAAATTGTTCGGGCATCAACCAGATTCCCACTTTCATTTTCTGGGGCAGATGGGTTGACCGCACTCACAATTTCTTTTTGTACACTGATTTTTTCGCGTGCCGGGGTGATTGTGACGGTGGCTGATGGGGCAATAGTAAGCAACCCGATAATCGCCGCGATTAGACCGGCCGCCACTAAAATTAGCATCAGCACTTGGCGCGACCAGTAGCGCCATGGGGGCTGATTGAGCGTTTGCTCACGCAGTTGTCGTCGGTCGGCTACCTCATCAAAAACGGCCGGTAAGTCGGCCGCCCGAATACCAATCCCATCCGGCCGGATGCGCTGTCTGCGCCACTCACGCCGAGATGTTTCAGCTAAGTCCTCGGTTAAAAATGTGGGGAATCCCATTGAGCTGGCTTTTTGGCGAACGGCCGGTTCTTGCGTTACCAATCCCAGCTGAATGCGCAACCCATCCGCATGGCGGGCCAAGACAGCCAGATCAACCTCGTTGTTTAAAAGATCCCCTTCATCTGGCATGACAAAGATAACTTGTTCTTCTCCCGCCCAATCTAATCGATCTCGCATGGAATTTATGTCATCATCGGGATAAAGTTGTATTGTCTTAATCGCCATTGTCTGTATTTTGGCACAACTCCCCCCTTAGGCAAAAGACCTTTGCCCAAAGGCTCTAATGCGGCTCATTTTTATGGAAATTTCAACCAAAGTTAAACCCCCAGCCAAAGAAGTCCCGCTGTTGGATTACATGTCCGGCCGGTTTACCTATCGTCCGCGCGAGATGTGGGCCGAGCTCATTGAAAAGGGGGAAGTGCTGTTTGAGGGGGAGAAAACAACGGTTGATCAACCGGTTTCGGCCGGAGACACGATCACATCGATCATTTTGGATTATGATCCCCCCGACGCAAATTACGCCTACACCATCGTTTACGAAGATGAAGATTTGCTGGCGGTAAACAAACCGGCCAATCTGCGCGTACACGGCCGTGGGCGCTACATCCACGCCAATCTTATCCATCACATTCGTCATGTTCGGCCGGATGGGTATCCGCAGGCCAACTTAATCAATAGGATTGATGCGAACACAACCGGCCTGGTTTTGCTTTCAAAAAACCAACCGATGTTGGTCGCCATGCAAAAGCTGTTCCAAAATCGAGAGATCGAAAAAACGTATCAGGCGATTGTCAAAGGGGTTCCGGCTCAGAATAGCGGTGTGATTGATTCACCGATGGGGCTTTTGCCTTCGGCCGAGGGGGTTTACCGGTACGGAGAGGGGGAAGGGGCAACCAAAGTCAAAGAGGCTGAGACCCACTGGCGGGTGTTAAAAAATCTGGGTGATGAATTTGCGTTGGTCGAGCTAAAACCGAGAACCGGCCGGACCCACCAACTTCGGGTTCACATGGCTGCCATCGGCCATCCGTTGGCCGGTGATGCTGTTTATCAGCTGTCCGACAAAGATTATTTGATTTGGTGTGACGAACCGGAGCGATTCCCCAACTTGGGCTTTTATCGACATGCGCTCCACTGTTGGCGGTATGATTTTGTGCATCCCATCACTCAAAAACCGTTTAGCGTGCAAGCACCAGCGGCCGATTTTGAACAATTCAATCCATAAAGAAAAGAGAACAAAATATGAACCAGTTTTCTAGCAGAGGGCCAGTCGCAACTTACTCAATTGTGGCGCGTGATGAAAAAACGGGCGAGATGGGGGTTGCCGTTCAATCGCACTACTTTTCGGTGGGGCCGATTGTTGCATGGGGAGAGGCGGGCGTTGGCGTTGTCGCAACGCAGTCGGCCGTTGACCCGGCGTATGGGCCGCGCGGCCTTGAATTGATGCGAGATGGCACGTCGGCCAAAGCTGCTTTGAAACAACTTCTGGCCCAAGATCCTGATATCAGCGGCCGTCAAGTTGCCATGTTAGACGCGAATGGGAGTGTAGATGCTTATACGGGGCCAAAGTCGATTTACGCTGCAGGGCATCTGGTTGGTGATCAGGTAAGCGTGCAGGCGAACCTGATGGAGAAAGAGACGGTATGGCCCGCCATGCTCGAGGCGTATGAACGGGCTAAATCGGCCGGGGATGATTTAACCGAGCGGTTGCTTGCTGCTTTAGATGCGGCCGAAGGTGAAGGGGGAGACATTCGAGGGAAGCAGTCAGCAGCAATTTTAGTTGTTGCGGCCGAAAACAGCGGCCAGCCATGGGTAGATAATCCCTTTGACTTACGAGTAGAAGATCACGCTAATCCTTTGGCCGAGCTGCGGCGTCTTGTAACGATGCGGTGGGCTTATAACGCGTTGAGTGAGGCGGGCAAACGGCTGGCCAACAAAGATTTGAACGGTGCAAAACAAGGGTTTTCACGCGCATTAGATTTGGCTCCTGATCATGTGGCTCATGGCGAGATTCCATTTTGGATTGGGATTACTTTGATTAATGGGGGGCAACCGGATGAAGGGATACCTTATCTAGCCAGGGCACAGAAACAGCATTCTAGCTGGGTCGATCTGCTCCCCAGATTGGTCAGCTCCGGCCGATTTCCAGACGATGCCGCCTTTATGCAGCGTGCGGTTGATGCGATGAAAAATCCTTAATTATTGGACGTTGGTTCCAGCCGTTCAATTAGCAGGTCTAAAATTTGAATGCCGGGTAAAAGCTCTTGCCCAACACCATTTGACCACGCAAACTCATACACCCCATCCGCCCCCCGAATTAAGATCAGCTCTTCAAATTCAGTTTGCTCTTGGCTTACACTGGCAGTTACCCCACGTGGAATCACATCGCTGGCTAACAGCGGAATAATTAACGGCTCCAGCTCCCCCGGTGGGATGCTGCTTTGCACTGTGGCTGGCTCTAGAAAAGTAATCTGTTCTGTGCCTGAAATAGTTTCAGTTTGGGTCACAGGGTAGCTGGCCTCAACCAATCCATCTGCATAGATTGTGACGGAACGGCCGTCAGTTTTTGTGTAAAAGATGCGGGCGCCAAACGGCAGGCTTGTGTCTGGAATCGCCAAGTTTCGTTCATCGACCAACAAGTTGTTGCTTAAGTTAGATGCTTGGGCGTAAACGGCCGTCAACTCGTGCCCAATGGCAAGCTGGGGGCACCGTATCAGGATCGTTTGAGCGCCTGCCACCAGCGTCTCGTTGGGGAAATTTGGACATTCGGTCACAAACGGAACCCCGTCGAACTTGGCTAAAAGTGATTCATATTCACTGGCGGCCTCTGGAATAATCGGGCCGGTCTCGATTTTAATTTTGGGGTCAGACGCGATCCAACTAAAAAGCTGCCCGTCGGCCATGATTGCGGCGGTGTGGGCAACCGTGTAGCCAGAGGCTGAGCGGTGATGGCCCAAAGCGATTTCTGGTGGGAAATGTGGGCCTAGCCGTGTGGCAAACAGATGTTGGATCGAAACTTGTAGCTGTGGGTCAGGCAAAATGCCAAGACCAGATTCTCCGGCCGCAGGTAATTCAAAACCGATCACCACACATTCAGCGCAGTCGGCCGGGACCGGCTCAAAAAGGGTTTTGTTCGCTTCGATCGCGCCAACGATCTCAGTTAAAAAACGTTGGCCATTGGGGATTGCTACTTCCTTTCCTGTAGTCAAATCGGTGAGCAAGATTCTACCAGCCACGTTTGCGGTAAGCTGTCGATTGAGCTCCACGGCCGGAATTTGATAAGTTAGGCTCAAAACCGGGCTGTCTAGGTCTACAGTGGGTGCTATAGTGGCTAAGGCTGGCAACTGCGCCACGCCGGTTGAGGTCGGCACAATCTGATCCCCGCTGCTGGTGGCTGATTGACCGGCCGGGGTAAACGTCGGTTGCAACGGTGCAAGTGTTGCTAGTGGGGCGGTTGGCTCTGCGCTAAGGTCGGCCGTATTTTCGGTTGCGTTAGTGGTGGCGGGAGGGATGTTTGGCTCTTGGGCTGTGGGTGATTGGCTCTCACCACATCCCAGCAAAAACAGAATGGGGAGTAAATATATGATGCTGAGCAGTGTTTGTTTGGGTGCAAGCATCTGAGGATAAATTGCATAAGCCCCCAAGGTTTTTACACACTTGGGGGCTCGGCTATTTAAATAATCTCGGCCGGGCTGCGGAGTTCCCATTCTGCCAAAAGTGGGACAGCATGGAAAATCGAGCTGTACGTTCCAGAAAGAAGGCCGACAAACAAGACTGAAATAAACTGACGGATTGAAGAGCCACCAAACAAAATCAGGGCAACCATCACAAACATCGCGGCCAGCTGCGTGGCTAACGAACGGTGGATCGTCTCTAGAATAGATCGGTTGACTAAAACCTCATATTCTTCATTGGGGCGAACCTGAATGTTTTCCCGTATCCGGTCAAAAACAACGATGGTGTCTTGGAGTGAAAATCCGGCAATGGTTAAGACGGCGGTTACAAACAGCGCGTCAACTTCCCAGCCAGCAAACAGCCCCATGATTGCCATGAATCCGAAAATAATAAACAGGTCATGCACCATGGCCGACACAGCACTGACCCCATAGCGCAATGGGCTTGGAACCTGCCTAAAGGCGATGGCGATATAAAGCAAAATGATGGACGCCGCCACAACAATGGCGATCCATGCAGCCCGGGTTACCTCTTGCCCAATGGAAGGACTCACGTTTTCGAATTGGGTTGTGTCAGGAATAAGAGGAGCCAGCTGTTCGCCTAAAGCTTTCGTGATTTCTTGACCCTCTTCCGGAGTCACCAGCTCTGAGCGGATCTGCCAAGCGTTGGTTAGCTCGTCGCCGCGCAGTTCGATAACGGCCGGATTGCTGAGGCCAAAATCACGTAGTACGTCGCGAATGCCATCTTCAGAAACCGGCTCACTAAACTGAACCTCGAAGCGAGCACCACCGACAAAATCTACGCTGATACCAAACGGTTGCCCAGCGATAGCCCATGAAATAATCATGGCGGCAATCCCTGAAAAAATCAGAGCGGCCGAAAGGGCAAAATAGCGTTTACGGTTTTGGATAATTTGAAACATGCTTATAACCCCAGTAACCAGCTCTTGCTCTCGATCCGATCAGCAAGGGGGCTCATAACCAATTTTACAAAGGTGCGGGTGACAATGACGGCGGTAAACATAGATGTTAGAACGCCGATCATGAGGGTGATCGCAAACCCTTGAACCATGCCTGCGCCAAAACTGCGGCCGAAGAGCAACAGAATCATACAGACAACGATTGTGGCGATATTTGAGTCACGAATCGATGACCAAGCACGCGAAAAGCCATCATTGATCGCATCGCCCAAATATTTACCGTCTCGCAGCTCTTCCTTCATCCGCTCGAAAACAAGGATGTTGGCATCCACCGCCATCCCTGTAGATAACAGGAACCCGGCAATGGCGGGCAGGGTCATAGTGACCCCGATCCACTGATAAAGGGCGATGTTAAATAGAGCGTAAATAATCAGCGCGATATCAGCTAGTCCCCCCGGCAGACGATAGTAAATGAGCATGAATAACAACACGACGATTAGACCGATTGAACCGGCCGTGACGCTGCTTTGGATAGATTGTTCACCCAAGGTTGCACCCACTTGGCGCACACCTTCAATTTTTAAAGGGATGGGGAGGCTACCAAACCGAAGTTGCAGCGCTAAACTGTTGGCTTCCTCAGGGGTAAAGTTCCCCGTGATTGTTCCTTGACGGCTGATGACCGCGTTAATCTGCGGGCTTGAAATCACCTGTTTGTCGAGCACAATGGTCAAAAACCGGCCGACGTTTGATGCGGTGTAATCACCAAAGATCTGTCCACCTTCTTCGTCAAACGTAAATCCGACTAAGGCATTTTGAGCTAGGTCCACCTGCACTTCAGCATCGATAAGGTTTGAACCGGTCAAGACCGTTTCAAAAACTTCAGTACCTTCAAGGCTTAGTTCGGCCGTTTCGCAAGGGGATGGTTTGCCTTCATTTTCAGTTGTGCGGATACACAACCCTTCTGGCAATGATTGATTGCCGGTGTTCACAAACTCTAGCAACGCAGTTCCCTGAACTAGGCTAATCGCCTCTTCTGGCCTGTCTAGCCCGGGCAGCTCAACCACAATGCGGCGATCTCCGCCTGATTGAACCAGCGGTTCAGAAACCCCAAGCCCGTTTACACGGCGGCTGACAATTTGCCTAGCCTGGCTCATTTGGTCGTCGGTTACCTCTTCATCGGGAGGAATGTCCGCTTCGAGTAGAACCTGAAGCCCCCCTTGAAGGTCTAATCCCTGTCGGATAGGATAATCTGGGTTGGTGACTAGCCATATCGACCCCATAACAAGGCCAACAATGACAAAAAGCCACAAAATATCGCGTGTTTCCATAGGGGGTCGATTATATCGGAAACGTCGGAATAATGAGATTAATCAGTGCAAAATACACCTATTCGATAAATTTACTTATAAAAAAAGGTGATTTAAGGTACAAATCTGCACCATGATTCGTTATAATCTGGTAACTACAAATGGAAAGTGTTAAATGATAGAACCGGAATACATCACAATTATTGAAGGACCAACCCCAGAATTTCACCAAACGGCTGACTTTTCTATTCATTCGATTTTGGAGGGGCCGGTCGATGCGATAAACACATTTACCGAAATGCGAACGGGTAATGGGGAAGATATTCGCCAGCGCTGTTTGCAGGCTTGGAAAGAAGGTCGGCCGGTAAAACTTGATTTTCCGGACCGGATGGGGTTGCGTAAAGAAGTTGATGTTGTGGGGCTACGTTTAAAAGAAGTGGATGAGGGAACTGTGTTGCAATTGTGGGTACGTCAAGAGATGGATCACATCAGCCAAGAAAACGAAGATGATTTTGGTTACGATGAAGATGACGATGGCTCATTGCCTTTTTAAACGATTTTAAACTTATGGGGTGTGGGCCTACTATGTAAAGCTCAAGGGTATCTACTCAGACCCCTTGGGTTGAGTCTATGACACCGGCCGACAATTTTTTTTAGTGGAAAATCTAAGACTCTCTATGGCAATACTTTGACATACTGAGTAGATTTGCTAATGTCTTAGTCAAGAACCATTCAATATAGTAGAAGCGAATATGACGATCTTGGTACCATCAAATGAGCTGGACCACCCAGAGTTTTGTCTTCCTAAATTTAATACCCATCCATCAAGGTGTTTTTAAAATAAATTATGAGCGACGTTATTAACCACTACCGAACCTGTAACTTGTGCGAAGCGATGTGCGGAATTGAGATCCGTGTTCAAGACGATCAGATTCTTTCTATCCGTGGCGATAGTGATGATCCTTTTAGTAAAGGACACATTTGCCCAAAGGCGACCGCTCTTAAAGATGTTTATGAGGATAAAAACCGATTAAAACGGCCGGTAAAAAAGACGGCCGACGGTTGGCAGGAAATCGGTTGGGAAGAGGCGTTCGATGAGGTTGCTAACAAAATCAAAGCGATCCAAGCTGCACATGGTCAAGACAGCATGGGAATCTATTTAGGGAACCCAAATGTGCACAACACAGGCAGCATGCTGGTTGGGCCGGTTTTCAATAAAGCTCTAAAAACAAAAAATCTTTTTTCAGCAACTTCTGTCGATCAATTGCCCCATCATGTCGCTTCGCGCCACATGTTTGGCCACTATTTCCTTATTCCAGTGCCAGATGTGGATCGCACCGATTTCTTTTTGGTCATGGGTGCAAATCCGATGGTTTCCAACGGAAGCCTGATGACGGCCGGTGGGATTAGCCGTCGAATGAAAGCGATCCAGAAACGGGGCGGAAAAGTTGTGGTGATTGATCCTCGTTATACAGAAACAGCCAAAATGGCGGACGAACATCATTTTGTCCGGCCGGGTAGCGATGTTTTGCTCCTGCTGGCGATGGTAAACACGATATTAAAAGAAGGGCTAACCCCCATGGGTGTGTTAGTAAATCAAATCGCTGGGCTAGAGAAGCTAGATAGCTTGGTAGCTCCGTGGACGCCGCAACGAGTTGCAGAGCATACCGGAATGTCGGCTGACGCCATTATTCAGCTGGCGTGGGATTTTGCGAGTGCGCCAACCGCAGTTGCCTACGGCCGGATTGGCCTATCTGTCCAAGAGTATGGGGGACTGTGTCAATGGCTTATCAATGTGCTCAATATTATTACCGGCAACCTAGACTGGGCTGGTGGGGCGATGTTCCCCACACCGGCCATTGATATGCACCAGCCATTCCGCAAAGGGAAATACGGCCGATACAAATCACGAGTGCGTGGTGCTGAAGAATCTTTTGGAGAACTACCCGTCTCTGTCATGGCAGAAGAAATTCTCGAGCCAGGAGATGGCCAAATAAAGGGGATGGTGACCGTTGCAGGCAACCCGATCCTTTCAACACCAAATAGCAACAAGCTGGATAAGGCGTTTTCTGGCCTAGATTTTTATGTCGCCATAGACATCTATATTAATGAAACAACCCGTCACGCTGATATTATTTTGCCTCCAACTACTGGGCTAGAAACCGAGCATTATGATGTCGTGTTCCATGGCTTAGCGGTTCAAAACTCAAGTAAATATTCACCAGCCCTCTTTCCACCTGATGAGGAAGACGATAGAAAGCATGATTGGGAAATCTATCGCGCTTTGGCGTCAAGACTGCGTCCGGACGGAGGCAATCAAAACGGGGCTGATGAACCATCATTAAAACAAATGCTTGATCAAGGGTTGCGGAACGGTCCTTATGGGCAAGATGGGGTATCTCTTCAGCACCTGATCGATAATCCGCACGGTGTTGATCTTGGTCCGTTGCAAACCGGTGGTCAGCAACTGTGGCAAACTGAAAGTGGACTGATTGAAATCGCACCTGACTTCTTGACAGCCGACCTTGCGCGTGTGGAGCAGAATTTTTCAGCCAGTGCAAAACCTGCAGAGATGACGCTGATCGGCCGGAGAGACCTCCGTTCAAATAACTCTTGGATGCACAACAGTGAACGTTTGATTAAAGGTAAAAACCGCTGTGTTGCACTTATTAATCCTGAAGATGCGGCCGCTCGATCAATTTCAGAAGGCCAAATGATTACAGTTCAATCCCGTGTTGGGGAAATCAAATTACCGGCCGCAGTTTCGGCCGAAATGATGAAAGGTGTAATTTCTATCCCTCATGGATGGGGTCATGACTTGGAAGGTGTTCAGCTAGACATCGCATCAAAATCACCCGGTGAGAACTTTAATGAGCTTGCAGATGACTATCTTTTGGACGATTTGACGGGGAATGCGGTCTTGAATGGCATTCCGGTTGTTGTTGAAGTCTAATTGCGATTAGATATAAATAGGATATACTTCTGATATATCACGGAAATCGCTTGTATACATTTTTTGCGAGCAAGTTGTACAACATAATGCGGATTTAATTGTTCGTTTTGCACATCGGCAATAATCAATAATTCAATAGAATCCCCTAGCGTTTTAGTTATTATCGTGTAATGAGAGAAGTCGCAAACTACACGAGGCAATTTGGATATGCAAAAACGCCATGCTATTATTGTCACAGATAGATTTATCAACACTGATCTGTTTGGTTAATCGGCTCCCAGAAGATTAACGACTCAGTTTGGGGAAGGGTTTTGGAGAAGAAGATTTTTTTGTTAAGTAAGCTAAAAGCCTTTATACGGGATGCCTCTAATATAACCGTTCATATTACGTTTGTTTCAAAAATCCAAAATTACCCTGCAAGGTCGAGAGCCTTTTCAATAATTCATTTCTTTAGACAGCCAAATTGCGCTGTTTAAATTTTATTTTTTTACTGTTACTTCAATAATCGGAGGAGATTATTCATGTCGAAAGAAGAAAAACAGATGAAAGAGCAGATGTACGAAGTACATCCTCAAATTCCTAATGCATTTTCTGCATTCAAGGAAGGTCGTATTTCACGACGCGAGTTTATCCGCTTTGCTACTCTATTGGGAATGTCTGCTGCATTAGCAACAGCATGTTCTACACCAGAAGTGGTTGAAGACGCTGCGGATGCAGTTCAAGAAGTTGCTGAAGAAGCCGGTGAAATGGTTGAAGAAGTTGCTGAAGAAGCTGGCGATATGGTAGAAGAAGCTATGGGCGGACCAAGCCGTGGCGGAACCTTGACCATTGGCGCGGAGCTTCAGTTGATCGACCATCCAGCTCGTTTGTCATGGGTTGAAGGTGCAAATGTTGTTCGCCAAGTTGCTGAATACTTGACCTTCACCGACCCAGATAATATTACAACTCCATACCTCCTTGAAAGCTGGGAAGCAAATGAGGATGTATCTGAATGGACCTTGAACATTCGTCAGGGTGTCATGTTCAACAATGGCGATGAGATGACCGCTGATGACGTTATGTTTAACTTCAGCCAGTGGCTTGACCCCGAAGTTGGTTCATCTATGCTTGGTCTTTTGTCTTATCTAGACGGCATGGCCAGCGTTGAAAAAACCGGTGATTATCAAATTAAATTGACTCTGACCTCACCAAACATCGGTGTTCCAGAGCATTTGTTCCACTATCCGGCCGCTATCATGCATCGTTCGTTTGAAGGTGACTTCATTCAACAGCCAATTGGAACTGGCCCATTCACCCTTGAAGAATTTTCTGACGGTGAACGTGCTGTTTTAAAACGCCGTGATGGTTATTGGCAAATGGGTGAAGATGGCGAAGCGTTGCCATACCTAGATGAAGTGATCTACGTTTCTATTGATCGTGACGCTTCTGTTGCTGGTATGCAATCAGGACAGGTTGATACATTCTACCAACCACGTCCGGCTGACTTTTTAGCCTTGAAAGACAACCCAGACATGGTTGTTCAAGCAGCATCTACAGCTCAAACCTTGATTTTGCGCGCTCGTGTTGACCAAGGTGCACCTTGGGATGATGCTCGTGTACGCAACGCACTACGCAAAATCCAAAATCGTGAAAAGATTTTGGCACTATCATGGTTTAGCGAAGGTGACTTGGGTACAGACGCTCATGTGGCTCCAGTCCACCCAGCATATGACCCACGTGAGCCAATGGCTTATGACCCAGAAGGTGCTCGCGCTCTATTAGAAGAGTGGGCAGCAGATACTGGCAATTCACTTCCAATTCAAGCCACCATCGTCACTAAAAACGACCAAGGTGAGCAAGAGTATGCTGAGGCTTTGAAAGAAGACGCTGCAGACACCGGCTTTGAATTTGACCTTGATATTACCGAGGCAAGTGGTTACTGGGAACGTTGGGACCAAGTGCCTTTGGGTATCACCTCTTGGACACACCGTCCGCTTGATACCATGGTATTACCTTTGGCATACATTGGTGACGCAGATGGAAACCCTGTGCCTTGGAATGAAACCCGCTGGATCGATGATGAATTCTCTGCAATTCTAAAAGAGGCCGAGGGAACACTTGATGTTTCAGCACGCCGTGCTTTGATTGGCCAATTGATGGATATCTTTGAAACACGCGGCCCAATCGGTGTTGCATACTTCAAGAAATCTTGGGGCATTCATACTTCACGCGTTCACAACCTGCCTGCTCATCCAACCAGCTATGACTTGTTGAATGAGACTTGGGTTGATCAAGCTTAATCACAATTAGGCAACAGATTGATTTGTTGCGTTAGGCAGCAAACTAAAAAGCGGTATATGGTTTCACCTTTTAAGTGGAACCGTATACCGCTTCAAATTATTTTATATAAAGTAAGTGAATTTTTGAGACGCGAATAATTGCACTAAAACGCAATTGATCGTTAAAAACTTAGTTTAAATAGGGTTTAGACCATGGCCAGATTTTTAATGCGGAGTGTCGTTTCAACGCTTGTTACGATGCTAATTGTGTCTGCGGTTCTTTTTACGTTGTTGGAAGTAAGCGGCCGTGACGTGACGGTACAGATTTTAGGGGTTTTTGCCACACCAGAACAACGAGAATCTTTGAGAAAACAGCTAGGCCTTGATCAGCCGGCATTTATCCGGTATGTCGATTGGCTTGCGGGGAATGATTGGCGCCTTCGGGATGAGCTTGGCAACGTCCAAACTGTATTTAATGAAGTTAGTCAGGAACCTGAATGGTATATTTTGCTAGACGACGGCCGCTATGTGCGACACGAGGCTTGCAATCGGGTTGAAGACATAGATTCAGGCTTTTGCGAATCGGGAGAAATGCTCTACTTAGTGCGGAACGAAGATAGTTCATTTTTCCGCGAGAAAGCCGGAGATGTCTGGACTGAAGACCCTGAAACAGGGGAAAATATATTCTGGGGGGTAGATACCGGAAACCGTGCCGCCAAGTGGGTTGAAGGTGGGGGAGAGACAGCCTTTGTTTCTACACAAACGGGTGTACAAGAATTAAGTGGCGCTGCTGTACAGTGGGTTCCATTGCGCAAAGGATTGATTCGTGGTGATGCAGGTGTCTCACTAAAAACGACACGACCCGTTTCAAAAACGCTTCCCGTTCGGATTCGTAACACGGCTATCTTAGCTGGTTTAGCCTTTGTCGTTGTAATGCCCTTGGCTTTGTTTTTGGGCATTATTACAGGGATCAACGAAGGTAAGTTTTTTGACCGGTTTGTATCAGTTACAAGTTTGGCATTAACTGCGACTCCAGAATTTGTCACCGGGGTTCTGCTGATATTAATTGTAGGGATATATTGGTCTACAGATTGGCTGCCCAGTTTGGTGGAAGCCGGCTGGTTGGGAGAGTGGGCTCTCGAAGCTTTGAAGGTTCCTACGACAACGTTGGCGGATAGCCCTAATGCGATTTTTGAAAAACCAAAAGAGTTAATCTTGCCCGTTCTAACGCTAACGGCCGTAGAGCTAGGTTATATCGTACGGATGACGCGGGCCAGCATGGTAGAAGTTATGGCGGCCCCTTATATTCGCACAGCGATTATCAAAGGTATGCCGTTTAAAAGAGTTGTCTTCCGTCATGCGGTTCGCAACGCACTTTTGGCCCCTATCACAATCATTATGCTCCATATCAATTACTTGATTGGAGGGATTGTTGTGGTTGAGGTGATTTTCGGTTTCCAAGGGTTGGGCAAATTTATTTTTGACCATTCGATTTTTGGTGATCCGAATGCGGTTGAAGCAGCAGCTATGGTTACGGTCATTATTGCGATTGCCACCCGATTATTGGGTGACTTAGCGTATACATTCTTGAATCCTCGGATTCGTTACGCTTAATCAAGGGAAGAGGAATTAATTATGACAACAACAACACAACCTGAATCTACTGCAAGTCGACCCCCTTCCCGGTTATCAAAAATTTGGAAAAGTAGTTCTATTATTTTTGACTCTCCTATTGGTATGGTGGGCCTTGCGATTGTAGTCTTTTGGGTAGGAATGGCGGTTTTGTCGCTGTTTTGGACCCCGCATGATCCAAATGAGCAATATTTTAGAGATCAGCGCCGTTCGGCCTATATCATGACTTATCTGCCGTGGGTTGATCTTGAAGATTACGATGAGATCACCCGGCCGGACCCTCGGTTTTTACTAGGGACCGATAAAACCGGCCGAGACATTTTGTCTCGTGTGATGGCTGGTGGGCAAGTCGTTTTGCTTAAAACCCGTATCCCATTGCCGACTGACGATGTGAGGCGACAGGATGAAATTTCTGCTCTGAGTCGATTTTTAGATCGAATAGCGCCCGAAGAATGGGATGAATTTGTGATTCCCGGAGGTGTGGCAATTTGGGGGGTATTAGGCTCGCTAGTTGTTGGTACCACGTTTGGACTTCTGGCCGGTTACAAAGGGGGCTGGACTGAGCAGATCGTCATGCAGATTATGGATGCGCTTGTCGCGTTCCCACGCATTGTTCTTTACATCGTGGTCATTGCAGCTTTGGGGCAGGGGGACTTAGTCATTATTATTGCGATTACTGTTACCGGGGCTCCCGGTATCGCCCGTCTGTCTCGCTCGCTGGCTCTCGACATTAAAACACGGGATTACATCCGGGCTGCTGAAACGCGAGGGGAAGGTCTCTTCTATATTATGTTTAGAGAGATTTTGCCAAATGCGCGCGGCCCACTTTTAGTCGATGCGATGCTCCGTGTCGGATATGCGATCTTCACCATTGGTACGTTGGGTTTCTTGGGATTAGGTCTTCAGCCCCCTGAACCTGACTGGGGAAGTATGGTAAATGACGGCCGGGAGCTTATTTTCTCGCAGCCAAACATTGTTATTTGGCCGGCTGTTGCGATTTCAACATTGGTGATTGGCCTTAACTTGTTTGCCGATGGTGTCCGCGAGGAACTATCTAGGTATCAGAAATAGGGGGATTTTAAAATTATGGCTGAAGAAAAGAGTAAAAAGGGAAAACCGGTTCTTGAAGTAAAAGACCTTGCGGTTGCCTATAAAATTCGTGGCGGTGAAGTTGAAGCGGTACAAAACGTATCCTTTGACCTTCATAGCGGGGAATCGATAGGGATTGTTGGGGAATCTGGTTGTGGAAAGAGTACAGTAGCTTGGGCGATCCTAAACTTTTTAGGGGATAACGGCTATGTTAAAAAAGGCTCTGTTCTCTTTCAGGGTGAAGAGCTTGTGGGTAAAGAAGGTGAGGAATTACGCAAAATCCGTGGTAATTCAATCGCCATGGTTTACCAAGACCCTATGCAGGCACTCAATCCATCCTTAACATTAGGGACCCAGATGAAAGAGGTTTTAACCGTTCATCGTGGCATGTCTGATGAAGAGGCAAGCGAACGCTGTATAAAAATGTTGGATCGGGTTTATATGCCTGACCCTGGCAACGTTTTGATGCGTTACCCTCACCAAATCTCAGGTGGTCAGCAGCAGCGTGTTGTTATCGCCATGGCGTTGCTGACCAACCCAGCGTTACTGGTCATGGATGAACCGACGACTGCGTTAGACGTAACTGTTGAAGCGGCCGTCCTTGACCTGATCGCTGAGCTACGCCGCGAGTTTGACACGGCGATTATGTATATCTCGCATAATCTTGGTGTTGTGGCTCGCGTGTGTAATTTTGTGAATGTGATGTATGCGGGTGAAATGGTAGAGCGGGCTCCGGTTGAAGATATTTTTGCCCGGCCGCAGCATCCGTACACCCAAGGGCTAATTCGTTGCGTGCCGAAATTGGGTGCTGATAAAGCCAGCGCTCAGCTGTACCCGATTCGCGGCCGGGTACCACCTCCGAACGACCGCCCATCCGGCTGTGTGTACGGACCACGTTGCGATTATGTTCAAGACCGTTGTCTGCAAGAACGGCCGCAAGTGCGTATTTTGCCAAATGGGAACGCTGTTCGGTGTCACTTCTCAGAAGAAATCGATCCATCAGAATGGATTCCATCTGAAGATATTAAGTTAAAACCATCTCCCGGCGACGTGACCAAAAACGAAGCGATCATGACGGTTAAGGGGCTGAAAAAATACTACGACGTTCCCGGCAACTCTTTAAAAGCTGTTTTTGGTCTTGAATCACCAAAACAAGTGAAAGCGGTAGAAGATGCTACGTTTAGGGTTCCACGGGGCAGCACGTTGGGTATTGTGGGAGAATCAGGCTGTGGTAAAAGCACCTTGATTAAAACGCTGATCGGCCTAGAAGAAACAACTGATGGTGAAGCTGAGTTTATCGGTCATGACATTACGACCGCTTTAGATGAACGCAGCAACGATTTAATTCAAGAGTTACAGATGGTTTTCCAAAACCCTGACTCTACGATGAATCCATCTTACACAGTTGTGCAGCAGATTGGCCGCCCGATGAAACGGTTTAAAACGGTGCCAAATGATCAGATTCGTGGTGAGGTGATTAAACTTCTAGAATCGATGCGTTTGGGCGAAAACTATCTTGACCGCTTGCCGCGACAGCTTTCGGGTGGAGAGAAGCAGCGGGTTGGTATTGCGCGGGCTTTGGCCAGTCGGCCGGAGTTGGTTTTGTGCGATGAACCGGTCTCTGCGTTAGACGTATCGGTGCAAGCTGCGATTTTGAACCTGCTGATCGATATCCAACGGGAATTAGGTACAACCATGATTTTCATCGCTCATGACTTGAGCGTTGTACGTTTCTTCTCAGACAATATCGCAGTGATGTATTTGGGCCAGATTATGGAAATCGGGCCAGCTGAAGCGATTTATCGGCCGGCGTACCATCCATATACTGAAGCACTGCTATCCGCTGTGCCGATTCCTGATCCATCGGTAACGCAAAAACGTATCCGTTTAGAAGGAACAGTTCCAAGTGCGTTGAATCCACCTAGCGGCTGCCGTTTCCATACCCGTTGCCCACGTCGTGCATTAATGCCAGACGGTGGCAAGGCTTGTGAGACAGAGATCCCGCCTTGGCGTGAATTTGAAAACGGTCATCGTATCTTCTGCCACTTGCCAAAAGATACGCTTGAGAGCTTCGATCCAGTCATTTCTTTGGCGTCTGATGCAGAAGCTGTGGCAGCGGACTAAAGCGGGTTCCCCAAGTTGGATTAGGCTAAAATGGCTGATCATTGTTAATATTAACCCCGAATACTATATTCGGGGTTTTTTATTTAGAACCGATCCGATTTTTTAGCGTATAATAAGACGTAACAACTGTAATAACTTGCAATAATTAATTGAGGTAATGTGATATGGAAGGTCTTGAGTTAGCTCCCCCAGAAAGTTTAAAAGCACCCGAACCGGTAAAAGCAGTCAAAGCTGAGCAAGCTGATGGATTGATGAAACTTGATTCGGACACGATGCAAAACTTAGATGCTCGGGCTGATCAATTTGTAAATGAGGTGATGACTACAAAAGTGAATAGCGATCCATTTATGGATAAAGTGAATGCTATTCATGGGTTGGGCAATAACGAAATCCGTGAATCCTCAAATGTTTCAAATCGTTTACTGAACCGGCCGACAAATGCGATGAACAATGGTGTATTTGACGAATCTTCTACCATCTCAAAAGGATTGGTCAATTTACGCATGACGGTCGAGGATTTAGATCCTTCAAAACAAGGCAATCTATTTTCAAAGAAGAAGTTGTTTGGCGTTATCCCTATGGGAGACAAAGTACGCAACTACTTCATGAAGTACCAATCTTCACAAAAACATATCGACGCAATTCTTAATTCTTTGCATAGTGGTCAAGAAGAACTACAGCGGGATAACGCAGCGATTGAAGAAGAAAAAGTTAATCTTTGGCAGATGATGGAGAAGCTACACCAATATATCTACATGGCGCGTCAAATCGACGGCGCTTTAGAGTCTCGTGTAGCTGAATTGCAGCAAAGCGACCCAGAAAAAGCTCGAATTGTTCAAGAAGAGATGCTGTTTTATGTGCGGCAAAAGGTTCAAGATTTGTTGACCCAATTGGCGGTTAGCATTCAGGGCTATTTGGCACTTGATATGGTTCGCAAAAACAACCTTGAGCTGATTAAAGGGGTTGATCGAGCCACAACAACCACCATTGCAGCCTTGCGTACGGCTGTAATTACTGCCCAAGCACTTACCAATCAAAAATTGGTGCTGGATCAAATTAACGCGTTAAATACAACGACTAGTAATTTGATCGAAGCGACAGCTCAAATGTTGCGGAATCAAACAGGGACGATCCATGAGCAAGCGGTTAGCTCAACCATTGATATGGATAAATTATCGGCCGCGTTCGATAATATTTATGCTTCGATGGATATGATTTCTAATTACAAAATTGAGGCTTTGGACACTATGCAGCAAACCATTGATGGGTTGGCGGCCGAAGTAACCAAGTCGCAAACGTATGTTGATCGTGTTCGTGGCAAGAAGCTAGATGAAGCGACTAAGGATTTGGATTTTGGTCCACCTCCTTCAGATATTGATAACAGTCTAGAGCTGTAATCAATCACAAAAACCTCGAAGGGTGATGGTGTATTTAGAACTCATCACCCTTTTTTTGTTCTATAACTAAAAAATTCGTATATAGCTAATTACAATGAAAAATTGGGACCTACCTCTGGGAAAAAGGGTGAATTTTAGGTTAAGTTAAGGCTAGATTTACGGCATAGAGGGTTGCTTTCTGCGAAACTCGAAGGCTATGAGAGAAAAGCTATTAATCCTAGGATCTATTTTTGTTTTGAGTCTGCTATTTGTAAGCCAGTTTTTTTCTAGTGCTGGCCCTGCTGCTGCATACGAAAAAGCACAACTAACCCCCGACCCAACTGCAACTGCTGTGATTTCACCAACAGTTACAATAACGCCGACTGTCACAATTACACCTACAGTTACAGCGACCCCTTCACCCACAAGTTCAATAACTACAACCTTGTTTGTGCCGATTGTGCTAAATGAATTTAGTACGATCCCTGAGCTGCCTGACCCACTGCCGGTGCCTGTATTATTCACAAACACAACGCAGGTTGATTTTGACTCGGCCGCTGCTGACCTAGAGCAAGAAGGCTTGGTTTTAGGTTACAACAAGGTTGGATTTCATACCGGATCAGGCGGGAATCGAGATGGAATCAGCGATTACTTTAAACAAGTTGATGCGGCCGGAGTGCCGATTTTTATTAAATCGGTCGACGATGCGGGCCCCATCTTTGAAGTTCAAGAGCTAGGGAAAGTGAGCGGTGTGGAACACATTATGGTCTACCGCAAACATGGTGGGGGATTTGAACTGCCTAACTATGACAACGATCCAATCGACGAGGCTCGGATCCACTACGAACGTCATGTGTCTGCTTGGCCACCTGAGTTAGATTACACAAAAGTTTGGATGGAGACGATTAACGAGCCGGACAAAAACAGAAGTGAGTGGCTGGCCATTTATAGTTTGGAAGTCGCTAAATTAGCGGTTGAAGACGGCCGTAAAGTGGCTGCATTCTCATGGTCGGCCGGGGAGCCTGAGGTTGAGCATTGGGAAAGTGACGCAATGCTTGACTACTTTAGATTTGCCGCACAGCATCCTGAAAATGTTGCTGTAGCTTTGCACGAATATAGCTTTGTGAACGACTCTATTTCTCGCAGTTACCCATACTTAGTCGGCCGGTTCCAGTTTTTGTACGAGTTGTTAGACAATAAAGGCATTGATCGGCCTACAACGTTGATCACAGAATGGGGCTGGGCGGCTACAAGTATCCCCGATGTTGAGAACTCGATGGAAGATATTGAATGGGTGAACAGTTTATACAACGCACACCCTGAGATTTTAGGCGCGGGCCTATGGTATTTGGGCGGTAATTTTGAAGATATCGCCAACAAAGCCCAAAAGCTCATCGTTCCAGTTGGGGATTATTCTGTCAAAACGTACTGGGGCATCACCCCAGGAAAGGGGAAAATTGACCCAAGTTTGTTTTTTGACCCATCTAATCCAACCCGCAGCTTAAACCCCTAGGATCGCGATTTTAAGCACTTTTCCGAGCCTTTGAGTGATTGAGTTGAATCAGATCCCAAAATAGCATTCAGGCAATGCCATTTTGGGATCTTTTTGATTATTGTGGACTGGGGGCTGATTGCTCCCAAGGGTGAATAAACGTCTCTTTCTCAACGTCGAGCGCATCTGCTATCCGGTTAATGTAGTTAAAATATGAGATGACCTGAGTTGCATCATGGATGGCTTGATCGTTTAAGCCAAGCTTTTTAAGGTTGTCTACATCGCTCTCCTGCATTTCTGTCGGGTGTGACGTCAACTTTTCAGCATAATTGCATAAGGCTGAGTCGATTTCTGAGAGTGTTGCCCGTCGCCAGTCAGAGGCGATATGATGAACAAATTGATCTGCAACTGCATCGTCGGTTAAACCCATATCATTTGCGACCTCAGCACGGAGGTCGTGAGCGTGTGCCCGGATTCAGTAAACGCAATGATTGACGGCCGAAACAACGACCGCCAGCATTTCCCGCTGGCTGCGAGACAGAGGAGACGGGCCAAACATGATTGAGCCATATAGGTCCATAGATGTTTTCATTGTTCGGGGATTTTGGCTCATAATCGACACGATGTTCCAAATGCGCCCCGCCCGCTTCATTGCAGATGTGTACTCCTTTTTTAATAAGCCTTCAGCTTCATCAATCGTTTTTACATGAATCCACGGCATTCTTTTTCTCCTGTTTGGCTATAAATGGTCGATAAGAATCCAGCCAGACACTATGCATTACCTGTCATAATCTGATGATGTCAAAAAGGTCTGTACTTAAACCGGTTCTTTGGTCGTTTTCAATTCTGTTGATTTTATGCGGTATCGGCGCCATCGGCTACTTAGCCATCACAACTTTGCCCGCATTTTATCAAGCACCACCCTCACAAAATCGAATTTCATGGGATGGGATTCCTCAGCCCTTGATTGTGCGCAGTGAGTGGCAAACTTGGACATCAACTAGGAACGTTAATGACGCGATTTGGACCAACGATTTGGTATGGCTGGCGACTGAAGGTGGGGTATCCGTTGAAGATTTAGCCACTGGTGAAAAAATAAAATTTTTACCCGAACACGGTGTCCCTTCTGTCAACGTCTCTGCGATTGAAGCTGATCGAAATGGAAATATTTGGATCGGAACAAGTGACTCTGGTATTGCAAGATACGATGGGGGGGCATGGGATCGGTTTACGGCAGAAGATGGCCTGCCTTCTAACCTCATCCGCGATATTTATGCAGCCCCTGATGGGGTGATTTGGGCAGCAACGGCGGCCGGTGCTGCCCGCTTTGATGGGGACGCTTGGTCGCCGGTCCGTTTTTCCTTTTTAGATATTACTCGGATTGATACCACAAGCATCACAGGGGTTGGTCAGTCTGTCTGGATCGGCAGCCGTCAGGGAGTTTATCATTTTGATGGCGAGCAATGGGTCTATTTTGGCCTAAACGAAGGGGTCATTAATGCAGACGTAGCTGCGTTAACGATTACGCCTGATCGAAAAGTATGGGTAGCAACCCCGTCAGGAATCGGTGTGTTTAATGGATCTAGTTGGGATCGCTTTACTGTTTTAGATGGACTTCCAGATTTACCAGCTAAAGATATTTTGGCAGCGCCAGATAACTCTGTTTGGATTTATTTTGGTAAAGGTGATGAGTCTGATTCTGGTGAGCCTGCACAAACGATCCGCTTCGATGGTTTGAGTGTGACTCAGATTGATGCCGAATCTATTAATGGTTTGGTGAATCAAAATGGAAGATTGTGGCTGGCGACTGAAAATGGGCTGATAGATAGTTCCAATCCTTTAGAAAACCAACTTGTGGGGGTTGATGATTTCCCCCATTCAGATTTGAATGAGCTTGTGGAGACCGATGATGGGGTGGCCGTTGTTGGATCAGCCGGAATTTCTTACTTTTCTGATCAAGATGCGAGTAGCCAATGGCGCACAACAGAAATCTTTGGCTTGAGCGCGGTTAAACAGACGGGGGACGGCCGCTTGGCTCTGGCCGGTGAATATTCGGCCGATGGGGTCCGCTTGCTCAGTTCAGATGGAACAATCGAGTTGCTTGAATGCCGAAATGCCGGTGTGCAAGCAGGTAATTTGTATGCAATAACAGAAGATGCTGAAGGGGGTATCTGGGTATTGGGGACTGAATCTGTAGGGCTTTACGCCAATGGGCGATGGAGCTACTTAAATGATGGGTTGCCCGCAGATTTCACCCCCCGCAAAATCGTGGCCGACTCAAATGGAACGCTCTGGGTCGGGCTGGCAGAAGGGCTGTTTCGATTTAATCAAGGTTCTTTAAGTTGGGAGCTTTATGACACCCGCATGGTGCAAAGAATGACGGCCGGATTAAACGGCTCCCTTTGGTTAGTTGCTGAAAACCAGCTACTCCATTTGGTAGATGGGGAATTTGTGCGTTTTATTTTGCCAGAAATGGATGATGTAAGCCGTGGATTTGTGGCGAATGAGCTTGGACTGTGGGTTTCGAGCGCAAATGGTGTCGGCCGTTTGAGCGTCGATGGGAGCTGGCAAATTTATACGATTGCTGACGGACTCTCAACGAACGATGTCACGACGTTATCGCTTGACCAGGCTGGCAATGTTTGGGCCGGGTATTCAGATTCTCGGTTTGGGGCGTCAAAATTTGTCGACGGCCGTTGGAACATTGTTCACAACATTCTTGATCCCGATGAACCGAATAACGGACATCAGGCGATAAACGCGCCACGACGTGATGAAGTAGTTTCACTTGCGGTAATCGGTGATGAAAGGATTTGGATGGGGAGCTATTTCGGGAAAATCGGCCGGATCGCGGCCGATGAGCTTTTGTATGAACCAGATGATTGGAGACTGTATTTTGAGAATATGACAGCCATTCACCATGCTAAAGATGGCACTCTTTGGTTTGTGGGCTGGGGCGGCCGGATCGCCCGGTTGTTTCCAGAAAATGCTTCTCCGACAAGCGAACAGTGGCTAATTTACGATAGCACGTTGGCTTCGGCTAAGGTGCAAGATGTGGTTGTGCAAGATGACATTGCGTGGCTTGGCACGCAGGATGGCGTTGCGCGCATTAAAGATGGGGAATGCCGCATGGTGCCTCATCGGGAACAGTTAAATGTTGTTAAGGGTGCAATCAATCCGGCCGATGATTCGATTTGGTGGGCAACCAACAACAATGGCGGCTTGCGTCTGGATGTTGAGACGGAGAAATTGGACTGGCCTGTGCTGCAATTACGCGGCCGGAAATTTACTGACATGATTGTGGCTCCTGATGATTCCTTATGGTTCGTCTCAAATCAGGCTTTATTTCGCCTCGATGGATCTAATTGGCAGACTCAGCAGCTGGGTCAGATTGGGAATGTTTCAGCGACAGCGATCGGGGCTGATCTTCGGCCGTGGGTTGCGACTGACAGAGGCATCTCATATTTGAAACGTGAAGAATGGGAGACGCTTAATACGCAAAAAGGGATCGCTACGAACGATATTCAAGATGCACTTATCGATGAATCAGGTGCGATTTGGTTAATGGGGGCATCAAGCATAAGCAAGCTGGATCAGTAGGTTTTCTTATTCAAAAAGGATCAATATTCACTTTCAAGGTCGTATGATGCTGCTTTTGTCCTCATCATAGAGTTATATGAATGAATCACATTCTGAGGATCTCCCATATCTTGAATGTTTCCCTTATTCAACCAGATGACAGAGTCACAATACTCTTCCATAAAGCTAGTCTGATGTGAAACAAGCAAAATTGTGCACCCAGATTCTCTAAATTTGTGGATCCTGTTGAGGCATTTCTTTTGGAAAGCCATATCCCCAACCGCTAAAACTTCATCAATTAGCAGAATTTCTGGGTGGATGTGGGCGGCCACTGCAAACCCAAGCCTCATGCGCATTCCGTTGCTGTAGGTATGTAGAGGATTGTCGATAAAATCTTCTAATTCAGCAAAATCTACGATTGAATCAAATTGCCCCTTTACTTCACTGCGTAATAGGCCCGAAATTACCCCGTTAATAAAAATATTCTCTCTACCCGTTAGCTCCGGGTGGAAGCCTGCTCCCAAGCTCAGGAGGGCCCCCATCCGGCCGGATGTCTCGATCTTACCTTCGTCTGGCCGACCGAGTTTGCCCACCAGTCTCAACAACGTAGACTTTCCAGCCCCATTGTGCCCCACAACCCCCAACATTTTGCCTTTTGGGATAGAAAAGCTGACATTTCTAAGAGCCCAAAACTCATCCACAGATCGCATTCGCTTAAACCCTCTCGTAATCGCTTCTTGGAACGTATACGGCCGATCTTGATGAAATCGTCGAAATTTTTTGCCTAAATTTTCTACAATGATTGCGTCGCTCATCTCAGACCTCTTCAACATATTTGTGGCCAGCATTTACAAACAATGAATATCCATAAATCAAAAGCCCCACACTAATAGCCGATAAAATCGTAAATGGGAGAAGCTCTGGCAGCTCACCATCGATGAGAATTGTTCTGTAAGCTTGAACAAAATGCAGCATAGGGTTGAGATTTAGTGCCGGAATTTTTTCGATTAAGGGGACAGGATCATAGAAAATTCCGGATAGAAACAACATTAGGCGGAGCAGAATGCCCAACAGGTACTCAATGTCACGAAATGTGACGTGGAGTGTCGCGAGAACATAGGATACCCCCATGGTAAAAACAAACTGTAAAATCAACAGCAGGGGCAAGGCAGCCAGCGCGGCCGACATCGGCGTCTGCTCGTAAATTAACACGATAATTAAGATCGGGAGCGCGATAAGGAAATGAATTAGGTTGCTTGTAACAGAAATAAGGGGAAGGATCGGGGAGGGGAAACCGGGTCTTTTGATTAAATCTCGATTTCCAACAATTGAGCGTGTTGCACTTAAGACTGACGTTTGGAACCAATTCCAAACCAAGATGCCGATAAATAAAAAAACGAGAAAACTGTCGATGGGAGAGGGTAGTAAATTACCAAATACAATGGCATACACTGTCAGTTCTGCAATCGGATTTAGAAGCGACCAGCCCATACCAAGGATAGAGCGTTTGTATTTTAGTTTGATGTCCCTAACTACAAGCTCGCGAAGCAAATCACGGATGTAAAGCGCTCGACGGCCGGGAGACAAGTTTTTGATGATGGAATTATTTATCATAATCAGTGAGAATCTTGGTTGAAGAGCCTTTGAACCATTCCTTTTGCGAAATAGACCGGGCCGGTAAGTCGTGTTTTATGCATAATTTTATGGGCCAGAATGCGAGCCGAATTTGGGTCACCTTTAAGGGCATCGATCAATTCCAATTGTTTAATCGCCCCTAATTTGGGCGGGATGATATTTTTTTCATTTGTCCATTCTCTATCAGGTTTGAGCCACAAAGAATCAGCATTGGTTAAAAACCAATTTATGTACTCTTGATATGAATACCGGTTTTTGATTGTTTGATGTGCGTTTTTACCCGTTTGCCCAACTTTGTCCCGGTTGTGGGCCAAGAATTCAATTGTCTCTGCCATCGCGTCTAAGTGACCAACCGCATGCATAAACCCATTGTTTTTATCAGAAATCACCGCTTGAGTGCCACTAACCGTCGTCACCACCGGAACGCAGCCTTGCCCCATCGCTTCTAACATCGCAATAGAAGTCCCTTCGTATTCTGAAACAGAAATAAAGACATCTGCGGATCGCCATGTTTCAGCCATCTGTTTAGGCGGTAGCCCTGGCTGTAGAGAGACTCTTTTTTGTGCACTTAGCGGAAGTTTGCTTAGATTTTTGGCAAGTGACTCGAACTCCATTCCGTTACCAATGATTCTAAATTCGTAGTTCACTTTTTTCTCTTCAAGTTTCTCAATCAGGGGTAAAAGATCAAAAATTCTTTTTTGTGTTTGAGAGATACGACCTGCATAAATTAGCTTTAATGGGGTATTAGCATCTGAGTAACTGCGATTGAGGTGGCTATCCACTTTTACAGCGTAAGGTTTTACAACCATATCATTTACCCGATGAGGCAATAACCGACTTAGGTTGATAAAAATCTCTTGGCTTACGCACACAAACTGATGAATGATCGATTCATAATAGCATAACCAATCGTAGTAAAGGTCTTCGTCTGTGTGAACAAAACCGATAACCCTCATATTGGATTTGTTCGTTTTTGATAAATGAGCACAAGCCGCATAGGTCCCATTCGCCCAATTCGGGATAAACAGCCTGCTTTTTTCGCCTTCGTATGCGTGTACAAAAGCTTTGACATCTTTTTCTTGAATAAATGGGCTGTCAGCGTGTGTTGGGCTTTCAACCTTCACCCGCTTAACCCCATCTACCAGATCCAGTTTGATGGTTGGATTGAAGGTGATATGTTCAATGAGTGAAACCTCTGATCCCTGAGAATACAGTTGGTTGCACATTTCGGTGCTCCACACGGTCACCCCACCAAGTGTTGGCCCATCTGGAAGGCAAAACGCAAATCTCATTGGTTTGAAATTGCCTCTTCGTCGCATAGGATGTCAAAAGCCTGTTGTTCTAACTCAAGCTCTGTTTTTGCTTCTTGAATCGGCTCGTTCTCGACTGATTCATTTTGCACGGTTGCTACGCCGCCATAATGTTTAAGAAAAAGCCGCATGACATGCGCGACACCTGCTTCGTTTACGTTTCGGCGATCGGGTCCAAAGTATCTACCCTGACTATACGGGCTGGTGATGATTTCATACGAGGGGAAGTAATCGCATTGGTTTAATTGCTGGCTGGCTTCTTCTGCAGCGATTCTTAAAATTGATTTGGATAAAGTTGTGGAGACAAAGACGTGACGATCCTCGGCCGTTGCGTTTAATGGAACGGGTGAAACCGTCAGGATAAATTTAACGGCCGGATTTTTTTCGCGAATGTAGTTTAAAGCATCCAGCAAATCATCAATTACTTCTTTATGCTGAAAGTTGTGGAATTTCACATTCTCTGGATTGTAAACACCCCCTGCAACCCCGGGGGCTAACGGGTATACGGCCCCGTCACGCTGATCGATCCAGCACTCTGTTAAGCCTAACGTGAAAACAAATACATCCATTTGCTCAATGGCGGTTCGTATCGATTCAAAATGATATTGACGATCAGCAAGTAGCTCACTTTCAGATACAAATCCACCCGGTTGAATTTGCGGCCGGAAGGGATCGACGATTGATTTCTCATCACGACTTGTCCAACCTATTTCAATGGGCTCAAACTCACCATATGTCCTTTGCAGCAACTGTTTTAATTGCCGTGCCGTATAAATATTCCCATACCGAGCGGAAAACATCCCGTAATTAAATTTTTCGGCGATGACAGGGAAAAACATGGGATGGGCTGTTTCAGCTATGAAATGATTAAAGCCAGATCGATTTAGATATCTAGCTACATGCTGCGCGAAGCAAGATCCTGCAGTAACCACCGCATCAGTTTTGTCGATTAAAAAAGATTTTTTAGTAACCGGGTCAAACTGATTTGGATTTTCGATACCTGGCTCTTCTTTCCAAAATTGATAGGTAGGTAAACCTTGATAAGGATGCTTTTTACTCATAATAGCCTCTCAATTTGAGACAATACTAACTGCCCATATTTTGAATTGGCATGTATCGGATCGTCCTGCCAATATGTTTCCTTTAAGAATCCATCTGTATCAGCTGCTTCTACTGGAGACTGCAGAAAAGGCATATCAATTAGGTCGCACGCCTCTGCCAAAATTTCACAATGCAACCTGTAGCATTCTAATCTCAATTGTCTTGGTGCAATCTGGTTTGTCGGCCGACCTGGATAATAATTTTCAAACTTTAAAATATGGTTTTCATCAGCTATGGGCGGTGGCGTGCAGATGAAATAACAAGGCTTAGTTAGAAATTGCTTTTTCAAGGCATTAAGTATCAGAAACGTATTTCTTTTTTCTAAAATAAGTTTCATTTGCTGTTTTAGCATTTCTCTGGGGACAAAATGTCGTCTAGTTGGATTGTCTGAGGCATTAAAATCACAAGTTTTGTTAAATAGAGAAAAGGGGACCTGCTTTTCAAATAACCCAAAACTATTGTGCTCATTGCCAAAAATCGATAATAAAGCCGCATCCAGTTCAGTAAAAGCTAATTTGTGGTCAACTTGAAAATCTAAATACTTTTCATAATCGTATTCTATAAAATCCTCATTTTTGAATTGAATGTGCTCACCATTGAACCGGTTTCGATTTTGTGTGGCAGCATTTATCAAACTCCAAGAGTGAGACATACCAATAATCAAAATATTTTTAATTTTAGACACGTTCATTTTCATCGACCTCTATATTGGGTCTGGCGATTTATGCCACTTTTCCGGAAAAAAGATAATCTTTAATATCGTTTAATTGGGTCAAAGAACTTGGAGAATCGCTGTTGATTTGATTCTGAAAGAGAGTAATTGAATGCTCTAGAGTTTTCATCGCTTTATGATTAATTAAGATCGGTTCATCATGGTTCCAGCTTCTTGGCGGAAGTTCCCAGATTTGATCGCATTCAGAAGCAAACCAATCGACATATTCATCATAGTTAAACTGCTCATAAATAGTTTTGTGTGCATTTGTCCCAGTGCTTTGTAGGCGATCTCTATCCGTGTCTAGGCTTTTGATCAAACTCGCCATTTTATCCATATCGCCTATGGGGGATGTAAAGCCGTTTTTGCCCGATTGAATCACCCTTTGAACGCCGCTTACCTCTGTGACGACGGGAACACAGCCTTTGCTCATCGCTTCTAGCAGAGATATTGAGGTCCCTTCATATTCAGATACAAGTACGCAAATATCCGCTTCTTCCCATAAGCTGGGCATGGCTGTTGGAGCAAGTGGTTCGACAAACGTAACCGCCCGTTGCGCTTCAGGGCCGAGCTCATTAATGCCAGCCTGTAGCTCCTCTTTCATGCTGCCGTCTCCCACTATTTTTAACCGGAAGTTGACATCTTGATCTATCAAGGCTTTGACTAGATCTACAAAATCGAGCGCTCTTTTTTGAATTTGTTCGATTCGGCCTGCATAAACTAACTTAAGTGGCGTAGACTCATTTTGCTTGGTTATCTTGACCGTCTCATCGACTTGAACTCCGTAGGGCTTTGTCAAAATATCACCGGATCGATGGGGCATCAACGTTTTTAATTTGTCAGCAATTTCGTCGCTTACCGCTACAAACTTGTGAATTAGTTTTTCATAGAAGAATAAGATTGCATAGTACGAAGCTTCATCTGTATGGGCGTATCCTAAAAGACGAATTTTGTGTGCTTCATTCTTGGCTATTGATGCACAAATCGCATAGGTTCTGGGGTTGTAATTAGGTATCAATGTGCCGGGTAAAACTTTTCTGTATTCAGTTTCAAACTGCAACAGTTCTGCTTTTACAGGGATTTGTGGACTATCACATTTAATTAGTCTTGTGTTGAGCGGATGCTCAAGTGCTAACTCAGGACCAATATTTCGATACTTGATTAAGGCGGATGGGATCTTTTTTAGGTTGAGCCGCTTGCTCATTTCGATTGACCAGTTGGTGACGCCACCAAGAGTAAAACCGGCCGGCAAAACGAACGTCACCGTTTTACTTGCTTCTTTGGCGTCTAAAGGGGGACTAACTTTTGTGTCCGTTGTTTCCGGTGGGGTATCCGTCTTCACCCCGTTTAAGTGCGGACCCGTTGGTTCAGGTCCTTTGCGTAACAAACCTTTGACGCGATCTGCCAACATCCAATATTTTTGTAAAGCCCTGCCTCCTCGACTGTTCATAATATCGTTGATTTGGTTATCAAGATGGGCCGTTTTAGCTCTTAATTTGTTTAATTCTTGAGTCGATCCGTTTTTATTTTTTATCGCCTGCCATTTCTCAGTATTTAACTTAATCAACCGGACGGAGTAATCCATATGGATATTCTCTATGTTGCTGTTTAATTTTTCGATCGAATCAAGCAAATCTTCTGTTGATGGCGATCCATTTAAGCTGCAATCTACGTTTTGATCACTTTCTTCAAGCTCGGTAAGTTGCTCCGGCCAACTTATCGGGTATCCAAATTTATTGAACAGATTTTCGATCAGGGTTAATTGGGAGCGAGTAACGGCGGTTGAATCTATTTCCTGCCATTCATCCTTGCGTGTTGAACTAATTGAGCCCGCGTCTCTGCGTCCCTTGGATCCAATATGAACCTCTTTAAATGCTTCTAATACCTTGGCGTTAAAAGGCAGCTCTAAGTAATCAAACAGATCTTTTGTCGTTTCCTCTTTATTGTTGACAAGCTGTTCATAGTGAATGGCATAATCGACCGGTGCTGTCGGATAGGTCAATATGTAGGCCATGAAAGCCAGCTGTCTCCATGTAGATGCCTGCTCAAACCCAAGATGTTTTTCTGTTGATAAAACAACATCACATGGATGCCTGAGCAAGGTGAAATATTTGCTTTCTGGGAATGCGTTTAACATCACTTCCCAATACCATTCAGCAGCCTCCGCCCATTCTGTGTCGTCAAATTTCTGCCACAAAATTTTGGGAATCCCAATTGGTTTGTGGAACCATGCATCTATAGGACTTTTAAATAGTGAGATGAAAGTTTGCTGAATAACCCCGGCCGCCTTTTCAGAGGTTTCTAGTAATTTACCGTCCTGATTAAACGAAGGACGCAATACCCCTCTTGAAAATTCAACAGCGTTCCAAGAATCAAAAATCAAATTTGCTGTTTCGCCGACTGAATGCACCTGTGGATGCTGATCAAAAATTGCGGAAACTAGCGTAGAGCCGGACCGAGGCATAGAAATAACGGTAATTGGGGCTGTGATGTTATTTGAATTTGGCATTTTACATTTTTTGTTACTTCTCGATAATCAGTTAGGAAACTGAAAGTTGTGCTGGAGGAGTTGAGGCACTTTCAAAAGGGTTTGGGCTGATAATTTTTCTGTACATTTTTGTTAGCTGGCTTACATGATCATCCATCGTGGCTATTTCTGACCGACATGCTCCTTCATAAAGAGCATCGATTAAAGCCGCATCCTGCAGCTGGTGGATGATTTTGCTAAGCTCGCCAGGAACTAGCGGGTTGTATAGCAGCCCGTTTTGAAGATGGGTTATGCATTCACCTGCACCACCTAAATTTGAAGCGATGACCGGCCGACCGTTTAACAAAGCCTCTCTAACCACAAGCGGGTGGTTTTCTTCCCAAATTGAGGGGAAGATGACAAGGTGACAATTTTTTAAGATAGTGCGTAAATCCTTGTCACTCTGATAGGCCCCATGAAAATGAACCTGAATATTATTTAAACTTGAAGCCATGTTGTGCAGTTGTGTCGCATAAATCGGATCTTTTGCATGGCCATGGATATTGACTTCGAAAGCTATTGATTCGTTGTCTAATAAACTCAGTTCGTCCAGCAGTTGATGCAAACCTTTGTGAGCTTCAAGACTGCCAATAAATGTGAGTTTTAAGGTGTTTTCAAACGGGATAGGTGGTAACGGGTGGGAACTATTAAATCCCAGAGGCAAATAATCAATATTGTTAAATCCCGCATCCTCATAACGTTGTTTCAGGTGTTTTGAGGGGCTTAAAATTATTTTTGGGAAACTCAACTGCTTTTTGAAGGTGATAAACCTGAGAGCATGATTACTAAGCGTTTCAAGATCGGGTTTATCAAGCTCTTCCGTGGTTGATGAGTCATTTCCAGACACGAGATTCCTAACCGCTGAAACCTTTTCATGGGAGATTGTCTGGAGACCTGTCGTGATTAACTTTTTGATTGAAGGTGAGTGGGAAAATTGTAGTAGCCTTGGATATTTTGCCACTTTCATCGGATGTGGAGATTTCCCATCATCACATGCAGCGCATTGACTGCCTTCTTGTGGTCCAGAACAGATTTTGTTGTTGAATTTTAAAAGGCGGCTACGGAAACACATATACCAATAATCATGCAAGGTCATGATGGATGGAATGTTTAAGCTGTCAGCAATTTCTGGCAATGTCGCTGACAAATATGCTAAATGGTGAAAGTGAATAAGATCGGGCTTAAACTCTTTTAAGACCTCGGAGAAAATTGAATCAATCTTTTTGTCGACAAAGAAGTCATTGAACTGCCTAGCATACAAGTGAGAGTTGGCTACGCGGTAAACTTGAACACCCTCTTGAACCGACTTGGTCACAGAATATCTTTTGTTGCTTAAATTATTTATTGCACAAAAAGCCCCAACCGTGTGCCCGTTCTCGATTAACGCTTTTGACACATTTAGGGTGTAATACTCTGTCCCTCCTAAACTCTCTGGGGGAAGCCCAAGATTGACCATTAGGATTCTCAAATTTTGCATCGTTAATCAGATATCCTTTGGGTCAATGTGCTCGATCCGCTTGCATGTAAATACCGCTCGCTAATATCGTTTTGATCACTATTTTGGAGTCTTTTTGACCAGAAAGTTAAAGATGGAAATGAGAACCACAAAAAGTTGAAGTGGATCATGATCTGGATGAGGGCAAAGCCGATTGTTAGCCAATTTATGGGGTGGCTGGCTAGTGTCATTGTGTAAATCACACCACCGATTAAGAGTAAAAAGGCCAAAATTTGAGGTGCCAACCAATATCCTCTTATTCCTCCGTTGTCTTTTGGCGTTGGCCTGAACCGCAATGGGATACGGAAGATTGCCATGAACCAAGCTAGCGTATAGACGGGCCATGTCCCGTAGACTAAAGCCACAGCACGCCTTTGGTTAATGGCTTCAATGCTAGGGTAATGCCAGCGTCTTAGAGCCAGCATCCGTATGATTGAGTCTGCGATAGCTAACGGAAATAAGTGAAGCAGATAGTTTTCGAATCCAGCCCGGCCGATTGAAGAGTTGGAAAACAAAAAGACAATCGTTAGGGCGATATGGATGAAGGTAACTAACCCTATCCAGTATTTTGTGGTTCGAACGATATAGGCGATTTTTTGGCCCCAGCTGAATTTTGGGAATAGCACAACGAACTTTGTAAGTAGAAGCTCGAAGACACCTCTCGCCCATTTGAGCTGTTGCGTAAACCAAGAGGCTAAGTCTGAAGGAACCAGTCCCGGTGCCAGGGGTTCTGCAACGTAGACAGATTCCCATCCTTTTGCATGCAAATTTAGGGATGTTGCCAAATCTTCGGCTAAACCAGACTGATAACCGCCAATATCCAGTAAGGCTTTCCGGCGGATCAACGAATTCGTCCCCATTTTTGTGACGCTTCGCAACCCATCCATCCCTTTTGAGGTGGGGTTGTAAAAGTCTAAGCTCGTCTCTGCCGCTGCCTGCGCAACCCAGCCATCTGCATTGTTAGAAAATGTGGGCATGACTTGGATAAACCCGACAGACGGATCTTCGAAGTGCCAAATTGTGCGTTCCAGAAATTTTGGGCTTGGAATATGATCTATATCAAAAATAACGATGATATCCCCGTCTGTTTTCTCAAGAGCTGCATTTACATTTCCCGCTTTTGCGTTTTCATGTCCGTCACGTGTTAAGTATCCAGCGCCAAATTGAGCAGCTAAGCTTTCAAGAGCGGGATCACCTAAATCATCTAGAAGCCAAGTTTTATGTGGTCCATTGAGCTCACAAGCTGCTTCGAGAGACCTTGCAATCATTTTAAAGTCTTCGCCACAGGCGGTGACAAAAACATCAACGGTTAGATTGGTTGTTTTAGATAAATTGGAGAAGTTTCTTGAATTGGCTTGATGGGTAGCCAGATAGAGGAACCAACTGGCTAAAATTTGACCCAATCCATAAACGATTGCAAATATGAAAGCGACGACCAGCCAAGTGTTAGTTAGGCGGGAATTGGTAAACCACCAGCTAAAAAAGAAGGCTAATGAAAAGATGCCTAGGATAACTAACAGTAACCCCCGTATTTCGCTCGTCGAGGTCCACAACTTGTTTTGTGTAACTTTCATTTTCTTGTCGTAATACAAAAATTAGTAATGCCTCTGGCAAGGGCTTTTTAAACGTAAAGGGATCAGTAAAAACGGCGAAGATTGATAGGTGCTTTTGCGGCTTTTTTTGTTGTGGATACTTGTGTGTAGTGCTTTTTTGTTGCTTGGTGGTAACTGATCCAAATCGGCATTAAATTCTACTTTGTTCTTAAGTAAAGTTAGATAAAAGACCTTACATATCCGGTTACAGGTTTAGTCGTGTGAGGATAGGTCGCGTTGTTTAAAGATTGAAAATATGACTGTTGGCCGGGGGGGATGGTGCTTGTTCGAAAGCAGAAGGTCTGAAATTTTCAATATGATAAGGTCGGCACGTTTATTAAAATGTATTATGATTCACGAGCAAATTGTACTTGCGTGAAAAAGTCTAAAAAAGCTAGGAAATTAGTAAGGCATGCTAAATAGAACGAAATCAAACCAATTTTTCCAGAGAGCTAGAGATGTGACACCGTTTGGGGTGAGCTCAAATTATCGATATTATGGGGATGAAGAGTCTGTCGTTGTTGCTGATGCACACGGGGGGTATTTGTATGACTTTGACGGGAATCGCTTTATCGATTACCGATTGGGTTGGGGGCCTGTTTTAGTGGGGCATGGGAATGAATATGTAAACGAAAGGGTTAAGGAAGCGATTGATCATGGCGTTAGTTTTGCCGGGACACAAAAATATGAGGTAAGCGTTTGTGAACGCATTATTGACCTGTGCCCGGGTGTTGAAATGGCTCGCCTGGCAAACACTGGAACGGAGTGCACGATGCATGCGATTCGGCTGGCACGTGGAACAACCGGCCGGGAATTGGTCCTCAAGTTCGAAGGGTCTTATCACGGAGCTCAT
Source organism: Chloroflexota bacterium (assembly GCA_020628815.1). Lineage (GTDB taxonomy): Bacteria > Chloroflexota > Anaerolineae > Promineifilales > Promineifilaceae > WTJY01. Next base: position 57,094 of record JAHDEN010000002.1, on the reverse strand, counting down.
GACACTGTGATGTGGTCAACAATGGGTGCTTCACTAGATGCGGTTGGAGATCGACGTCGGCCGAAAGCTGTGGGAAATAGCTTGGGTGTGCCACAAGCCTTTAATGATCTGATTATTCTCTCCCCATGGAATGACGAGGAAGTGCTGGCCGAAATCCTAAGCGAAAAAGGGGAAGAAATTGCGGCGATTATTGTTGAGCCGATGCTTGGCAATGCCAATGCGCTGATTCCCGACCCATCATTTTTGCCGTTTTTGAGAAGCGTGTGTGACCAATATGGAATTGTGCTGATCTTTGATGAGGTCAAAACGGGATTCCGCATTGCTCCCGGCGGTGCACGGGAATTTTTCGGCGTGATTCCAGATTTATCGACCTATGCCAAAGCGATGGGTAATGGTTTTCCGGTTGCTGCTTTTGGTGGAAAGAAAGAGATCATGATGAATTTGAAATATGGGGGAGTATTTCAAGGGGGGACGTATACGGGTAATGTGGTTTCAACGGCCGCTGCTGATGCTGTGCTTCAACTCATTCAAGAAGATAAGGTTTTCCCCAAAATAGAAAAGCACGGCATGCTGCTTCAGGATGGCATTAAAGAGATTTGTGCCAGACACAGTGTTCCGGTTTCTATCAACGGAGCCCCTGGAATGTTTGGGGTCTGCTTCTCGGAAAAAGCGCCAAGAGATTGGCGAGAACTAAAGACAATCCCAAACTGGAAGCTGTCTGAGCAAATTTACGAATATATGAACAATCATGGGGTGATGCCCGAGAAAGGGGGCATTGAACCATTCTTCGTTTGTGCGGCCCACTCTGATGCTGACGCAGAAGAAGCATTGACCCGTTTTGAAGAAGGCTTGCAATTAGCCTTAGCGGGATAACATGGAAACTGGAACAAAAAAATCAAGGCGGAAGGGGAGAGGGCGTGAAGGGCGAATCGCATTGCGCGAGGCTGCCTCGCAGAAACGGCCGGTCAAGGCTGGGCTGATCGGTGGAACCTATAAACCACTGACCGATACCGATTTAGAAAAAATCAATAAAGCGGCGCTTGAAATATTAGAAACGATCGGAATTGCAGATGCCACTCAAGAGGTGGTTGAGTTAGCAACCCAAAAAGGTGCGTTTGTAAATGAGCATGGGAGATTGTGTTTCCCTGCTGCATTGGTCGAGGATTTGATCGCTGTAGCTGCTAAAAGTTACACCGTCCACAGCCGAAGCTCCGCCTTTTCTGACGTAGTTGTCGGGGGGTATCACGTCAATTACGCTACGAGTGGTGAAGCGGTCACCATGCTTGACCCTGAGTCGCTGACGTTTAGATCTTCGACTTTAGAAGATTTATATGATTGCGGCCGCCTGGTTGATACCTTAGACAACATACATCAATTTGGGCAGACCGTGATCCCAAATGAATTACAAGATTTATTTGTTCACGATCTAAATGTCGCCTATGTCGCCATCACATCTACACAAAAACCGTGTGAAATGACGTTTCAAGATGTTAATAGCATTGATGCGGCCCTAGAGATGTTTGATATGGTGGCTGGTGGACCGGGTAAATTTATTGAGCGGCCGTTTGTTTCATTTGGCGGTTGCCCGATAGTCTCTCCTCTTAAGTTTGGGGAAGATAATTTGAACGTTCTGGTGAAGTCAAGCCGATTGGGTTTGATTAGCGATATTGCGATTGCACCCCAAGCAGGCGCTACGGCCCCGGCCGCATTGGCGGGGACGCTGGCGCAAGTCACGGCAGAAGGGCTGGCATGCTTGTCTATCGTGAATATGATCCGGCCGGGCTGCCCCATGACGTTTGCCATTTGGCCTTTTGTGTCAGATCTGCGAACAGGCGCTTTTTCTGGCGGTAGCGGTGAAGAGGCGCTAATGATGGCTTCTTGCGCTCAAATCGGCCGATATTACGACCTCCCTACAAGTGTTGCCGCTTGCATGAGTGATTCGAAATTGCCAGATGCTCAAGCCGGGTTTGAGAAGGGAATAACAGCGGTCACTGCCGGGTTGGCAGGGGCAAATCGCATCTTAGAATCGGCCGGGATGCTTGGTAGCCTTATGGGCTGCTCATTGGAAGCGATGGTGATCGATAACGATATGTTGGGGGTTGCACAACGGGTTTTAGCGGGGCTAGAAGTGAATGACGAAACCTTATCGATTGATGTAATTCGAGAGACGGTGTTGGGGCCAGGGCATTATTTAGGCCATCCTCAAACGATTTCGAGAATGGAAACCGATTTTCTTTATCCCGAGATTGCAGACCGCTCTGCACCTGGCGTTTGGGAGTCAGAAGGGTCCCCTGATATTTTTGACCAGGCGAAGAAAAAGGTGCGGAAGGTTTTAAAAACCCATTATCCTGATCATATTTCGGCCGAATTAGACGCCAAACTTCGATCAAAATTTCCAATCAAACTGAGCAAAGAAAAAATGGGGATGAAGTAAAATTCACCGGCCGTAACCTGCATTCTGTTCCTAAGGAAATTTGTACTGTTTTGGAGGGGAGCCTGCTTAATTTCCTAACATCTTAGCGTTTAAATTCATCATTATTCAATATCATGAGGGAGCTTGGGGCCGACTTAGCTTCGCAATCAAGCTTGTGTGATTCACAATTTCATATTCGACCAACAATTTGTGCAAGGTTTAAATAAATGATGAAAAAATTAAAACCTATTCTTTTCGCATGTCTTATTTCGGCAATCTTCTTTTTAGGCTTAGGTGGTTCTGCTGCAGAATCTGCGGGGACTATTTTTTACGTAGACCAGTCAGCAACGGCGGGAACCAGCAATGGTGAATCGTGGGAGAACGCCTTTATCTCCTTGCAAGATGCTTTAGATATTGCTCAGGCAGGTGATCAGATTTTGGTTGCAGAAGGGGTTTATAAACCTAGTAATCGGTCCGAAAGTGGTGTTGCGAAAACCGAAACATTCACATTGATCGAGGGGGTTGAGATTTATGGGGGCTTCCCAAGCGGAGGAGGGGGTTTTTCTGAGCGGGATTGGGAGCTGTATCGAACTATCCTTTCGGGAGATTTAGATGGAAATGATTCTGATTCAGGTGGGATTGTTTTGTCTTACGCTGACACAGTAGGTGAGAATGCGTTTAATGTGGTCACCGGTGACCCGACTGTAACCTATACAGTTGCTACCGTTTTGGATGGGTTTGTTGTGACCGCAGGGCAGACTGAGAACAGTACAAGTGGGGATAACTCTGAAGGGGCAGGTCTCCGATTTGAAAGTAATGCGAGCCCCACATTGCGGAATTTGTGGATAGTCGGTAATAACAACACACGCAACGATGGGGGCGGCATTCATTTTTTGCATAACAATAGCCCTGTTTTAGAAAATGTTACTGTTGAAAATAATAATGCGGGTGATCATGGTGGGGGTATCTTTTTTGAAAATAACAACAGCCCCGTCTTAAAAAATGTTACCCTAATCGGCAATACGGCCGACAAAACCGCAAGCCTCTATTTTCATGAAGGTAACGAGGTAATCCTCGCCAATATTAGTCTTTGCGGAAATAAGAATGTGAATGGGGGATCAGCAAAGATTGGAGCCGGTTTATCAATAGAAAGTGACAATATTTTAACGGTGATGAATGGGGCTTTTGGCGCTAATATCAATGCTGGGACAGGAGGAGCTTTCCGCCTGAACGCGAATAACACCATTAATTTGCACCATGTTTCAATGGGAGGCAACCAAGCCTCAAACGGTGGGGCGATTTATTTTGTTGGCTCGGGAAACGATGTCAATTTGTTTAATAGCGTCTTGTGGGGGAATGGCTCAGAAATTGAAAATGTGGGCTCTAATTCCCTTGATGTGCAGTTCAGCATCGTCGGTGATGGAAGCCCACCGTTCGCGGGGAATGGTAATCAGACTGAGGCTCGTCAACCTTTTGTTGAGATGCCGGTGAACAGCAACAACTGTGGTAACTTGAACTTAAATCAGTCATCTGCGGCTGTAAATACCGGTTCAAATGGCTTGATCCCAAATGATTTTTCAGATTTAGATGGGGATGATGATACGGATGAGGATGTACCGTTTGATCTTGCCGGTAATTTGCGAATTTTTGGTGCGATCACTGACATGGGGGCCTTAGAAATTTCGGCCGCTCCATTGGCGCAGACGATTACGTTTGATTTACCGGCCGATGTTGATTCTGGCATGTCCAAAGACGAAGAGTATGAACCAGCTGCCTCAGCATCATCTGGGCTAGACGTTTCATATTCAACGTCAACTCCGACTGTTTGCACGATTGCTAATGGGGTTGTCACCATGATTGGTGGAGGGGTTTGTACAATTTCGGCTGATCAATATGGTGATGGTGATTATTCTGCAGCTGAAACGGTGTCAAAAGATATCTTAGTGAATGATCCTGCAAAAACAGACCAAACGATTGTGTTTTTATCACCGGCCGATGGTTCTTCTGTAGAAATTGGGGAGACGGTCAGTCTGTCTGTTACCGCTACATCAGGCTTAGAGGTTGAGATCAACACGAAAACGCCCGAGGTGTGTACCACATCACCCAATCAAGCGACGATGCTGACTTTGGGCAGCTGTGAGCTTGAGGCGATACAAATTGGTGATGAGATATTTAATCCTGCCCCAAAGCTCAAAAATATATTTAGTGTGACAAAAAAGAGCCAAGCCATTAGCTTTGATTTACCTCAGAGTGAGACGGTGGTTGATACCACGTTCGATTTAAGCGCGAATTCGACTTCTGGCTTAGATGTCGTTTTTGATTCCGATACACCTGCGGTTTGCACCGTTTTAGACAACCAAGCTGTGATGCTAATTGGCGGTGAATGTGAACTGCGAGCGATGCAGGATGGGGATGAGGTTTATGCAGCGGCGCTCGATGTGACCCAGGTGATTTCAGTGACTAAGCTGCCTCAATCGATCGATTTTTCATCACCTGAAAACAATGGCATTTTGAAAGTGGGAGAACGAGTTGAGTTAATAGCCTCGGCTTCTTCGGGGCTTGAAATAGATTTCTTGGCGACCCCTTCGGCGAATTGTGTGATATCTGAAAATAAATTATTGTTGTTGGCATTTGGGGTTTGCCAAGTGACAGCCTCTCAGGCGGGTGATGACAGATATCGCAATGCTGATCCGGTTACACACCAAATTACAATCGAATCTGGAACCAGGCTGGAACAATCAATCAATTTTCAATCACCTGAGGAAGATGCTGATTTTGATGTGGGAGTCACACATCCGCTCTCTGCTGACGCCTCATCAGGTCTAGCTGTGACATTCAGCTCACTGACACCGGAGGTTTGCGTTGTGGCAGGTAGTCAGCTTTTGACTAGTGGGAATGGAAAGTGTCAACTTGAAGCATTTCAGGCTGGGGACAGCTTTTATGCGTCTGCGCCTAAAGTTGTCAGAACGATTTTTGTTAAGAAGAATCAGATGATCAATTTCCCTGCACCGCCAGCTGCTACAGCGGCCGAGATTGGAGATGTAGTTGAGCTGAGCGCTTCTGCAGATTCAGGATTACCTGTTCAATTTAACACAATTAGCCCACTTGTGTGTCAGGTTGAATCAAATTTTGTCTATATTTCAACTGGTGGAGAATGTCGTGTGGAGGCGGTTCAAGCTGGATCTGATGGGTGGTATGCGGCAAACCCGGTTACTGTTTCATTTGATGTAAGCTTCAAAGTATATTTGCCTTTGATCAAACGATAATTAGGCAAAAAAAATGAGGTGCCGGAGCAACGGGCGTTGCTTCGTACACCTCGGGGGGGAGCCTATGCAGAGTCAGTTTATCAAACTAACGTACCAATGGGTATCTGGTTGACAAGAAATTGGGCTTTTTGATAAGAATAATTCGAAATAGCTATTTGAGTAACTTTCCTTTTAGGATAATGACCGCCCGGCCGGCGATGGATGTCCGATCCCCAAGCAATTTAACCTTTAAAGTTCCCCCTCGCTCTGAAATTTGGTGGGCCCTAAACTCTGATTTGCCCAGCTTTTTTGCCCATAGGTCAGACAAGTAGCAATGAGCCGAGCCTGTAACGGGGTCTTCATTGATTCCAAGCCGGGGTACAAATACCCGTGAAACAAAATCGGGGTTCCCCTCGCTATTTTCATCTGCTTTTGCAGTCACGGTTATTGCCCGACAATCTAGCTTTGAGAGAGCTGCAAAATCTGGCTGTAATTTTTTTACAGCCTTTTCATCAGCCAACTCAACAATGTAATCGAAATCTTGATCAAATACCGCTTTGTGCAAATTTGAATTTTCTATGCCAAGCGCGCTCATTAACTCTGGATTGGGGTCTGTTGTTTGAATCTTAGAGGTTGGAAAATTAAGCTCAATCCATCCCCCTGAATCTTTAGACGCTTGAAGTTCGTTTGATAAAGTGTCGAAACGAATGGTTTCTTGTGGTTTTGCGAACCCTTCAGAAAACATGACCTGTGCAGTTGCTAGGGTCGCGTGGCCACAAAGTTCAACTTCAGCTTTGGGTGTAAACCATCTTAATTGCCACACACGTTTGAACGGATCAATATTGGGTGCCACAAATGCTGTTTCAGACAGGTTCATTTCGGCCGCCACTTTTTGCAGCCATTCGTCCGGCTGCATTTTATCTAAAACAACTACAGCAGCAGGGTTGCCGCGATAGGGTATATGCGTAAATGCATCAACTTGAAATATAGGAAAGCTCATATTTCCTCCTAACATTTTAGAATGGTTGCTTTTGGTGCGATGTAGATGCCCTTGAAGCAGATCGATTTTCCTCTTTAATCTACTTGTTCGTCTTTCCCATTTAAAGAAATTGTGTTTTGAATTTTTCTTTTGGTTTAGACTATTTCCTCTGTTTTAAACTTTTCAATTTCGTCAGAAGTGTACCCCAAGCCGGCAAGAATTTCATCTGTGTGTTCACTTAATGCAGGAGGGGGTAAAAATATCTCTGCGGGTGTTTCGGATAGTTTCGGGACCGGTCCCAATATCTTGATTTCTCCCTCGGTTGTGTGCTCTACAGTTTGGACCATTTGCCGTGCTTTTATTTGGGGCATTTCTAAGACTTGGTCTATGGTGTTTATTGGCCCGGCCGGGACTGTGATTTCTGCACAGGAGTTGAGCCAATCTTCTGATCTGCGCGTAGTCATGGTCTTTCTGATTTCAGGCAACAACTCATCTCGCAGGCTAACTCTGCCATGATTCGTTTGATATCGGGTGTCTTCCCATAAATCTGCTCGCTCTGCCATGATGCAAAACTTTCGATACTGTTCATCACTTCCGATGGCTAAAACAATGTGCCCATCGGCCGTTTCGAAAGTTTCGTAGGGGACTAAGCTGGGATGAGCATTTCCGTATCGGCCGGGCGGTTCTCCGTTTGCTAGGTAATTTTGGGCGATGTTGACCAGCCATCCCACCTGAGAATCGAGAAGAGCAACATCGACATGTTGACCCTTTCCCGTCTGATGTCGATGGTTCAAAGCCGCTAAAACCCCGGTTGTGGCATACAGCCCTGTCGTCACATCAACAATTGCCACACCAACCTTGTGCGGCATTCCATCTTGTGGCCCTGTGATCGACATAATCCCGCCTTGGGCTTGGATCATCGCATCATATCCAGGCTTGTTTTTATCAGGCCCATTTTGCCCATAACCGGTAACAGAGACATAGATCAGTCGGGGATATTGTTCTTTCAGACTTTGATAATCTAAACCAAATTTAGCCAGTCCACCAACCTTGAAATTTTCTATAAACACATCGGCCGTTTCCAGCAGCTGATGCAAAATTTCTAACCCTTTTTCGTTTTTTAGATCAAGAGTTAGGCTTTTTTTATTTCTATTTGCGGAAAAAAAATATGCGGCTTGGTCACCTACCCAAGGAGGGCCCCATTTACGGGTTCCATCTCCGCTCCCAGGCTGTTCAATTTTGATTACGTCCGCACCATAATCACCAAGCATCATGCCGATATAAGGACCGGCCAAAATGCGTGACATGTCTAAAACTTTTATCCCTTCAAGCGCTTTCATGTTGTTTATTCGGTGATGACGTCGGCTAAAGTCTGCAGGCTTATATTGCCCCCGCAGATCAACACAACGGCGCTTTTACCTTTTAGCTGTGCCTGTCTTTTTAGTAAGGCCGCAACTGCTACACCGGCCGCACCTTCTATCATTTGATGATGAACAGACATGAAATGGACCATCGCATCTGCGATTTCCTCTTCACTTACTGTAACAAACTCATCCACATATTGTTGCGTAAAACCAAACGTAATCGAATCTGGTTCAATGCCTCCAGCCGTTCCGTCACTCAGGGTCGGCAGAGACGGTAAGTCTAAAATTTCTCCAGCCTCGATTGAATCTGCCATAACCTTTGAGTTTTCAGGCTGGCATCCGATAATTTTTACGTCAGGCCAAATAGATTTTAAGTAGCAGCCGACCCCAGAAATTAGGCCTCCGCCCCCAACAGCGATAAAAACTTCATCAACTGACTCCCCTGACAATTGCCGGCCGATTTCTATACCACAAGTCCCTTGTCCCGCAGCCACCTGCAAATCGTTATAAGGAGAGATGAATGTTAGGTCATTTTCGGCCGCAAATTGCCTCGCAGTTTTTTCGGCAATAATCCCGTCGTCCCCTGCAAATCGAACCTCAATTCCGTACTGCTCCATGTTTTCAATCTTGGCTTCCGAGGTGTTTTCTGGAACATATACGATGCCTAGCGTGTCAAACAAAGTCAGCGATTTGGCAACAGCGGCTCCATGATTTCCGCTGGAAGCTGTCACGACTCCTTTTTTGCTTTCTGCTGGCGATAAGGCTCGAATTCGGTTCATCGCTCCACGAATCTTAAATGAACCTGTATGCTGTTGATTCTCTAGTTTAAAGAGAACGTGGCCATCAATAATTTCACTAAAGTGGGGGGAAAATTCAAGAAAAGTTTCTCGAATAAATGGTCGGATACGTGTTTCAGCTTTGAGAATTTCTGATAAAAGTGTCATTAGGCCGGATTATAAACCTGCCTCTACAATCTGCCCATTGCTCGTAGATTAAGCTGACAATAAGTTAGTCGCAAACTCAATCACATCGGCCAGCTCCATATCACGGCCGGCCGTAAATTTTTCTTGAGCGCCTTCAGGGTCACTATCTCTGGCTGATGCAAGCTTTTCATCCAATTTTTCTTGCATGGTGTTTGATAATGGGGATTCGATCTCCTCTCTCAGCTTAGCTGCTGCCCCTGCTAATCGTATCGCTTCTATTGATCCGTCTCGCTTCGCAATAAGTGATGCAATATCTTCAATTAAATAAGCTAATGCCCATTTGGCGCCAAGACTTGAATTAATAGCCAAACTTTCAGTATAGCAATTTGAGGCCTCCTGGAAAAATCCTAGCGCAGCTTGGGAATTTCCTAAATTATTTAGAGTGTTTGCAATCGACCACTTCTCCCCAATCTCTCTCATATATTTTAATGACTCGGTTAATAGATCGTATGATTCTTGATATTCTTGGAGCTCATAGAGAATTGCACCCAAATTACTAAGTGAATTTGCAATCGAAAATTTATCTTCATTTTTCCGTCTAATTTCAAGCGCTCTTTCTTGATACACTTTTGCACTTTCAAAGTCGGGCTGCATTAGACCCACAACGGACATGTTGTTATAGGCTTTTGCAATGCTATCTTCATCATTAATTTCTTCGTAAAGCTGCAATGATCGGTTGTAGTGCTCAATCGATAATTCGAAACTACCCTGTTGAGCGGCTAAAGTGCCACGACACAGGAAGGATCTGGCTATGTGTTCCTTATCATTCAAGTTTTCTGAAATCGATAAAGCTTGATCATAAAACTTTGCTGCTTCTTCATAGTCTCCCCGCTTGCGGTATAGCTCTCCCAGAAAAATATAACTTTTGGGAATGAAATGGTCTAAATTGATAGACTCAGCAGTTTCTCGAACATCTTGATAATGCGCTTTAGCTTGTTCCCAATCCCCTACTAATTCTTTGATTTCACCTAATTTGAAAATGACTTCAACCTGCTCTGCCGGAGAAAGCAAATCTAGGCTTTTTGAGAAATATTGAATTGCAGGCTCGTTAGCGTAGTTTGCTTTTGAAGCATCACCTGCACGAAGTAAATATTCTTTTTTCTTTTCAAAATTTTCGCTCTTGTCGAAATGAAATGCCAGAATATTTAAATTATTTTCAATATCGTCTGGGAATTTGAATTCAATGTAGTCCCCAATTTGACCATGCAATTTTGCCCGTGTCTTGTAAGGCAAGCTTTCATAGGCAACTTCTTGAGTCACGATATGCTTAAACAGGTAGGTTAGCTCTGGTTCTGGTTGCTCAACCGGCGTTAACTCAAGCTCGCTTAATGTGTTGAGATCTTGCTTCACCATGGTGGTGATCTCGTTTGTAGGGTAAACGCCCCATACCATTGCCGCTGTAAATAATCGCCCAATGACACTGGCAACTTTTATCGCCATTTTTTGGCTTTCTGTCAGGTTATCGATACGACTTAAAACCAAGCTGTAGATCGTGTTTGGTAAGTCAATTTTCTCTAGAGCTCTTTCATCCTCTAAATTAATTTCTTTGTCTTTGATGAAGTTAATAATTTCATCGAGATAAAAAGGGTTCCCGGCCGCCTTTTTAATCACAAGGTTTATAAATTTTTGCGGGACACTTGAATCATCAAAATATTGTTCTACTTTGATTTTAATCAGCTTTTCAGCTTCATCTTTTGAAAAAGTATCTAGTGTGATTTCTGTAAAGTTAGGTAGTTCATGAACCTGCGGCAGCTGTGTTTTCAGCGAATCAGGAGGTCTATAGACCAAAAGCAAAAATATTGGAGATTGCTCGATCGAGCGACCTAGTACTTCAATTAACTCGAGTGAAAGTGGGTCTAACCAGTGGCAGTCTTCGAAAACGAGTATGATCGGCTGCTGTAACGATTTAGCCAAAATAACATCAACAATAAATGCTTGCAGTGACGTTTTGCGAGTTTTAGCATCTAAGGACTTTGTCAGGTCATTTTCAGGAATATCAATTTGCAAAAGCGGACCCAGTAAAGGAATTCGAGGGACCAGTGATTGGTTTATCAGGGTGATTTCCTCGGTTAGATTTTCTAAAAAACGGTTTGTGCTGGCTTCATCTGTGACTTCTGCTGAATGAAATAACGACTGCAATATCGGTTGCCAAACAAGATAACTTGTATTTGTACCAAATGATTGGCACTCGCCCCCATAGCCGGACATCCCGTCATCCATGCAAAGGCGGATAACCTCAGCACTTAAACGGGATTTACCCATGCCAGCCTCGGCCGTAATGCCGATAATTTGCCCTTTGCCCTCAAGAACCTCTTCGATCAGTTCTGTCACATGCTGTAACTCTGATTCTCGGCCGATCATCGGTAAGCTGTATTCTGGCTCGTTTAAACGGATAGCTTGGCGCAACTTGCTTTTTACAAGCCGGTGGACCTGGATTGGCTGAGCTTTACCTTTCACCTGCATAGGAGGAAGTTGTTCCCACTCAAACAGCTTCGATATTTTTCTTTGCGCCCGCTGGCTTATATAAATTTGGCCAGCTGGCGCTTTGCTCATAAGTCTTGCTGATAAATTTACATGATCCCCCAATACCCCGTACGTTCTGCGTTGGCTACCGCCATATGCGCCTGTTCGCATCAGACCATGTGAAATACCAATTTGAAGCGAATTGATAAAGGTGAATTGAGCGCATTCTTCTTGTAGTGCTAGCGCAGCAAGTGCGGCCCGTTCTACATCATTTTCGTGTGCTATTGGTGCACCAAAGGCTGCATATAAGTAACTGCCTTTGTCCCCAATCGTTAATTGGATCAAGCTCCCCTCAAGGCGCATGATAATTCTTTGGACACTTTGAATAAATTCTCTTAATTTGTCTGGTGCAGAATTGTCGGTATCAAACTGTATGCCTGTAAATCGCAAGAATAGGGCCGCGGCTGGCCGCAGCTCCGTCAGGAAATCACCTAAACCACTGTTAATTCGGCTCGCAACTGCGGGTAAAAGCCACTCATCAATTTGATCAAAGCTAAGAAGCGAGTCTTTAACCGCGGGCCAAGGGTTCTTTTGAACATCTAAACTTAGCGAGCTGATTGCGGCATATTTCTCTTTTGTTTCTGGGTCTTCATGCCAAGCCGAGACTGTTAAGTGGTCGCTCAAAGCCTTAAAGGTCTGATAATCAATGACAACATCGCCTGCTTTAGCAAAACTTTCTGCGGTTGCCATTCGTTCAACAGTCTTTCCAGCCATCGCGTCCATAAATGTATAGTCTGCCATGCCGACCATAAATCGTTTAACTGAACCGATTGCGACTGTTACTTTTAAACCTAAGATTATTTCTCGACCCAGTTGTGTCTTGATCTGCGCGACTTCTTCCATTTTTTCCTGCATTTCTAATGCGCAGCGAACGGCATGGCGGCCGTCTAAATCCTGGTCAAACCAGCAAGTAATAGAGTCCCCGCTAAACCCGATCACGCTTCCGTGATAGTCATGCAGAACAGAAATAAGTTGATCGTAAACACGATTGAGATGGGTTGTAAGCTCCTCTCCGCCTCTTTTGGGCCCCAATTCCAAGGCAAAAGCTTCTGTTAAAGGGGTAAAACCTGAAATATCTGCAAATAGGGTTGATCCTCTTTGCTCAGATGCTAAAGCGGTATTGGCGGCAATGGCATGCCGCCAGTCCATTGGGATATAAACTTTTCCTTGGTTCATTTGATTGTGAATTTTGTTAATTCAAAGCTTTGTGTGGTTTTTAGAATTAAAAAAAGAGCTTGCCAGAGTTTAATTAGAAAACGGATGTTTTTCAAACACAAAATTATACTAGACATACCTAAATCATTGTAAACATTTTTCAATGCGAACCTGACTTAAATATGTCTAGTAAATTTAAAGGTGATAACCCTAATGATTAAATTTGGGTCAGTTACTTAATCTTTGATCTTTAGCGCTTAATCAAGAGCCAACAGTTGGCTTCCAAGATCTGTTATAAGCAAATTATCAAACCGGTAATCAACCTGAGTGTTAATAATTGGTCCAGTTGCGTTAATTCGTAGCCCTACAGCACCCGGGTTTTGCAAAGCATTGGTCGAATCAGATGCGATATGCTGCCAGCTACTTGGTTCCGTATCACCCACCGCCCACAATTTCATACGAATAGATGTGGGGAAGGTGCCTGTTGTTTCCATTTTGATGTTATAGGCAGTTTCAGGAGCTATTTGGAAGCCCAATGGTTGTGTTGTACTAACCCGAGCCCAACTACCGGAGTCTAACCTATCTACCCAAAGGCTAACAGCCCCAGATGGATCTATCTGAACCACACCTCGATAACCACTTGTTCCATTCACCCGGCGGCTAAACAATCGGACGTAATTTCTTGTTGATGGCAGGTCGCTTAGTGTCAGGACAATCTCACTTCTAGTATCTAAAGCGGATACATCATCAAGATGGGCTTCGCGGGCTACACCGGATGGATTCATCGTGAAGATACCTTCGCCGTTACTAACGCTGAAATCATTGACGGCCGCTGAACTCCAACGGTGAGTATAAGCCCCACCTGTTTCAGCAGTCGCCCAACCTACAGACTCAGTTCGGCTAAACGTGTCTTCGGCCAAAACTAAACTTGGGGGTGGGTTGATTGGTCCCAACGACATGACATTATAATCTTCGAAACTAAAGATGATTGGAGCATTGGCGAGCGTGGAGAGCGCATTGACGCGTAATCCAAATCCACCTGCTGCCTGCAAGCTAATGGTCGAATCCGATGCTGTGTGCTGCCAGGTTACCGGCTCTGGCGTGCCAACTTCCCATACTTTCAGCCTGATCGTGGTTGGGAATGAACCGAACGTTTCCATCTTAATGCGATAGTCGACATTCGGTGCGATGGTTAACCCAGCCAGCTGGCTTAGTGAAACCTGTCCCCAATTTCCGCCATTTTGCCGGTCAACAAAGAGTCTGAGATCGCCGTTTGGTTTGATCTGTACTGCACCCCGATAAGTGGTGTAGTCATTTACATGCCTGCTATGCAAGCGTATAAACCCATCGGCCGACGGCAACTTATCAACGCTAAATGTGATTTCTGAGATTGAATCCATAACGAGAGGCGTATTCAGAATCGCTTCCCTGCCGGCACCGCCAGTGGTGTATTCAATCAATCCACGTGAGCCATTCGTTGTGAACGCAGCCGCAGCAGTTGAACCCCACAGATGGGTATATGAACCACCTTGATCCGCTTGGCCCCAACCGTTAGACGTCGACCGGTCAAAGCTATCGGTAACGATGACTGTTGCCGGTGCTTGGGCTGATGGGTCAGAGACGTAGTAGTTGTCAATTGCGAAGACAAATGGGAGGTTTGATTCGCCTGGCAGGATATTTGCCCGTAGACCAACTGATCCCGAAGATTGCAAAATCGTCTCGGCATCGGTGACTACATGCTGCCAACCTGCTGGTTCTGCTTGTCCTGACTCCCAGATCTTGATTTTGATCGTTGTTGGGTTACTGCCAGAGGTTTCTGTTTTGATTTCATATTGTGTGTCTGGCAGAATTTGGACACCGCTATTTTCATTTGAGCTAACACGTTTCCAGCCGCCAGCAATTTTGTCTACAAATAGGAAGACTGTTCCGTCGGGCTCTATTTGGATAATACTGCGGTATGTTGCGCCAAAGCTCTGACGGCGCGAGTGGATGCGCAAGTATGCCCGGTTTGTGGGAAGCTCAGCTACTGAGAATGACAAACTTGAGAGCGAATCATTTACATTAACACCGGTCAAAACTGACTCGGCTGCCTGACCACTATTGTCAAAACTAATAAAACCTGAATCACAAAAGACTGAGAATTTGTCAATCGTATTTGCGGCCCAGAAGTAAGTATAAGCGCCACCGATATCTGCATTACCCCAACCTGGATCCACAGCGTCATCAAATGTATCGGCCGCATAGATGGTGCCGTTTGGTGGTGCAACCGGTGCTAGATGATTGGTACATGCAGCCTCAAGAACGGTGATTGTCACCGTATCGACCGCTTGTAGTTCACCGTCGTCTGCGGTAACAGAAAGGGTGTAAACTCCTGCTGTGTCAAATTCAACATTCGGGTTTGGATCAAATGGATCACTGATGGTTACTGTTCCCGGTCCGCTAACAACTTCCCACTCAACTGTTGTTTCTGCTGGCGGGACGGGTAGTCCGTCATCATTGAAAGTTGCATTGAGAGTTGCTGTTGCCGGTAGCGTGATCGTAATGTCTGCACCCGCATTAACCGTGGGGGCAACATTTGATGGAGGTGGTGTGAAATCACAATTTAACGCTTGGTTATTTTGTTCGATCCTATTGACCATCGCCGACCAGAAGGTTGGGAAGTTGTCCCAGGGATTGGGTGAGAATTGATCATCTGTTAAGAAGATGTTCCCGATATTTCTTGAGTTGGCCAGAGTAATGGCTGTATTCATTTCTGATGTATTTGCCACGTTATGTACCATGACTGAAAGCTCGGCCGGGTCTAGACCACTTTCAAATACGGCCGGGATATGAGCTTGCCATGCCGCAAAGTCATTTTCAAACACAACACCGATATCGGTGGCCGTTGAGAAGTAACTTTGATCAGTTGTTGTTCCAGGATTGATTACAACCTGATCGAATGCCGCTTTGCCTTGGATATATGCATACAGATCGTTGTAGTACGCGATATCGGCCGGATTGTTGGAGGCTTCGTCCAAGAAGATACCCGTGATATAAGGGGCATAATCGAGTTCGTACTGATCGATCTCTGCCTTAACGGTGTTGATATCTTGGTTGGTGTAGTCTGTCCGGACATATCCGATCATCTTGACACTACCAGCATCCAATGTGGCCATGCCTGTTGAATAATCGGTAAATTGTGGTGTTCCAGTTGCAACTGGCCCGTTGTTTGGATTAATAATGACCGTAATCGGCAGATCGCTGCTAGCCGAAGCTGCTACATCACTGTAAACCGTTCCGATTGTTGGATAGATGTACAGAGGATATAGAATTGACTGACAAACGATCGGAGCTGGCAGGGCGGTAACTGTCACTGTGAATGTGACTTGATCTGTCCCGCTGTCTGGATCAGTTGCCGTTAGGGTAATATCTGCAACGCCTGATGCAATTGCTGAGATCAGCAAATCGCCATTGGTGTCTAGTGCCGCCGTCGCCACACCATTGTCACTGCTTGCTGCGGTCCAGCTGATATCAGCGTCGGCCGATTCAACGTCCTCCACAATCGGATCAAGCAGAATGGTTAGATCACTACCTTCTTGGATTGGGGTTGCACCTGGATTGGTGATAACCGGATCGTCATTAATTGGGTCAACCGTGATTGAGACGGTTGCCGTGTCACATAGTGGCTCAGTGTCACAAACTTCGAATGTGAAACTGTCTGGTCCGTTGTAATTGAGCGCAGATGTGTACTCAAAGGTTCCATCTGCGTTGTTGAGCAATGTGGCTCCTGCGGTTGATCCAGTTGTAATCGTGATGGAGCCGAGATCAAGGTTTCCGTCTATATCAGAAATTGAGGGAGTGATGTCGATCGTCGTTGTCACATCTTCACTTACGCTCACTGAACTGTCATTGGCAACCGGCGGCATATTGCCCGCTTCGACTGTAATAACTACTGAAGTAGTTGATTGACCGTAATCTTCATCCTCTGCAAAGCCGATATTAAGCGTATATGTTCCCGGAGGAGCATTGAATTGGTCCAATTCAACCACGCCGTTCACATTGGTATCAATCGCAGTCTGGAATGATTCTCCAACGACACTGAAGAAGATAAACCGTTCTGAGATTGGTCTGCTAAGACTATCAGTCAAGGTAACAATCAAGTTTAGATCACTACCCTGAGAGATAGTTGAAGTTGCAAATGAGGGTGCTAAAGAAGTAGGCTGTTTGTTGAGAGTATAGGGTGACTGCACTAAGGCTTCTTCATGGGTGAGCGTTCCACCAAATGACGCTTGGAGCTGATAATCATCTGGTGTCGTTATCAGATTGAGATCTACAACAGCGTTTCCACCGCTATCTGTAACTGCAGAAGCACTTAAATCTCCTAGACTAAAGTTAATTGTTTCACCTACGAGTGGGCTTCCTGAGCTACTTAGATTAGCCGTTAAGGTGACATCTGTCGCAAAAAGTCCGGATGATGGAGCTGACACAAATGTAAGTGTCGTGGGGTTGAGCGATGGTTCATTCTCTTCTCCACCGGTTAGCGCTCCGGGATCAACATCTGGCACATAGTATTGCCCATCGTTATTTTGGAAGGTGACTAGTCCGGCCGCATTGGTTGCTTGAACCAAGTATCGGATGTCTTGGGGGTCTTCACCGCTGGTAAGCGTGAGCGTTCCCGTCCACAAAGTGTCATCGTCTGGATCAGTTTGGCTCAAATCTATCGATTGCCAGGTTCCTGTTCCGCCTGATGCCACATCTGAATCGGTCCATGTTACCCAAACTTCTTGAACACCAGAGATCGGCTCGGTCGCAATAATCTCGAAATCAATTTGAGTTGGGCTCACCGTGGTTGCCCGCCCTTTTGCAATGGCAGGAGAACCTGCTAAAGCAACATCTGCGAGAGAGGGGTCGAAGTCTAGATAATAAAGCCGGAAGTCTAGGTCAGTGTATCTGAGGTAGGTTCCACTAAATGAGCTGGAATTGGTTGATCGATATTGCAATGGAGCGATGTTGAGGCGGGTGATTCCATTATCTGGATCAATCAAAACATCGTAGTAATTGACCGTCCATGGTTTAGGTGGATAGAAGAAATCAGACCTGAACATTTCATGTGGCCCCGCCAATTCGGTGACAGCACCGCTAGTCAGTGGGACAACATTTGTTTCACGAACGTAGGTGCCTCCACGCAAGCCAACGCCTTGCAAAACACCTTCATCTAACCCATTTGGATGGTTTGCATCGAATTTGGATACGGGCAAGATCGGGAATCCAGAGCGTGTTGTAAAGCCACTGTCTCCTTCGTAATAAGTTACATTGATCTGGCTGTTATCAACTGTGCTAGTGAAAACGGTTGTTTGCAGGGTGGTGCTTGGCGCAAGGGTCACATCGGATGATTCTAACCCTGTTGCAGCACCCGGGCCTGCTAGCACCGGCGTTGGGTTATTTGAGCCAATTGGCGGCAGAGTCACACTAGTTCCCGGTGCTCCGGCCAGATCTAACTTGAACATCGGCAGTCCGAATAAGGTGGAGACAAGAATGGTTTTTTCATAGACGCCATCAATCTCGACCGTTGTGTCTGAAAGATACTCTTGTTTCGCGGCGACCAAAGCGTCTCCAATTGCGACTGGACCGGGGCTGCGTAGCTCTTGTGAGAATGTTAAATATAGACGCTCTGCGTACTCAGTTAGATCACTGTCACCATATTGGTACCCTGTGCCACCAATAAAGTATGCACCACGTTGGGCAAAAGCCTGTGGCCAGTCAACTTCAAAATCGGGTATCAGGTTCCCGTGAGGATCTACCAAGTTGTACCCTGAGTGACAACCGCTGCTAAAGATCAGGGTGTTGTTCATGTCGATACCGCTGGCAGCCGTCGAGCTTAAAAATTCGTCTACGGTTAATCGGGTCTGATAATCGGCCGCCTCAAGCGAGAAGTGGGTGAAGTGACCTGCAAGATAAGCGATATCTTGTCTAGTTGAGAGCCATCCATTTTCAACTTGGTTTGCGGTCCATGCTGCTGGGTCACTTGGATCAACAGTTGCATCGTTAAATAGTGTGCTAACTGTTGCACTACCACCCATTCCATCAACTAACTCCTGCTCGACCGCTGTAGAACCATCGTATAAGAATCCATAGGAAGACAAGAAGGCGGTTGAAGGTTGGTAAATACCATCTCCATCTGAGAGGTATGCGTTAATCACATTCTCGATCTCGCTGGCGGTTTCAACCAAGCGGCCGACAGGTAGCTTGGGGATCGGTAGCGTACTTTCTTGCAGGGTGACCGATTTGTTTGACCCATATGCATCTTGACTCAAAATATAGTCGAGCTTGAGAGCTGCGATTGATGTTGATGGGTCAAGGATGGGAATGTCATATTCAGATTCCTTGCCAATTGGAGCTGGGTCTGGATAGCGGAAGAAGGGGATTGCACCATCGTTGCCGAGTAAGACGACATACTCTGCACCATTTTGTGCCGTGCTTGCGCCGATGTATGCATCAGTTACGTTTTTCATCTCTGATGCCAAAACATTTTGAGCAAACGGACATTCTGGATTATTTTGTGCTTGGGTTCTAGCCGCATCAATGCGCTCAAATCCACCTGAACTAAAATCGATCAATACGCCATTTACATCCGGCCGACCAATTAAAAGTGTCAGCGCATTATCCATGGCGGTTAACTCAGCTGGGGTTCCTGCAATTCGACTGCGATCCATCGCAATGACAGTAGCATAGTTTCCACCCGCAATTGAATGCGAATTGGTTATGCTACCCGGAATTGGGCTAACGCCCGAGCAAACCCCGGAAAGCCGTGTTGCCCGAACGGTGTAAGCATTATCAATGTCAAACGATCCATTTCGGCCGCTAACACTCACATAGAAATTTCCAGACTGATTCCATGTGTTGACGATAACTTGTTCTTCGGCCTCTGCATTTAGAGCTGATACACCGATGACAGACCGGATAGGGGCATTTGTAAATGCACCCGGATTGGTAAACGCACCCGGGTTCGTAAATGCACCCGGATTGGTGAATGCGCCTGGGTTCGTAAATGCACCCGGATTGGT
>JAHDEN010000002.1:0-37289 GCA_020628815.1 Chloroflexota bacterium | reverse complement strand
TAAATGCACCCGGATTGGTGAATGCGCCTGGGTTCGTAAATGCACCCGGATTGGTAAACGCGCCCGGATTCGTAAAGGCACCCGGTGCAGTTTCAATGCTCAACTGAGCCAAATCTTCGGGTTCATTTAACGCATCAAACGCTACTTGAATGTCTGAATAGACGGCCAAGTCATAATTCGTGCCATTATTTAGCAGATCAACAATAATTTGTTCGCCGGGCGCTACAGGGAACTTGTACCATCGAGATTGTCCCGTTCTGTCTAAATATTGGGTTTCTTGCCCTTGTTGGGTTTCTGAAGGACCTGTGAAGGTGAATTCAACCGCATCTAGCCAATTTGTATTGTTTTGTTGAACAAGATGACAGTTCGAGAACTCAGATGTATTTCCATTTGGATCAGTGATCGTGGCAGTCACAATGTCATCGACGTTAAGCGCATTTGCTGGCAGTAGAGTAAAAGAGAACCCTCCGATTCCGTCACTGTTTGGCTCTTCTACGACTGATCCCACAAAGGCTTCTCCTTCTCCAAAGCCGCTTGCATTACAACTTGAGCTGACAAAGAATTCAATTGTATGTGGATTTGTCCCTGCCCCGCCCAAGGTGGGTGTGGCTGAGAATAAACCATTGATAATTGAAACTGTTCCGCTCCCATCGTTATAGTCACCACCGTAAAAGATGATCGGTGCATTTTGGCGATTGTTCGGACCAACATCTGGATCTTGCAGGTCGTTGGTATCAACCCCATCATCACCTAGATCGATTCCTAACCCACCGTTATCAAAAATAATATTTTGGGAAATCGCATTGTTGACTGAATCCCCTTGAACTTTAATACCAACGCCACCGTGTCCAGAAATGGTGTTTCCAGTTATTGAATTGCCAGTGGAGAATGTGGTTGGGCTACTGACGATTCGGATTCCGAAATTGTCAGAGTCTGTAATGTCACCATCGATACGGTTGTTAGATATTGTGTTGCCAACACCACCGACATCGATTGCGATGCCGCCGCCTTCAACGGGCATATTTCCGGCCGAAGTTGCGTCTACGCCAATGTCATTATTGTTGAATTGACTGTTTGTTGCGCCAAAGGAGTAAATGCCCCAAAGTGAATTGCCGATTAGGTTTTTATCGGCCGGGCTGGCTCCACCTACGATATTTCCATTCGCACTAACAATATTTACACCCGAGCCACCAATCGCACCGGCCGTTGTTCCATCTGCTTCAATGCCAATATAGTTCCCTTGAATGGTGTTTCCGTCTGATCCACCACTAATGATGATTGCGCTTGTGCCAGAATTAGGAATTGCCAATCCTTTGATCGTATTGCCTGAATTGCCGGCCCCTAATGCAAGGGTTCCGCCTGTAGCTGCTCCTGATTGATCATTGAGCGAGATCAGAATGTTCGCATCGTTGCCAATAGCTAAGGTGTTAGGTGTAGCTCCGGTTTGTGTATACCCATCTATGATTAAAGGGTCGGTGATGACGGGTAATTGGCTAGATAATAAAATCTCGAAAGGTCCAGCACCCGGAATGTTGAAATGGATTTCATCAGGTGAACCGCCGTTGACCGTGCTGTTGGCGGCCGCAATCGCTTCACGCAGAGAACAGCTGCCCGGTTCACATGTGCCATTTGAGTCGCTATCATTTGTTACTGTAAAAATTGGCCCGATTTGAGTGGTAATATTAGTGGAAATATCAAGATCAGGAGGGCCTGCTTCGTTGTGAATGCCGATAAACGATTGCGTGGTCGTAATTGTGGCGACCCCGTTGGTGATGTCACCGGCTGTACCGTTGGTTGATGCGTCGCCAACAATGAAAGGAACTACCCCATCTCCTCCATGCTCGATAAAGACCGAACCAGGGAAACCTACACCACTGACGTTGATCGAATTGGTTTGCCCGGGTATAAGACCGGCTACCGTTATATTCTCACCGTGTATATTGGTTGCTGCACCATTGCTAAAAGTAGATGAGCTATCGATGTAGCCACCAACAGAAATGTCATCGGTTGATATCAGGTCAATAGTGCCACCAACTCCGGCCGTACTTGAACTATCGACGTTTCCGGTTAAGTTGATATTTCCACTAAAAATGTCGATATAGATATAGCCCCCATGATCCGTTGTACTTGAGGTGTCGATGCCCGTCCCGTTTGCAGGTGCGTCATTGGTAATCAACGTTACCGGCTGGCCCGCAGCATTGATTTGGTCAAAATTGATGCCACCCCCCATGGAAACTGAAATGCCTTGTGTCGCATTAATTGTGACGGCGGTTGAATCGAAATAAGCCCCTTCATCCGTTGGGTCGGTCTCAATTTCTACCGGCATGTTGAAGGTTGCAGTTGAACCTACACCTGCAATCAAGTCGATATCGATGGATGTTGCATCTCCGCCAATTGAGAGGGTGGATGTGCCTGAGAATGCGGCAACATCATCGGCCGTTAAGGTGAACGCCGAGCCGTTTAGAATGGGAACTACTTCGATTCCGCCATTACTTTCAACTGATGCACCCGTTTCAAGACGAAGCGCATTTGTCTCTAGACGTATGTTCGCTGGGACAACATCGGTTGATTGAAGCGAGGCTGCTGAATCGATGAAGACGCCCAATGCATTGGCACTGGTGGATTGAGAGTTAGAGAAGATAGAAAGGCTTTCGTCCCCAGTTGAAATTGCTCCGTTGATGTACACAGTGTGGTTAAAGTTACCGGTGTAACTTGTGATCGGGCCAAGCGATGCGTTAATTGATGTCCCTTCACCTCCGGCCGAGGATACTGTGGCATTAAAGATCTGAACAGCGTGATTGCTATTTCCGGCCGCTGATCCACCGCTTTGTGCATTAATCACAATGTCATTTTGTGCAGAGCTAACGGTCGCCCCATTTTGGATCTTCACACCGCTGTTAAAACTGGCACCTTCACCCGCATTACCATTTAAATTGACGTCAGAAAGTGGTCCTGCAACGGTAACTTGAGCGCCGGTTGTAATCAAAATACCGTTATTGTTGTCCCCACTGCTCCCGCTTCCTGCATTCCCTGTCATATCAATACTGTTTCCAGTTGCTCCGGTTGAAACCTGACTGCCGATCCCTTCAATACGGACCCCATTATTAAAATTCGAGCCTGTACCGGGGGTTCCGATAAGAGTAATTGTCGATCCGGTTGAGGTAACGTTCGCACCATTGATGATGCGGATGCCATCGTTGTCGGTGCCATTGTTAGTACCCCCCGCTCCAGTTAATTGAATCGCACCAGATCCACTAGTTATTAATGTTGAAGCGCCATCAACCAAGATGCCAGCCTGTTGACTGCTTGTAGCTGCATTAGATGCGCCAATTGATCCGTTCAACGTGATCGAGCCGCTGTTAGCCCCGTTATCATTTAATTCTAAGAAACCATCGAGCAGGTGAATGCCGTGGCCACCTTCACCACCACTGCCGATTACGTTGATGTCACTCCCTTCGAGGCTCACACTCCCTTCTATCTGAACACCTGTATTTTGGGTTGATGATCCATCCATAGTTACTTGGGAAGTAGGTCCACCGGTGATTTTCCCAGTGTCATCGACATGGATACCATAGCCTTGCCCTGATCCGGTAGCGATTCCTGTTAGGTTTAACGGTTGATTGGTGATGACCCCTGTTTGGTCAATGATCGCCGCATCGGTTGATACAGGTCCTAAACCGGTGACCAAAATTCCGACAGCGTTGGGTTGATTGGCGGCAGTCCCGTCTATAGTCATGGCCCCATCACTCGTGACGCTTGCGCCACGTGAAACAACGACACCGTGGATGCCAATCGTGCCGCCGGTTCCGTTGATGTTTACCCCGCCGTTTGCAACAATTTTTGACTGATTATCGACTATCACACCACCGATCTCATTGGGCGAACTGAAGCCATCATTCTGGCCTCGGCCGAACGCGGTAAAAGTACCATCGTTTAAGTCAATATTCGCCCCTTGGCCGATGTAGACATACCCATCATTAACCGTTTTATCTGCTTCTAGAGCTAAATCTAAATACCCATCGTCGAATGACCCAGTAAAGTCACCGATAAAGACCCCATTAATGCGTATATTATCGGCCGCTTTTAGGCGTAATTCCCGGCCGACCGGCATCCCATCGATATTGATGTTGGCACCGGCTACCCAGTTGATCACACCCTCTTCACCACTGCCTGCTCCCGTGTTGGTGTCAATTACCACATTTCCGTTTAATAGTTCAGCTTCAATATCGCTCGCCTGAATCTGAGCCCCAGATGCAGTTGGGAAGTAGGTCCGAGATGGGGCATGGAAGATAACATTGATTGTAGGGTTACCGTTGATGATTGAAATGTTATAAGTAGAGGTTTCCAATTCAAAAGAACCAGCATCACATGTGCCAGACTGCGGCCGAGACAATCCTTTTTGATCGGTGGTGGCACAAGTTGCGTTGTTTCCTGCTAGCCAGGCGGGGCTGGCTTGTGTAATTGGGAAGTAATCGGTTCCCCCCGTATTTTGTAGCGTACCTAAAAGCGGATCTGCCTCTGTTCCAGGACAATTATTTCCGGCCGGCCAAGAGATATTATTTCCACCATCAGTTATCCCATTACAGTTTGTTGTGCTGTTCCCCTCGATGATGGAGTTGCTTACTGTGAGTGCTGATCCGCCTATTCTGTTGAGACTGTCGGCTCCGCCAGAGTTATTGTTGCCTGAAAACGTACTGTTGTTGACGGTCGTGCTGCCGCTTGTTTGGTTGACGGTACCAAAGTTGCTGGCCGTATTGCCCGTAAACGTGCTGTTTTCAATGTTAATGGTGGCCCCATTGTTAAACACGGCCGCGTTGACGTGGTTTTGAAACGTGCTGCGTCTGATTGTTACTTGTGTTGAAGATGTTTGTCCATAAACGCCAGCACCTGCACCGGGTGAAGAGCTATTGTTGTCAAATGTAGAATCTTCAATTGTTAAATCTGCTCCTGCCAAGGCTGCAACAGCCCCGCCACCTACAGCGGTTGAATTGTCGATAAAGATACTGTTGAGAATGATGACAGTGCTTCCACCAGTAACGAGTCCACCACCACGCCCTTGACCTGAAGTTGGTGAAGAGTTGCTGTCAAACCGTACATTCTCAACCAAAATCGTTGCACCCGCTCCAATTCTTATCGCACCCCCGGTATCCCCTGTAACAAGCCCATCTGTAAGCGTCATATCTTCAAAGGTTACATTTTGGCTGCCTATAACTTCAAAAATCCGGTCGATACTCCCACCATCAACGATTGTATTATTGATGCCATTTCCTCGGATGATCATGTTGCTGGTGATGTCAATGTCACCGGATAAATTGTCATCTTCCCCTGCACCTGCAATCCCAAGAAAAATTGTTCCTGTTGGAATATCGATGGTGTCCGTCCCTGCGAGGGCGTTCGCTTCCATAATGGCTGCTCGCAAAGTACAGTTGGTTCCTGGCCCAGTTCCATCATCACAAATACCATCACCGGGATTAGCATCCACGGTATCACCTTGTTCATTAACAACAAAGTTTGCGGCTTGTACTGGTCTAAGGGTGAAGGCCCCTAAGGCTCCAAGTGTTACACAGGTAATTGTAAATAAGCTCCAGAAAGATTTCCGGCCGAGAAAGTGTTGGTGGTTCATTAAACCCTCCGTCATAGGTTTATTTTTCAAACGTTTTTTGTCAGGCTCAAGCGGTAAATCGTAGACGTTACTCTGTTTACTGGCCCGCTATAGTGTCTTTAAAATATTGGGATAATCCTGATATCTGAGAGATTGATATTATGATTGTCTGATCGTTGATCAGATCATAATCTTATTTCTCCTGCATTTCTCCCCCCCTATGGGTAGTTCTTGGGAAGAGCAACACCTTTTTCCAGTTTTGTCAGGAATTATCCTTTATCTAGAATTGTGTATTAACGCACAGATTTATTTTGATGTGTTTGTTGTGAGGAGGTCACAGGTTTGACGACCGAGGCTGGTTGAACATCTTTCACTAAAAATACGATGTGATTTTGAGAGTATAGCACCAATGTCTTATAAGTTAACTTTCACTAAACCTTAATTCTTGTCAAACAAGCCTTTGTTTGGAAAGGTATTATTTTTCAAAAAATAAGCAGAAAAACGATATCTAAAGTCTTCATTGCGACATTTAACTTTCATTATCTTTTTTGAGCATAATATTTCCTGAACTACAAGGTACAGCGGGTGAGATTTTTGAATGTCTCAAACACCTTCAAAATTGTCTCACCTTGCTGGAAAAGCTTCGCTTTATCCCCAATAATTGCGGAAATGTAATTAAAACAAGAAATTTAGGCTTGCTTAGGGTTACAAGAGTTGCCGGATTTGTTGTTAATGGTAACTTTGATTTAGAAGTGACCCCAACAATCCCAACACTTCCATAGGGGTATATCAATGTTAATCACGATAGAAAAAGTGATTATTTTGAAAACCGTTTCAATCTTTTCGTCAATATCTGACGAAACCCTTGCCCAATTGGCTCTCATCATGACGGAAGAGGAATTGGAATCAGGAGAAGAGCTCTTTGCAAAAGGGGATTATGGGGAAGATATGTACGTCATCATTAACGGCAAAGTCAAAGCACATGATGGCGAGACTACCTATAATTTCTTAGGCGAGAGGGAAATTTTTGGAGAAATGGCGGTTCTAGATCCAGAGCCGCGTGTTGCATCAATTACAGCAGTTGAACCCACACGGCTGCTTCGGCTTGATCGATCATCATTATATGAGCTAATGGATAAGCATAGCGAGGTTGCACACGGTATTATTCGAGTGCTGTGTCGCCATCTGCGCGAACGGATCGCTGACATTAATTCAATTAAAGCTATAAGTTAAGAGCGACTTCATCAAAAACTGCCATATTTTCCATGTTTACTTCCCTTAACCTGCGGCAGAACGAGCGACGCCCCGTCGCTCTGCTGTTTATTTATTCCCTTTCCACAGGGGCCGCCTCTATTTTTTCCTACACTGCAGCCTTTGCACTCTTTCTGTCAGTATTTGAAGAGACTAGTTTCGCCTATGTGTTCCTAATCGCGGCCGTTCTCTCTTTTGGGATCGGTACTTGGTTTGCTCGGCTTGAGCAGCGTGTTTCCACCCGAAACCTATTCCAGCTCACAATTTCTGTTTTGTTGGTTTCATCGTTCATTTTACAAATTGGTCTTTGGGCTGGGGCTGGCAATTGGATCTACTTTGTGCTGCTTGTCTGGTATCGTCTTTACTATATGCTGATTAACTTGGCATTTTGGGGTGTTGCTGGCCGGGTGTTGAACGTGCAGCAGGGGAAAAGATTATTTGGGTTTGTGGCAACAGGGGAAGATATTGCGCGGATAATCGGTTACGGGACAGTCCCTATAGTTGTTACCCTAGTGGGCTTAAACAACTTAATGTTGCTCAATTCGATTGTTGTGTTGCTCATGCTTATCTCCGTCATCATGCTTTCACCATTTATCACCGAAGCATCTAATGAGGAGAAAAATGAAAATGTAGAACAATATTCACTTAGCAATTTGTTCGAGCTTTTCATGGAGCTATTCAGTGATCGCTACATTCGCAGCATTTTTACATTTACTTTCTTGGGCGTTCTATCATATTTCTTAATTGACTACGGCTTTTACAAAGTAATTCAAGATCAATTTAATTCTTCAACCGCATTAGCACAATTTATCGGATATTTTTGGATGTCTGTTTATATTTTTAGTTTGCTGGTTAGATTATTTGTGACCAACCCGCTGCTAAGAAAATGGGGCCTTTTTGCTGGATTGATATTTTTGCCTGTGGTTTATGGTGTGTTTAGCCTCTTTTTCGGCTTTTCAACCATATTTTTGTCGGGGACGATTGTTGTATTGCTGGTGATGGGAGCCATTAAGTTTCTAGAAGATTCCCTAACCACAACAATCACACGGTCCGCATCAACATTGCTTTATCAACCGCTGCCAGCCAAAACGACCATTTCGGCTCAAGTTGTTGCCGAGGCACTGATTGCTCCTATCGGTTTGGGAATAGCAGGGCTGATTATCCTGATTTTTAATAGTCTGCCGTTTTTTAATCTGATGTGGCTGTCCTTCTTTTTGATAGGGCTGGCTGTGTTTCGATTTACGTCCGCCTCAACCGTGTTTTCCGGGTATGTCGAAGCTTTGAATAAGGCATTATCAATGCGCAGATTGCAGGGCTCACTGTCTGATTTGAATGATTCAACCAGCCTTGAAGTGCTTGAATCTTATTTAGAATCAGATGACCCAACGACGCTTGTGTATGTGATTGATTTGTTGGAACGGGTTGCGCCAGATCGGGCAAAGCACCATCTAAAAGATCTTTTAAGAAGTAAAAATGACTATGTAGCCCGTGCAGCTGTCAGAAGCGTCGGCCGACTAGATTATCGTTCAGCACTCGATGAAGTAGAGAACTTAGCCGCACGCCAAAGCCCCGTTAGCCCCGAAGCACTTTATACAATGATGGCTTTGGAAAAAGATAACGCGAGTGATCTCGCTATAAGTTTTCTAGATAGCGACAATCTTGATTTAGTAAGCCAAGCAATAACCGGTCTGATTCAGTTTGGTGCTTATGCCAAAAAGGGTGTTGCCAGCCAAAAGCTTGAAGAATGGGCAACATCTGAAGATGTGGAAAAACGGGTGCAGGCGGCGGCAATTTGCGGCCGATTGCAAGGGGACGAGATTGAACAGCGACTGGAAGCTTTATTGTTTGATGC
This sequence comes from Chloroflexota bacterium, assembly GCA_020628815.1. GTDB lineage: Bacteria > Chloroflexota > Anaerolineae > Promineifilales > Promineifilaceae > WTJY01. The sequence goes on along the minus strand of JAHDEN010000002.1, from coordinate 28,584 downwards.
ATCTCCTTCGGTGCAAAAACAAGCGATCCAGTCACTTGTCGATAACCAAAACGTTTTTAGTTTGGAGTCAGACCTAAAACGATTCGAAGATCACGAAGACATTTTCGCCATGATCGTGAACACGATGAGGTTGTCCGAAGGCCGTAAAGTGATCGATGAGCTTCTGCCCTATCTTAGCCATGATGTGATCAGCACCCGAACAGAGATTTTTCGAGCCTTAAACACTCATGGATATATCGCACTAAATCAAGAGGGGCGAGATAAAGTTGAATCCGAAATCGACCGAGAAATAAAGTTGGCCCACTGGGTGAGCGCCAGCTTGGCCGATTTGTCGAAAGAATCTGAAGAAGGATTGTTGCAGCGGGCCTTAAACGAGATGCTTCAAGAGATTCAACGCCGACTGTTTCTGCTTCTCTCGTTTGTATACGATAAAAACCTAATTAATCGCATTCAAGATGACCTTGAAAAAGGTGAGGATTCTCGCCAACAGGCGTTGGTTCTTGAAGCGCTATCAAATCATTTATCCCCTGCCCATTGGGACAAAATGGGCCCCATCTTGCAAGAAAGTGATTCAAGAGAGCTGTGGCGACGCTTGCGCCGTAATTCGAGCGAACCGAGATTAAGCTATATTAAGCGGGTTGAAGCGATAATTATGACCCCCAAGGTGGCAGACTTGAAAACTTCTGAATGGTTGAGGGTGACCGCTTTGTTTGATTTGGGGGCGAAGAAGCTGGTTGATTTAAAGGACGTGCTCGCATTTTGCGCGGTTCATGATGACATGTTGATTCGGGAAACGGCCGAATGGGCTTTGGAGCACATCGAAGAGTAAACCTAAATGGGGGCCGGTTCAGGACAGGAGCTTTTGCATTTGCCGAGCAACACGAATGCCGCCTAATGTGACCCCGGCCGTTGATTGACCTGGAAAAATTGAGTCTCCAACCATGAGCAGGTTTGGAATTCCGGTTTTAGGCCCACGCGCTTTAAAAATAGATTCCTGTGCAAAGCCTCCCACCATCCCCTGCGGCCGACGAGTAAACCGTTGGAAGCTGACCGGCGTTCCGGCCGTGCAGAAGGTAATGCACTCTTTTACACCAGGTAAAGCCCGTGACAGTGCATCTAACATATTTTCTGCATACCGATTTTTTCTCGCCTCATATTCATTTTGATCTTTTTCGCGCAGCTGCCACCATTGGCTAATTTCAGTATGGGTAGACATCGTCACCGGCACCTCACCGACTGGCGCTCGGCTGGGATCGTCAGGGTCCGCCATAGAGAAAAAGACAGAGTTTGTTTCACCCAACGGTTTAGATTCATCCACGATCACCTGATGGTGCGTCGCTGTACCGGGGAACTTATTAAAGAACTTCTGCTTATCTATCCCCAGATAAACCATAAACGCCCCCCAAGTGGGTTCTAATTTATGGTCAAGCTCACGTTTTAGTTTAGACGGCGTGCTGCCGTTTAGAAGGTTGTGCATCCCCCACGGGGTTAAATTCCCAAGCGCACCATCACACTCAATGCGCATCCCTTTTTTGGTTTGGATGGCGGTTACCACGCCATTTTTAGTTTCGATGTGATCAACTTCTTGGCGATAATGAACTTCGCCCCCATTTTTGCGAATCCAATCGACCAGTGTGTCTCCCAAAGCACCGATGCCGCCGGTAATATGATTTACCCCTCTGCGAGGTAGGTCAACGGCCGCGCTTCCATACAGGGCGCTGGCACGTTCGCTGGTGGTTTGGGCAGATATGAGCAGTTGGGAATCAAGAAATGCCCGAAACATAGGATCATCTGTCGGAGCGATTGAGCCAATTGTGCGTGTGAGATAGGGGAGCGCTTTTAGTGTGACCGGCCGGACAGAGCCAGCTAATCTAAACAAATCTGAAACAGATTCGGCTGGCCACGGAAACGGTCTTGTTGAAATATCCCAAGAGACATCGGCCAACATTTCTTGAGTTTGCCAAAATTTTTCTGCAAATGGAAAGTGCTCTTGTCTTTCAGCCCGCCACTGGTCTGCGTCTGCCCACTGGGTGACCGCCCGACCGTCAGGCAAATGCACAACCCAAGCAGGGTCAACAGGGTGAATGGGCCATTCAAGGCCCAGAACTTGGGCTACCTGATGATGTGGCCCCCCGGCCGAAAAACCACCCGCAAGCGTGGCTCCGGCATCAAACCGATATTTTTTGTGGTAAAAAGTGCCTGCACAGCCCCCTGGATAAACATGAGCTTCTAGGACAGTCACCCGAAACCCTTGTTTTAACAGCAACGCCGCTGCTGTTAAGCCACCAATCCCCGCCCCAATTACAGCGACATGTTTCGTCATAAAAAATTCAAGTTAGCCTAAAAAACTAATCGGCCGCAACCGGTAGATTTGCATGGCGTAAATTCCAGCGGGTTACCAATTTACGATAAGTAAACATGACCATCAAATTTGGTTTTGCAAACAAAAACCTGGTCAAGACACCCCAAAAGCCGCTGCCGTGTTCATATTCAATATGTTCATCAATTCTGGTTTGCGTATCGCTTATCGGGGTAAATGTGTGTTTATGCACCCAGCTTTTTGCCGGTCCCTCCGCCTGACTGTCTGTAAATCCATAGCTGCTCACCTTGCTATGTACCGCTTTCCAGTGAATGGGAAGAGGGCCAAGCCACAACGTAAATTTTGAAACAGATCCTTCACCCATCGGTTCAATATCGTGAAGCTGCACAATCATAGGGGGAGGCGATAATTTTTTTAATGCGGAGGTATCCCAGTGAAAATTTGTAACCGCTTGAAGCGGTGCGTCTACAGTAAATGAAAAATCAAAGGTTGGCACGATTTTCTCCTTTGGTGCTGATGATCTAAGTACAAACAAATATTTTCTTCAAGCCCGTCTTTCCCGCTTTTATAGGAAAGAAAGGTGCTTGTACTTACTTGCCGAAACATAGGCTCAATTTTGCAAATTTGTCCAGCATTTGTCAAGATATGCCAATCTTGCTCTATTGTAAATAGGCAATCTGAGGCAGATGCGCCTGAAAATGTCCAATCAATGTCCAGATTAACGCGAAGGCATCCAAGGAGCCAGAACGTGTAATAGGATGATTGGGAACGGCTTTAGCTTTACGTGCTCATTAATTCATATGCCAATGGAGCTTGCTTGTGGCATACTTAATACGATTAAACTGACAACTTACATTGGGAGAAAATTTCACAGTGGAAAAACCCGATTTAACCGGTATAAATTCAGAGGTTTTAGCTTACATCGAATATCTTGAGGGGAAGCTTGCCAATACAAAACGGCCGAGCTCTGGCCGTTCTTCTGCCTCGGTATCGGCTTCTGAACCGACAGAGCCAGAAACCACGATGCAGGTCATAACAATTAGCCAGAATGGGATGATTAAACGGACGGCTCGGCACCATTATGCTCGCCAAAAGCGTGCAGGGATGGGGGTGTTCGAATTGGATCTGCCGGAAGATGACCGGCCGGCAAAAATTATCCTTGCCGATGAGCAATCTGAGTTAATCGCTTTAACTAACTTTGCCCGCGTGTACAAAATCCCTGTTGCTCAAATTCATGAGGCGGCCGTGCGGGCCAAAGGAACCCCTTTGGCCGATCTGTATCGCAGCTTTGGCATGCATGAAAAAGAGCATGTTGTGACATTTTTGGCCGGTTCTGGTAACCAAATTGCGATCCTGACAGAAAAAGGATATGCGATTACGCGGAATAAAAACTTTTTGAAGAATGGCGCGATTTTGTATGACGTGAACACCATCGAGCCGCCAATGGCTGCCTGTTGGTCAACGGGGCAAGATGAGCTGTTTATCGGCACAAAAAATGGGTTAGGGATTCGATTTTCAACCAAACAAGTTAGCAGCAGGGGGACAAGCGCCATCCGTTTAGATGCAGATGACGAGCTGTTGGGCATTGCGGCTGTAGAGCCAAATGGTGGCGTTCTGCTTGTTTCTGACGACGGCCGGGGAACCATCCGCTTAATGGAAGGATTCCGGCCGAATAAGTCTCCCGGCGGGGGTGGCAAAGTAGCGCTTAAGGCTGAAAAAATGGTTGGGATGGCGGCTGCCAATCCCGCAGACGATATCTTTATCGCATCTGCTTTAAGCAAAATGATTCGATTTAACGCTGGAGATATTCCAGCTAAAACCGGTGCAGTCCAAGGCGTACACCTCATGTCTTTGCGCGCAGACGAAGTGTCTGCGGTTGGGCTGGCCAAATTTAGTTAACCAAATTAATTAGGAAGAAAACATTTAATGAGCAATATTGAAATTGGGGTATTTGGGGGTAGCGGCCTCTATGACATGGAAGCGTTGACGGATGTTGAACAGCTTTCAGTTTCAACACCTTTTGGTGATCCATCTGATTCAGTTACCGTCGGCACGTTGCACGGCCGCCGGATCGCATTTTTGCCACGCCACGGCCGTGGACATGTCCTGAACCCGTCTGAAGTACCTTATCGGGCAAATGTGTATGCGATGAAAAGCTTAGGGGTCAAATTTCTGATCTCTGTCAATGCCTGTGGCAGTTTGCAACAGCAATACGCCCCTGGTCACATTGTTGTGCCAGACCAGCTGTACGATCACACTCGTCATTTACGCGCTCGATCCTTTTTTAATGACGGGATGGTGGCGCATATTTCAGTTGCTGACCCGTTTTCGGCCGAACTGAACAAAGCGATTGCGGCCGCAGTTAAAGCTTCTGGCGGCACGGTTCATGAAGGCGGTAATTTCATCACCATTGAAGGGCCACGGTTTAGCACAAAAGCGGAATCGCACACCTTTCGCAAGTGGGGGATGGACATCATCGGGATGACCACATGCCCCGAAGCCTTTTTGGCAACCGAAGCTGAGATGGCATACGCCTCGATGGCCCATGTGACAGATTACGATTGTTGGCACGAAAGTGAAGAGGCTGTCACCGTTGAAATGGTTATCGAAACGTTGGGCAAAAACGCAACGCTGGCAAAAAATGCTTTGTCCCACATGGTTGAACATTACGACGATTGGGCGGGCGAATATCCAGTTCACAATGCGTTACAGTTCGCTTTAATCACCGATCGTTCCAAGATCACCCCAGAAATTAGGGCGCAGTACGGCATCTTGGTTGATAAATATCTCGACTAACTTTGCCTAGCGCCAAACAACTCATTCGCACAGATTATCTGTTTATACCGGCCGTATTGTTTATGTTGGCAAATACGGCCGGTTTAGCCTTCATCCAAACGCCTACCCCCCGCTGGACCGTTTTTATATATTTTGCTCTGTGGCTTATGCTGTGGCTGGTTGGGCAATATGTTCTTAAGGCATATCGGCCGGGCCATGACCCCTTTATTTTTCCTATCGTCATGCTTTTATTGGGATGGGGAATGCTTCAAGTGGATCGGCTCGCTCCCAGTTTTGCGCTGCGTCATGCAGCTTGGTGCACATTAGCCGTCCTTGTTTTGCTTGGTGTGGCGTGGTGGCCGGGCAAGCTGCTTTGGCTCGGCCGGTATCCCTACACGGTCATGTTGATTGGACTGGGCGTTGTCGGCATCACCTTTGTTTTCGGGTCAGCCCCATTGGGATACGGTCCACGGCTTTGGTTAAAAATCCCGTTTTTGCCAATATTTTTCCAACCTTCAGAGCTTTTGAAGCTGCTTTTTGTCGTTTTTGCGGCCGGCTTTTTTAGCCAACGGCAGCGAAAGGTTGAATTTGGACAAACCAAACCATCTATTTTCGAGATCGCATGGCTGGGCCCCTTGGCAGCGATGTGGCTTTTTTCAATGTCTCTGCTTGTGTTACAGCAAGACTTGGGGGCGGCGACACTTCTCTTTTTTAGCTTCATGGCTCTGATTTACCTGTCTACGGGTGAACGCTGGTATGTGGTAGGCGGGATCGGTTTGCTCGTCATCGCTGCGATTATCGCGACCCAGCTTTATGATCGGGTTGCGTTACGTATGGAAGCGGTGGTTAATCCGTGGCCAGACGCTTCTGATCGTGCATTCCAAATTGTTCAGGCGTTATATGCGATTGGGGCTGGCGGGGTGATGGGGAGCGGGATCGGCGAAGGGTTTCCCATTTATATTCCCGTTGTGCATTCGGATTATGCATTGGCAGCGATTGCTGAAGAATGGGGAATGATCGGGAGCTTTGTTGTGCTCACCTGTTTCGCCGTTCTAATTTGGCGCGGTTTTAAGATCGCCATCCACGTTAATCACCCATTTTTTAGATATTTAGCCGCTGGAATCACGATTTTAATTGGTACCCAAACGATTATGATTGTGGGTGGCGTTGCCAAACTGTTGCCCATTACCGGTGTTACACTGCCGTTTGTTAGCTATGGGGGTAGCTCGATGATGGTGCTCAGCCTGATGGTTGGCGTGTTGTTATGGATATCTCCGTTGGTTGTGAAACAAGGGCGTGAAGTATCAAAAATATCGCCGAATGTGGCGCACAGGCTACGCCGTTTAAACGGAACTTTTGTGACCGGTTTGGCGATTTTGCTGCTGGGCATGTTTTGGTGGGGCAGCGTACAAGCTGATTGGCTGGCTCAACGTGAGGATAACCCACGGCGAGTCGAAGCTGAGCTTCGCATCCAGCGCGGGGCTATTTATGATCGGAATGGGGAATTGCTAGCCCAGAACACAGGAACCGTAGCACGCCAACAGCGGGAGGTGGTTAATCTATCGGCCGCTCCTGTTGTGGGGTACACGAGCCTGAGATTTGGTAGCTCTGCAATTGAAGAAGGGCTGGACCCTATTTTGCGTGGTGACAGTGATGAATTTGAGGAGCTATGGCCTCAAGTTGCGCTGAACCGGCCGCAAATCGGGAGCGACGTGCGCTTAACCATAGACTCCGCTCTGCAGGAGCAAAGTATGCAGGCGCTTGGTGAGCACGCTGGGGCCGTTGTGCTCATGACTACGGCCGAAGGAGCGGTGCGTGGCTTGGCCAGCACTCCTACATTTGATCCCAATCAATTAGATGAAAATTTTGATGCTTTGTTGCAAGATGATTCCGCTCCGCTGGTAAATCGTGCGCTACAAAATAACTATCAGCCCGGCCGAATTTTGCTACCGTTTTTGATCGCTTGGGGCACTGATCAAGCGAATTTGACGGCAAACACAATCCCTGAAGATGCCCTGCAAAATGGGGAAGAAACCCTGCGTTTGTTTCAAGATTGGCGTTCGGCCGACGTGTTAGAGTTTTGGGACAGCTTTGGCTTTAACCGCATTGTTGGCTCGATCCCGATGGTTCAGGCTGAGCCAACCAACAGTCGGCCGGGAAACTTAACGCAGGCGATCGCTGGGGATGAAGCGTTGCTTGTTACACCGATTCAGATAGCAAATGCACTGGTCACACTTGCAAATGGGGGGCAGGGGATCCCAGCTCAGATTGTTTCAGGCATCAACCAAGATGGGGATTGGATGGCTTGGGAGTCTGCCAATTTGGCCGAAAGTTTAGAGGTGCCTACTCAACCAATTCTCAGCCAGAATTCAGCCCAACTCGCCTTAGAGCTACTGTCGGTAGATGATCGAGTTGCGGGTTATGCAATTGAGGTTGAGGCCGGACCTAATCAGCTAAATAGCTGGTATGTGGGGGTTGCCCCAGCTTTAAATCCACGTTTTGTAGTAGTCGTTGTACTTGAGGATGTTGACTCTATTGAGCAAGCTGAGCGTATAGGGAAGACTTTGTTAACGGCCGCATTAGATTCTTAAATTTGCGTGTTCCCGTTTAAACGCTTCTTATAGACCGCCTTTTGAGCAGGGTAGCGTATGGGAATCATGGGAAATTAGTACTGTCTACCTATCAAATCAACGGTAATCTTAAGTTCGTGGTTGTACACTTGTGTTGAATAACTACAACAAAACAGTCTGAATATTAGCGTTTGATTAATGTTCTCCGAAAATTCATCAAAAATTCAGATTTAAACGTTCTACTAAGTAGACGTGTGACCGTTATTTTTATTTATAAATTTTTATCAGGTCTTATCATATGAAACAGTGGATTTTATACATCATCATGATTTTAAGCCTCGGGGTTTATTTCTCGGGCCAAATCTTAACCGCTGACGCCGGACCTCAAGCCCTTCATTTAAACAGCCAATCGTCACTACTTGTTCAACAAGTTATCTGTGAACCCGATACTGATTCAGAAACAGGTGAAATCATCCTCGCTGAAGGGGATGGATGCCCGGACAATCTTTCTGTAGAGGATGGAAATGATGAACGGGTTCCAACAGCTGTCAAACTGGTTTATACAGGTACTGAAATCCGTGACCCTGTTTCAACGGCCGGAATTGTCTTTATCTTTTTTGTTTTGGTCGCTTTAACTGTGCTCTGGATAGGCGTTATTCGACACTGGAACAGAATCCCTCAAAACTTTTAGCATTTAAAATAAGTTCAACTAATCTGCTTTAAAAAGACCGATCAAACATCGGTCTTTTTTTATTCCCCGGCCCTGTAGCGTTGTTCGGCCGATTCTATTGCAAGTTGTGCTGCGTAAATCCCGGCCGCTTTTTGGGCCCGTTTATGATCCACATACGGGTTTTCGGCATTAAAGTAATTGTACGTTGTTCTTGAAAGCTCTCTTAAAATCGGGAAGCTAATGTTAGCTGGGAGCCAATCAGTATCTTGATGCAGATATTGGGAGATGACATAGTTGCCGCCTTCAGACAGAATGATTCCGGCGTCTCCGTGTGTGTTAAACGCCCAACCGTGTTTATGGGCAACCGTTACGTCCTCTGGCACACCAAAACGGATTAGATTCCCCTCTTCGTTGCGAGCCATTAGCTCGATTAAGTATTGGCATTCATCTGGGCTGACCGCTCCTCCGTAAACTGCGATGAGTGTGCCGCCCCCTTGCGAACAGTCGTAGATCATGCCTAACAGCTGCCCAATTTCTGAAGCGGTGGTTTGCATCGCTGGGTCCGGGTCAAAATCAATCGTGGGATTGGTGTTGGCGGCCGTCGCTAGCGTCGGTTTGACTGCACGAGGTGGCTCTTCATATGGGGTAACAATAAATGTGTTGTTCAGCCCCAAACGACCCATCGACTCGGTCAAAACATCAACGCCTAAATAAGCGTTATTCTCACCTGCGACAATGTCTAACAGCAGATTGGCGCTGTAATTGCCTGAATTAATGGCGGTTTCTTCGAGCAGTTTGACTGTGTCAAAATCGAGCGGCCCATCAACCGCTCGCAGAGTTTCAAGCATGATCGCTATTTTGACCACGCTTAGCCCGGAGATCGCAGCTTCCGAGTTGATTCGAATCTCTTCTCCCGAATCTAGGTCTAAGATATAAAGGCTGCCTGTCCCATCGAATATTTCTAGCTGCTGGATAAGCACCGTTTCTAGGTAGCTAAGATCCAGAGCCGGTGCTTCTTCCTCCACAATTTCTAGAATGATGGTTCGATCGTAAGGCTGGAAAAGCGCATCGTTAATTTTTTGCTGGCTAGGCTCAACATCAATCGAAAAGCCGGGACTTCCTTCTTCAACTGTTCCACCTGAATCGGTTAGAAGAATGGGGGATGTGGCCGGCCGATCAATTAAGTTCCCCAAATAGACCATCACAGTTGCCAACATTTCCTGGTCAACCTGTGCTCGCAATGCAATATCAATTTGACCCAAATCGGGCTGAACGACCCCCGGAAGATATTTGTTTGAAAAATTGTGCAAAAAGCGCTTCCAATGAGGCGTCTCGTGTAGCTCAACATTGGCCTCTTCAAGCATTTGATCAAGGTTCATCATAAATCCGGCGTCAGCAGGTAATATCTCTACCGCTTGATCGTTGTGCCTGACCAGAATCGGTTTTGAGTATTGGGCCAAGACCCGTTCTTCGGCCGCGATTAAGCCAAGATTACCAACTTCAACACCGGCGATAAAGCTCCCTTTTGGAAAATCGTCTCTAACTTTTAAATAGCCCCAAACCTCATTCCCCACGAACCACAGCAGGCCAATGACGGCCGCCAAGCCAAGCAGCTGGCGCAAAACGGTCATAATCGCAGCCATCGGAAATCTGCGTTTGGAGTAAAACGAGGGCTGTTTTTGACTCATTGGCCAGAAACTCCTTGGGTGCCTAACCATGGTGTGTCGAAATTGAAATAGTTGTAAGTGGCTCGCGAAATATCAGCAATCAGAGGGGAGCTCTCTGTCCACTCTAGCCAATCATCCGCATACATCATCACGACGATAATGTAATCGCCGTTTTCGGTAAATACAACGCCGCCGTCTGCGTGGGTGTCGCTGACCCAACCATGTTTGTGCGCCAACGTGGTTTCAGGCGGGATACCTTCTTCCAACAAACTACCGATTTTGTTTTGAGCCAACGTCTCTAAAATGTACAAGCACTCAGACTGGGTGAAATTGCTCCCGTAAACCGCTTTTAGCGTTCCACCGCCGGTCAGGGCGCAGTCGTAAATCATGTTGTATAGATTGGCTAAATCGGCCGCGGTAGTTTGCGTGTTTAGGTCAGGTAGCGTTGACTGACCCTCGGCCGAATTGGCGGGTGTTTCAAAAGATTGTTTGTTTCGGCGTGGCTCTTCATCAAATGGGGTCACGATAAAGGTGTTCACCAATCCAATGTCCTGCATTGTCTGTGTTACCCGATCAACCCCTGCATAGGCATCTTCTTCACCCGCAATAAATGTTAGTAGCTCGTTGCTGCTTGAATTTCCAGAACCCAGTAGCGCATCATCGAGTAGATTTTGGTACAGCCCATTCGGTTCTTGATCCAGATTACGCATCGTTTCTAAGACAATTGGGACTTTGATTAAGCTCATGCCGGACATCGGGATATTGGCATTGACGCTGAACTCATCGCCCGATTCAAGGTCTAAAATGATGACGCTGTAAACCCCTTCAAATGATTGAAGATGGTTAACGATTAGGGAACCAAGCAGATTGATATTGGGGCGGGGGGGCGGATCTTCTTCCACAACCAAAGTCGATTCACGATTGGTCGGCCGGTACAGTGCATTTTCTACGTTGGTTAAACTTTTTTCAATGTTGGTTTTGCGGCCAACTTCACCGTATAAAAAGCTGAGCGTTGCGGGTACAGGCTGTGGCGGTTGCGCTAACAGGTCATAAACGCTTGTAATCTGCTGGAGCGACAGACGTAGGGCCGTTCGGTCATGGGTCGCTTTTAGTTCAACCGGCTCTACATTTCCAGCTCTGCCCCAAATATAATTCCAAAATCCTGACCAGTAATCCTGATTATCCCGACGGCTTTCCGCTTCACTGATCATCCGCTCAAAATCTAGCTGAAAATCAGCATCTCGTTCTGGGCTAAGCTCAATCCGTTCATCCCCGTGCAATACTGTAATTGGGGCAGACAAATAGCGCTCATTTAGCCTAGCACGAACCCCCTCAGAATCTAATCCACCCACGTTAATCCCCGCGACTTCAAGCCCAACCGGCATAAACGCGCGAACATTGCTGTATTGGATCAAAAAATAGATGATTAGCCCTCCAATAAAGAGGACGCCAAATGTTAGAAGCCATTGGACCCCATTAGGGTCGTTTCTACGATTCATTTTGGTCTAAACGATCTACTCTGCCTTAATCTAAAAAGAAGAGTAGACAGTCTGATGTTCTGGATAGTTAAATGGTATTTGGTGAGAAGCCCAAGCTTTTTCGATAGCTAGAACGGTTTCTTTTGTTAGAAGATCCGGTGCCTCTGCTGGTGTTATCCAGCGACTTTCCGTAATTTCTACACCATCCACTTGAGTTGTCGGTTTGGCCGTGTCTACATGGGCCAAGTAGACGATGTTGATATGCTCTGGTCCGCTGTTCCGTGATATTTGAATGACTTCCCCTTCAGTTGCGAAATCAATTCCTGTTTCTTCTCTTAGTTCTCTAAGTGCGCATTCGGCCGGAGACTCGTTTCTATCCATCCAGCCACCGGGTAAACCCCACGGCGCTAGCGGGTGAAAAACATGTTTTAAAAGCAAAATATGTTTTTCAGAGTCTAAGCAAACCACATTTACTCCGATCCGTTTCTTGGGTACGACAACAGAGATGGCTGTACGCATCAAAAACCGGCCGAAACTAAAGCGCAAAAACCAGCGAATTGAACCGGCTTTTATTCGTGAAAGGTTAGACATTTTATCGTCGAGAAGTATAGCAGACTAGAATTGAGGGAAGAAGAACCCCACCGGATTTCTTAAGAAAATTTGAACCTATTATTTAAGAAACGCTCACTTTGTCGCAGGCTTTGGCTCACTATTGTGTAGGGACCCCATTAAACAAGACTTCAGGGTTGAGTGCAGATCAGCAAATCACGAGGAGGTAGGCTGACCTGCACCGGCAAATTTTTATCCTATCGTAATCAAAAACACTGCTGCATAAGCAAGGCAAAATTGAGGAATATTCATCCCCCAGCCGACTTCTATGCGGCCGATAAGATTTGCTCCAAGGGTTATGGCACCGGCTTGCGAGATATAGACCATTCCTTTTTGCCCCGTATTGGTTTCAAATTGACCATTGCGATAGATCGTGCCTAGCACTTCACCGCGATGATCCTGCAGGACACCTTGAGACGTGATCCGCCCCCGGCTCCGACCATATTGATCTTGGCTTTCTCCGGTCGCGTAAATTTGCCCTAACGACGTTGAATTATTTGGTTTGTAAACCTGTATAGAAATAGAACTTGACATAAGATCCACCTTTTTGAATGGGTAAAATTTTAATGTTCGGCAGCGCAAAAACGTGTTGCTAGAACAAAATATAGTTTGGTATTTAGTTTTTGTGCTGTGGGGGGATGGCTATTGCATGGGCTGGTGAGCACAGGTTTTAAAAGTTGTAAAAAAGTTTACAGTTGGGTTGAAACCTGCACTATAGGAATTGAGTACTATTCCCTCGAGTAGAATTGGCAAAAATGGCGATTTTTGACCGGTTTTTCGTCAGGAAAATTGTAAGCCAAGATCCCGGATTTAACCGATTTGAAACAAAATGACCGGGTTGCAAATTTGGCAATCGGTACGGTGTGTGGATTTATCCACCCACTCTTTTAACCGTCATCCCTTTTTTTGTAAGCAGTTCCACCAATTTATCTCGCTGATCCCCTTGAATCTCAATTTTGCCATCGCTGACTGTGCCGCCTGTCCCACACTTCTTTTTTAGCTCTTTAGCCAAAGCTTTAAGATCCTTTTCAGTCATTTGTAGACCAGAAATAATTGTGACCCCTTTGCCTTTGCGCCCTTTTGTTTCACGGCTGACACGAATAATTCCATCACCGGAGCGGTCGATTTTTTGAGACTGTTTCTCCCAGCACTCACATTGAGCTTTTGGCTTGCCACAGCTTGCACATAATCGGCCGCCGTCGCTAGACCAGACTTTTCTTGAGTTAGATTTTCGATTCATAACGGTAAATTGTATCTGTTTAATGAGTTGTGTGAAATAACCAACGACCGACACACCCCTTTTTTACATCTCTTCCCAAACACTTTTGTAGCCACCGACTTTTTCGACCCAGCTTAACATCCGCCCGAAAAACTCATCGGCCGTAATCGTCGCGCTGTCCCCGATGATAATCAGCTTGCGCCTAGCTCGGGTCAGAGCAACGTTTAAACGCCTTTGCTCAGCTAAAAAGCCGATTTCTCCATCAGGATTAGACCGTACCAGCGAAATAATCACCGCTTCTTTCTCCCGCCCCTGAAACCCATCTACCGACCCCAAGTCGATTGAATTGAGCCCTTCTGCCGCCAATCTGTCACGTAGCAGGCTAACTTGGGCCGAATAAGGGGTAATGATGGCGATATCAGATGCTGGGAGTCCGGCTTCGATCAAGGCGGACGCTTTTTTAATCGCCAGCTCCGCTTCCTGTTCGTTTTTGCGGCTGCGAGTGTTCTTGTCCCACTCCTCGTCGTAGCTTGCTCCGGCCGTGTCGATCATCGTAACGGGCGAGCCGGTTAAATCGGTGTGGCTAACCCCATCCAGATCGGAAAGCAGATGGCCCGCAACCGATCGATCTGCCAGCAGTGTGCCTTCATAGAACTCGCCCGAACTAAAATCCATGATGTCCCGGTGCATGCGATACTGAACGTCTAACCGTTTGGCGAACGGTTTGCTTAACAAACTGCTTCCCCCTTCATCCATCTGCACCATGCGCTCCTGCAAACTAACCCCAAACCCAGCACGTCGAGCTTCGTTCGACAAAATAGTTGGGGGCAACTGTTGATGGTCGCCCGCCAGCACAACTCGATTTGACCGAACCAGAGGGATCCAAGAGGCCGGTTCTGTTGCTTGCCCCGCCTCATCAATCACGCACAGATCAAATTGCCGCTGCCCGAAAATAGCACTGTCGATGCCTGTTAGGGTTGACAAGATGACCTGAGCACCGTTTAAAACCTGCTCAACCGCCATGCTTTCAAGTTTGCGTGCTTCGTCCAGCATTTCACGTGCTTCACGCCGCATCGCCGCTTTTTCACCCTTTTCCGGCTTGGCCCGTTTCCAACGGCCGGCGTCAGCCTGCAATCCGTTTGCATCCCGACGCAATTTTTTCGCCAGCTGATAATCCCCGTTTTTCTCGACCAAGGCATCTAAAGTGACCGCATGTAGAGATTCTAAAATTTTAATCGGATGGCCGATCCGCACAATGTTGATTTTATTGGCCAACAGCCGCTCTGCGATATTGTCTACGGCCAGATTGCTAGGGGCACAGGCCAACACTTTTTCACGTTGGGCAACTGCGGCCGTAATCAAAGCGGTGACCGTCGTTGTTTTTCCCGTCCCTGGTGGGCCATGGATGACTGCTGCGTCAGAGGCTGAGAGGGCATGTTTGACCGATATTTTTTGGGCCGCATTTAGCCCGTCAGTCAACTCATCAAATAGCTGTTTGTCAGGTGTATCTCGATAAAAAGTTGGTTCCGCTTTGCCCAGTAGCACATCTCGCAGGTCGGCCAGCCGGTCATTTTTTGCGCTGATGGCTCGACTCAAGGCCCGTTTCATCCGTTCCCGGCCGACTTCGTCATCGGCCGCATCAATCCTAAATGTGGGGCTTTCACTTTCAGGAATGCGATTAAGGGCGATTTCAACCGATTCTTTGCTAATGCGGCTAATCAGCCCCCGCCATAGCTGAGGTGATTGATCCTTTTCCGGTTTTTCTTCGCTCAAGACTACCGGTACACCAGATGTCAGACGGCTCCATGGGAGCGGTTTTGATTCATTGCGTGGTCCTAATTTGACCAATATTTTTCCACCCAACCCCACATCTTCGCTGCGGAGGGTTAAGTTGCGAATAGATTTTTCGAGCGCAAGCCTGTTGCCTGAGCCGATATTGCGCTGCACATTGTTGCTTTCTGCGGTCGCTTCAAGAGCCAACCAGTTGAGCAGTTGGTCAAAATGGTCGTCTGACCCGATTTGCGCATCGGTCCATACCCGGATTTGCCGTGTGCCGACTAAGTTGCCATCCAAAAGGGTAACCAACTGGCTGATGTCCCCACCAGTAACCTCGATCGTAGCCCCATGCCCCTTGGTCACAATCCGGCCGATGTAGTGTTTGCGTAAATTGCCATCCTCGATCAAAAGGCGCATCAGCTCCCCTTTTGATGTTCGTGGTGGAAGTCCGTCGATGTTCAATATGTGCATTGTTTGATTGTATCTGATTTTAGGTTGCTTAACTGGAAATTTGGTCGAAAATTGGTTGAAGCATGATAAATCAATCTGAATTTAACAAACCATCCCCTCCGATTTTTTCTAAAGAACAGACGATACCGCTTCCTGCAAATTTTCAGCTTTTACTTTTAACTCTGGCAGATTTTATCGCAAGAACCGCCTATCAAATGGGAAAAACCCCGTTATTGCCTATTTATGCAGCGACATTGGGGGCTGACGAAATTTATTTGGGATTTATCGCATCGGTCTCAACTATGACCGGATTGGTTTTTAAACCGCTGATCGGCCTCTTATCGGATCGTCACGGCCGTAAAGTATGGCTTTTGATAGGAACGTTATTTTTTATCGGAATTCCGTTTGTCTATCGCTTTGTGACCACGCCCGAGCAGCTGGTCGCCATCCGGCTCATTCATGGGTTTGCCACAGCCATCTACGGGCCGGTAAGCATGGCGCTTGTGGTTGAGCTTTCGGCCGAAAATCGCTCTGCACGGGTCGGGCTGTTCAGCCTCGGCCGGACCGGTGGGTACATTTTGGGGCCAGCCTTGGCGGGGATTTTGTTGCTCACGATGGCACCGGTAGAGATATTTACCATTATCGGTTTGCTCAGCTTTTTCTCACTGCTGCCACTCTTGCTTTTGCCCGAAAACTTGGGGGGAAGAGATCGTTTGCTTGCGAAACAGACCTCGTTTTGGGGCCAGTTGAAGCAGGGGGTAAGTGTGGCGACCATGACTCCGGCCGTTTGGTTGGCCGGTAGTTTTGAGGCGGTCAACAATATGGTGACCTACACGGCCAAAGCCTTTTTGCCCATTTATGCGCTCAGCGTCGGCCGGAACGCGCTTGAAGCGGGATTGTTTTTTACGGTTCAGCAAGGTGTAACCATGGCGGCCAAGCCATCTTTAAGCTGGATGGGGGATCGCTTTGGCCCGTTGCGCGTGATAAGTGTGGCCGCCTTGGGATTGGCACTCGCTTTGTTCATGCTCACGTTTTCAGCTAATTTTGCCGTGTTTTTCGGTGCGGCCATGCTGCTTGGTTTGGCCGAGGCACTCATTATCCCGGCATCCACCGCGTTGGTGGCGGATCAGATTCATGCAGGCAGCACGGGGGTTGGGATCGGCTTTTTAGGCACGTTGCAAAACGGGAGCAAGATTATCGGCCCGATTATGGCCGGTTTTCTGATCGCGTTTGCCGGGTATGAAGTCACTTTTCAGGCGATGGGGAGTTTGATACTGATTGGGTGCGCTATTTTTACGTGGTCTGTGTGGATTAGGCGATAATCTCATCCCAGTCACAGGGCTTGTCTTTACCGCCTCGAGTCAATTTTCGGCCGCATCTCGCAAGACGTGCATAATGTGGATCCCTCGTGGATTGGTCATGAGCCAGTGGGCCAGTGCGTCATGGGGGAATTCGCGCCGCCAGCGCCGATAGGTGTTTTGGGGAAGATTTCTGTAAAACAATGCGACTACAATCGGCCGGTCTGACCAATATGGCTCAGCATAATACAGCGTGGTCAAAACACCGGGCAGCGTTCCATTTTTGTACCCCACTGTGTTATATCGGGTCTGGTTTGATGGGAACTCAACGATGGGCCATTCTAAGTGGCTCCGAATGAGCCTGCTAGTGGCAGGTGTGCCGATTTCATCCTGAATTAGCTGTGCCATCAGCCTGCTGTAGTCCAGAGCGCTCCCTTTGGTATCAAAAACCTCGGTAAAATCAGCCTCTTTGCTAAACGAAGGCTGAGCACCACGCCGCCAGCTATTTTCACCAATTTGGCGAAATACAGGGTCCTGCATGAACCGATCCTGCCGGTCGCTAATCATCGCTCCGTAAGCGGCCGGGTTGTCTCCCAACTGCTGGAGTTCCGGGTTGCCCAAAGTGCTGACCGTCAAGAACTTACCCATCCATGTGCATGGGGCGGTATGGTTTGAAAATCCAAGTTCCGTTGTTACCTGTTCAACGCGCTCCTGCCCCAACAGATCATGAAAATAATCGGCCGCCGCATTTGAACTGTGCCGGATCATCATCCACGCCACATCATCTTGTGTCAGCTCACGCCCCTCAAACTCTTCCAATGCATCTAGGTGTGCGCCTAAATCTGAGCCAGGCAAATACCAGCGATTTAGCTCTTCGCGACTCACAATGGTGTTGGGATCAAATTCACCCTCTTCCACCGCTTTGGCCCAAGCGACCAGATGGATAATTTTATTGACAGACGCCAGTGGCATCGGAGCATCTGCGTTGTGGTAATAGCCGATCCCTTCATAGTCTACCTGGAATACCACAACGCTGACATCGTTTGGATTTGCGTATAGATACTCGATTGCTGGGAGCGCGTTTCTTGGAACCAGCTCCTGAGTGATGGGGGGCAGCTCCCAGTCAAAATTTGTGACCTTGTCAGGCACAATTAGGGGCAAAGATTGCCCGCAAGGGAGCGACGGGTTTTGAATGATAAACGGGGTTGGGGAAAGGGTCGGTGTTGGTGATATGGCTACAGTAGGCGGAGGAGGCAGTGTGGCAGGAACGGTGGTGCCAGATATTTGTTCAGCTTGATTTTCAGCTACCGGTTGTGCCGTGCTGTTAAGCTCGGGAATGGGTTCGGTTTGTGCCGGTTCTTGGCAACCTGAAAGCCCAAGACTCACCAAGAGTGGGATTAAGAACGTGAGAATGAATAATGGTGCTTTTTTCCCAAACATGGCTACTCTAAGCATATTCCCAATAGCTCAAATGGAAAAGCGATCGAGCCTAAGATTTATTTTTTCCTTAATCAATTGGCTGGGTTAGGGTGAGAGGCATTGTGGATGCAAAAAAAAAGCCCCTGATCAAAAAATCAGAGGCTTTTAAATTTAGTTTGGGGGCGATTAGCCCATCAACCCTTGAATTTTCATCACGGCCGACATATCACCGTCGATTTTTACTTTGCCGCCCATGAAAGCCATCATCGGGTTTAGTTCTCCGCTCATCATCGCTTTGAAATCTTCCGAATCCATTGAGATGGTTGCGTTGGCATCATCGTTCAAGCCATCTACAACGTTGAGCGCACCGTCAGCGATGCTCATTGTTTTTTCTGTTGCTTCGTCCCCTGACAGAGCCCAGCCGATGACGACATCGATTCCGTCTAAACGATCAGATTCAACCTGGGTAGCCATTGCTTCAAAAATTTCTGTTACTGTTGTCATATTTAATATCTCCTAAACTTACCTGCAATCGGCGCCCGAATTAAAATTAATAATGCAATCAATGAATTGAAATGCCTATACTGTCAGAATTTTTGCAGATGATAGAGCGGAACGCAACCGGATATTGCTTAATTTTGACAATCCGATCTTAATCCTCTCTCAAAATCATGTCGCGTGAGCTGAAAAAATCGGCCGCCAGCAAAAATAAAATGGAGGCGAAAATTAGCAGCAGTGCGGGAGCCCATGCTTGAGTGGACGAAAAGTAACCATTTAGAACCCCATCAATAATGGCTCTGAATGGCCAAAATAGCCCATTAAATATCGAGCCTACCGATCCCATAAAATCGCCAGTCAAAAAGTCGGCACTTGCGTTTAAAGCCTGGCTAAACTGAATCTGAGCAGTTCCACTGGCGGCCGACTGATTGGCTATATTTCGAAAAATATCGGCCAACCATTCAAGGGTGGCGCCATCGTTATCACCCATCACCAAAGCAAGGGCCAAGAGCCCGAAAATGCAAACGCGTGACCAACCATAAGAAATAAAATCCGAGGCTTGTAGGGCAACGACAGAGGCTAAAATATTGATCGATAGCCAAAGAGGGGGGATTTCTAACACCCGCCCCAGCGTTAACTCTGGATCGTTCCTGAGCAAAACCAACAGTGCAAACAGCAGCTGAAGGATGAGGGTGAACAGGAGTGAGGTTGTGATGAGGGCGATAAGGAATTCTATGCGACTGCTAAGCCGAATAAAAAGCGGGTAACTTTTTGACTCATTGGCCATTGAGGCGACAGAAAGGGTGGAGAAAAACGAGATTAAGAGGCCAAAGAACCCGATCACCAAAATAAAGTACTCAGGTTCAGGCGTGCGCTGCATGAATGTGAGCCAATAGAATGCAAATGCACCCAAGAGATAAAACCCAAGGGACATTGAATTGATTAACCGGTAGAACAGGTAATTCGTTAGTGTCGTTATGCGTTGGATCATTGGCGAATCATTTTGGCGTAAATATCATTTAATGATGCTTCCGGCCGTTCTATTCTCAATACATCATGCCCGGCTGAAAGCAGCAGGCGCAAAACGTCCCGACGCAAAGATAGGGCTTCTTGGGCCAGCTCAACACGATTTTCGATTACTTTGATTCCGGGATTAAGCGATTCAAGCAACGAGCGGATCGTGTCTAAATTTCCGTCACAAATAATTTGAGTGTTGCCAGAGGACTCGGTGACTTTGGAGAGTGAAGATGTGTAGACGATTTCACCCCGTGACATGATGGCGATGTCTGTGCAGAGTGCCTTGACATCATTTAAACGATGAGTGCACATCAAAATAGTTTTGCCTTGCTCGCGCAACATCTGCAAAATCGCCCGCATTTCCTGCTGCCCAATCGGGTCTAGACCATCACCTGGCTCATCAAGAATCAATAGGTCAGGATCACCCAGCAGAGCTTGGGCCAGGCCGATGCGCTGCCGCATCCCTTTTGAACATTTGCTGATTTTGTGGTTCTGGGCAGAGGTCATCCCAACTAATTGTAAAATTTGATCAACTGCGGCCGGGGTTTCCCTGCGGCTGTATCCGCTCATCGAGGCCATCATGGTGAGATACTGGCGTACCTTCATCCGTTCTGGAAAGTGCAGGCGTTCCGGTTTAAAGCCGATTTTGGGCCACTGACCTGCTAGCGGCACAATTTCGCCAGAGTTGGGTGGCAAGATGCCGGTTAACACGCGCAAAAGCGTTGTTTTCCCAGCTCCGTTTGGCCCTAGAATGCCTAGAATTTGATTTCGCCCCAGAGTGAGGGACACATTATTTAGAACACAAAAAGACTGGAAGTTTTTTGTGAGAGCATTTACTTGAAGCAAAATTTTACGAATTGATTAACCATCTCACCTTTGCCCATGTTGTGCTTGACTGGGCGAGATAGGGATATTTTGGTTGGACCTTTCTTGTGTTTGAGTCGCAAGCTTGTTGAGTTTACCAATGAACATAACTATGACCAACGGTGAACCCAAAGATTAAGGAAATTGGTATTATTTTAGATGGTACCTTGTAGCTATCAAGAAATATTCACTTGTCCTCTGCGGTTGATCTTGCATTAAGCTGTATGGCTTAGGTTACTTACAGGACATGCATTAAGTTGGAAAAATTCGACTTCTGCCATCGCATCTGATAAAAATAGAACACTTGTGTTAATGAATGTTGATAGAAATCATTCTACAGACTGTGTGAATAATCTTTTTAGGATCGGGAATTTTATAAATGTTCCTAATTTTAATCTTCAACTTTTAATATTTATTAGCATTGGTTGCGAGTCTGGGGTGTTTAACCCAAATCAATAACACCAACACAAAAACTATGACAGAAATTGGAAGAGTATTAAGAGCATCAACGGCCGGATTTTCGGTTGGTTCGCGGGTTAATCAGTTAGAAGCCCCGGCCTTTGGCTGTTTGGTGATTGCAGAGCCTATCGGTAATCGGGAGTCGATATTTGGCCTGATTTATGACATGCACATCAACGATGATCAGCTGATTCAGCGTTTGGTGATGACTGAGGATCCTCGGCCGGAGATTATCGAGGATCAGCGGCAAAACCGGCTGTTGCCATTAGAAATGAGCATATTGACCATTGGTTACTTATCAAATGGAGACGTGCGCCAAGGGTTGCCGCCTCGCCCTCCCTTGAACCTCGACCCAGTCCGTTTATGTACTGACGATGAGATTCGGGCGTTTACCGCAGAGCTCAACTATTTGCGCCTGATTCAAAATAATAGCTCGACCAAAATTCCGGCCGATCAGCTGTTGCAAGCTCACATTTTAGATGTGTTTGCTCGGCGTGGAAACGACCGCCCTTGGGCGATGTCGGCCGTGCGGGAAGTGATTGAACTACTGCGTGGGAACTATGACATGCTTATGCCAACGCTTGAAGGGTTGAGCGCGTCGCTGCCAGATCTAAATCTCTAACAACATCAAAAACATTATGGAACAATCAATTGGATACATCGTTGGTGGCGGACTTCGGGAGGGATTTAAAGTTCGTTTAACCGTACCGGCACATGAAGTGCAGGAAGGGAGTTTTGTCGTTTGTGACAGCGGCCGATGGCGATTTTTTGGCTTGGTTACCAATTTGCAATTGGGTGCAACAGACCCCCGTTTTGCAGATGAGCAAAGTGATCGACTTGCACCGGCCGTGCGTTCAGCCCTACTCGGCCGGACTTTGTTCACAACCCTAGAAGTCTATGCCACGCTCATGTTAGATCTTGGGCCGGAAGACGACAGTGAGTTTTTAGATTGGCAAGAGCGGGTTGAAAAGGGGTTAGAGCAATCGGGACCCAAACCGGTTAAAACCGTCCCCAGTCATCATTCTCCCGTCCGGTTGGCTGATGAAGGAGACGTCGCAGAGATCTTTGGCAAAGCGGGTAAAGGGATGCTGGCCTTAGGTGAAACGATCGAGCAGGGGCATCCTGTGCGCATTGATTTGGGCAAACTGGTCAAGCGCTCCAGCGGTATTTTTGGGGCAACAGGTACCGGAAAGAGCTTCTTAACCCGTATTGTGCTGGCTGGCATGATGAAAGAGGATGTGGCTGGGGCTCTTGTGTTTGATATGCACAACGAGTACGCCTACGACGATTTAGATTCTGATAATGACATCACCGTTTTGGGGCTAAAGTCGTTGTTTGGCAGCAAAGTACAGGTAGCTGGATTAGGCGCTGGCGCTCGGGTTCGAGGAAATTCTCCCGATTTTACGCTCGAGATCGGGTATAAAGATTTTACGTCAGAGGATTTGGCTCTGCTTGCCTCTGCCCTCAAGCTGACAGATGTGGCTTCGGTCGTTTTGTCAGGCTTGATTCGCGCCTTTGGCAGTGACTGGCTTAAAGAGTATATGGCGTTGACTCCTGGACTGACTGAAGAGAATGATAAAGGGAAGATGGTTCCGGCTCCGGGATCTGTTGAGTATTGGGCGCGTGAGCAAAACATCAATGAAATTGCGGCCCGAACTTTGCACGGCCGGTTGCAACAGCTAACAGACCGGCCGTATGTGGTTGAAAAGCCGGCCGGTGATGCGGTGGCCGCGATTGTTAATCAGCTCGAGAACGGCCGACATGTGATTTTGTCGTTTGGTGAACACGATAATGATCTTGATTATCTGCTGGTTTCGAACATCTTAACCCGCCGAATTCGTAACCAATGGGTCGAGATGACAGACGCAGCTAAAACCAATCGTACTCCTAATCCAAAACCGATTGTGATTGCGATTGAAGAGGCGCACAAATTGCTTAGCCCTCATTTGGCTTCACAAACGGCGTTTGGCACGATTGCGCGCGAGCTTCGCAAATATTTTGTGACTCTGCTTGTGGTTGACCAGCGGCCGTCCGGCATCGATGATGAAATTATGTCCCAGTTAGGAACCCGAATTACCGGCTGGTTAGGGGACGAAGATGACATTCGAGCGGTGTTGACCGGGCTTGCCGGCCGGGATCAACTGCGCGGCATGTTGGCTCGCCTGCAAGAGAAGCAAGAAGTGCTGCTGCTTGGTTGGGGAGTTAAGATGCCGATCCCGATTAAGTCACGCCGTTACGATGAAGAGTTTTATGCAGAGATGAAAGGAAATGCGAAGGCTAAAAAGCTTGACTCAATCGATGATATCAATGATTTGCTGGGTCTTGGTTAGCTAAGCACCAATCTGCTCGATTAGCCAAATCGGGCTGTGTAAAATAATTTCCGTTTTACACAAAATCTTTTATACTTGGTTTTGTGGTTACAAAGTCACGTCTTTGGAGCGATCGCATAGTTGGTCTATTGCACTCGCTTGGAAAGCGAGAGTCCTCACGGACACGCAGGTTCGAATCCTGTTCGCTCCGCTAAAAAGGTCACCCTTGGGTGGCCTTTTTTGTTGCCTGTGCCCCAGTTTTAGTCTGGTAGATGAGTTAAAAGTTAACTGCATGTAACCATCCCCTCACAAGCGTGTTTTTTAAAGGGAGCAAAATATCCATTTAGAGAATGGTAGCTATAATCAACCGTCTTCCTAACCATCCTTTCCCATTTTAATAGTTTTAGTTTTCAACTAAGCTATTGGTCCGGTGGCCCATGCGGATAGATGATTTAGTACAGACCCACGAATACCAATTAAATTTCAGGAATAAAGAATGACAGAATTTAAACATGCACCGGTTGAAGAGTTTGCAGGATGGCAAAAGGCGATCAAAAAATACACCAAACCAAATGCTAAATTAGGCACTTGGCAAATTATTAATTCATTTGGTGGGTTGCTTGTTAGCTGGATATTGATGGCGTTGGCTTACAACTATTTGGGCCTGTGGGCATCGTTGATTATGGCGATTCCAACTTCTGGCTTCATCATGCGAATTTTTGTAATTCAGCATGATTGTGGTCATGGCTCATTTTTCAAAGATCAGAAGATCAATGATCGCGTTGGCGGTATCTGCGGCATATTTACCATGACACCGTACAAACCTTGGCGCAGGAACCATGCTATTCATCATGCAAATCATGCTGATTTAGATGACCGAGGCATTGGTGATATCTGGACATTGACCGTTGATGAATACAAAGAGGCGTCATTTGGGAAAAAAGCGGCGTATCGCATCTTTCGCAATCCACTATTTCTTTTCGGCGTTGCTCCTTCAATTCAATTTGTGATTTTGCAACGTTTTCACTACGGGATGACGGCCGAATGGAACAAATCAAACAACATGTCGATTTTGTTTACCAACTTAGGCATGGTCGCCTTGATCGTCATTCCTGGGCTAACTTTAGGATGGGTTGAGACATTCTGGCTTTGGTTCCCTGTTTGGTGGATCGCTTCCACACTTGGAACATGGCTGTTCTATGTGCAACATCAATTTGAAGACACATATTGGGAGCACAACGATGATTGGGATTACACATTGGCCGCGATGCATGGGAGTTCTTACTATGAATTACCCCTTATCATGCAATGGTTCACAGGCAATATCGGTTTCCATCACATCCATCATTTAAGCCCCAAAATTCCTAACTACTATCTTGAACAGTGTCACAAAGACAATGAGATTTTCCGCCGGGTTGTTAAGCTAACCCTCGCATCTAGTCTTGACTCCATTTTCTTGACCTTGTGGGATGAGAATTCTCGTAAATTAATTTCTTTTAGGCAGGCGATGCGATTGCAGCCATCCACGGATATGGCTTAATTTGCTTCAAGCAATTGATTAAATAAAAAAAGCGCTTCTTAGATTCTAAAGTTTGAGAAGCGCTTTTTTGCGTTTCTGGGCACCTACATAACTAAACAATCGGTGAGGAATAGCCTAAAAGTGAGATTTTGTTGACTGAATAGGTAGATTGATTCACCTAGAATCTTTTTCTGTTCAACACATCAAGATAGAATTATTTTGTCTGATTTTGACAGTGAAAAACTATGGATGATTTTATGACTTCTTTTTTGAAAAAATATATTCTGCTGCCTACAAGCCTGATTTTGTTAGCGGCCATGTTCGTGTTAAGTGCGAACGCAGATCCTGAAGCGCCTGAGTCTGGCCAACAAGCCCCAAACTGGCTTGAGCCCCGGCCGTTAAGCGTTGTGGATCTAATTAGCGGTGGTTTGGACCCCAGCTTGATGGCCGGCTCACCCTTGGTTTACCAGCCGGGTCAAGCCACAGTGCAATATGTTTCTGGTTCTAAAAACGGGAAAAATGTAACTGTGACCGCACGAATGCTGCCAGTTGAAAGACCCTTTGCATATTGTCTCGGTCAAGATGGTATCCGTGATCAATGGCCCACCGTTGTGCCAGAGTCACGTATTCGCATCCGGTCGAACGGGGTCGACATCACAGACAAACTCTTTAACATTCAATATTTCCCTGTGGGACATATTCAACCAAATCGCGGATCGTCTGATGGACCTGCACGGTATCAAGAAATAGTTATGGTTGGGGATCAAATCCAGTTTGACTCCCAAGGGCGTCTGATCATGCCTGCAAACATGGGTTGTAAAATGTTCTTTCGTGACGGTGCCTCAGATGGCGGCAACCTTGAAATGACCTTTGAACACACCATGACGCAGCATATTTCTGTCTCTGTTGTGGATACATTTAGCCATGACTTCAAAAATTACTATCAAAACTTCCCCGGTAATTTTGGAGCGATTGGGCCGTTTAACGACCAAATGGTTGATGTAAAGGGGGGCGGGACGGCCGGCCGTCATGACCTAATCAAAACAGTTCCACCGGAAGAAGCTAATTACACGCTGTGGGTGTATGAACCCACAAAGCTAGATATGTACGCAACCCGTGCCGATTTGCAGGCGATCAAGCCGTTTCCTGGTTCAGGCACCTATCGCTTCCGGAATAATGATGTAAGTCGCGATTTGTCCGTTGACTGGATTAGCATGGCGGGTATCCCGATTGATTTACATGCGGTTGACCGAGACTTCTCTGGGGACTCAAAATACTTGAAGCTTTTTAAAGCTGATCAGTATAAGTTTATGGGGTTCGAAGTTTTGGCTCTGGATAGTGAATACAACGACTGCATGAGCGATGGAAATTGCTCTACCGCATTTGTGGAAGAGGTAGGGGGTAAGCGTAAACCAACAACCTTTTACTATCTGAAAGTAACTCGTATCGCTCCTGGGTTGAC
This sequence comes from Chloroflexota bacterium, assembly GCA_020628815.1. GTDB lineage: Bacteria > Chloroflexota > Anaerolineae > Promineifilales > Promineifilaceae > WTJY01. The sequence goes on along the minus strand of JAHDEN010000002.1, from coordinate 2,205 downwards.
TCAGATCCCCTTGTGTGCGGTGGGTGCAGGCTGGTCTCCGTCTGACGCAGGCACAATGTGCGACAGCTCGCGCTCGGCCGGGATTGATACAGCTGAACCAACCGCTCTTGTAGCAGCGCCAGAGATCGGGCCAGAAATGGACTCAATCGTTTTCTTACCTGCGGCAATGCGGCCGGTAGAGGTTGAAGTTGATAACCCGAATGCGAATTGCCCTTGTGGCTGGTTTACCGAAGATGGCCGAATGTTGGAGTACGTACTACCGCCAAACTGGTAATTTGATCTAAGGCACACAAACACCAAAAAAGGCCAAATGCGTCATTCGCATTTGGCCTTTTTCGTTTTTATCTGCTGATTTTCATCGTTTACTTCCACCGATAGATTGTGACCCCATCGTTGGCATAAGCGACCTCAAGGTTATTGGCAAATTTATCTAGTCCGCGCGGATCATGATCTGCACGTTCTAAATCCCCGATGTAGATATAGCTTACATCATAATGGTTGAGCAGTGCGGTGGCTCGATCCCAATCACGTGTGTTGTAGATTTCTTTGACTTCGCTGGCTCGAATTTCAACTTGGTCGGTGCTGTCACCGCGCCATTGTCGCTCGTGATTGGCCCAGCCTAAAACGGTTGTCAAACCAGAGTTTGCAGAAATCCGAGAATAGTACGAATAAGCGCCGCCTGTGGCTTCAAGTACCACATCATAAGGGTCGGCCGATTGTTTCAGCCATTGAAGCGCCTCATAATCGTTTGCGTTTTGCAGCTGCATAAAGACCAGTCCATCTAGCGTTGGCTCTCTGCGTGATTCAGACCCTACAGAGCCGCGAAACTCCACACCTCGTGTTTGAGCACCCACAATCGGGAATTGAATGGCAAAAACAAAAAGGACGGCATAAATCCCGGCCGCGACATAGCCGGTTGTCTTGGCATGTTTAAGCAAATAACCAAGCGCCACCAAGCCCCCGCAGCCTAACAAAATCCACGCCTGATAGTAAAACTTAAAGATCGTATTGATCCGCTGAAAGAAATTGTCTTTGAGATAAACGTATTCAGGGCCTAGCACAAGCAGGGTGCCTGTAAAAATCATCAAGAGCAAAAACGGCAGCAGATTACGGTCAGCGGCCGAATCCAGTGGTTTTTCGAGCTGTCCGGTCCATAACCAAACAATCGCCCCTAAAATAAACCCAAGCAAAATCGTAACCCCAAAATAGGTTAGCCTTAGGCTGAGATAGGTTGGCAGAATACCAGCAACAAATGCTGCCCCCCAGCCAAAATCGACCGGCCCGGTTCGGGGTGGCAGGGTAATGCCCAGTTCATTGATGAGGCCACCATACAGCCCTTGTCCCAACTCAGAGCCGGTAATCGCCATCGCCAAAAGCAGGCTGAAAACGAGCAGGAAAAGGGGGAGTCCGGCGCCAACTGCAATTGCTGGGCCGATTTTACCGTTGCCAACTTGTTTGCGGCCGAGAACAACCAGCAGGCAAAACGTTAAAAATAGCGGTGTGCCAAAAATGATCAGCAGATGTGCCAGCCGTGTGGGTTGCACAAGCATGGGCAAAATATAAGGAGCGCCCGCTTGCGAGTTTAGTCCTGTAAAAAACGGATAGTAAATAATTAGTATCAGGGCGATGGTGGCGATTGAGGTGGCGATCACTTCTGCAAGAACTTGGCTGTCAAACCGGCCGAGTTTGCTCCATCGATTAAGCGCCAAGCTGCCCATGATCACAAATAAATGGATGGGAAGATCCCACGTGTTGGTAAAGGCCAATCCCCCCAACAAAATAGCTGCCACCAGCATTTTTTCGAGACCCAAGTTTAATGCCAGGCTTTGTAGCCAAGGGACAACCCCTTCGGCCGCTGGCTCTTCCCACTCTCGGTCATCAAGATACCAAGTTAGTGCCAGGCCGATAATCAAAAAGATGTAGGGCATCGCTAGCACGTGTGGATGGATATCTCCCAACACAAAACTAAAGCCGGGGAATTCTGCAATCGGTTCAAGGCCGGGTGAGCCAGATAGGTTATATTCTTCGATGACGCGTGACGAACGCCACCACCACCAACTGCCGTTTACACTGCCATCGCTGTGTTTAAAGCGGGGTTGCGCTTCCGCAGGGCCATCGATGTCGCGTACATCCAGCCAAGCCCAAAAGCCTTCTGAGCCGATGTTGTTCCCGTGCAGAATCTCGAGCATCATTTGATTGTTGCCC
>JAHDEN010000294.1 GCA_020628815.1 Chloroflexota bacterium | reverse complement strand
TACGGCTGTTTGTCCCCGGCCGGATCGCCATCATTTTAAACACCCTTTTGGCCCGCTTTGACATTTCGGCCGAGCAAACTGATCAGCTGTTGCCAGAGCTAAACACAGCGATCTCTCGCCTGTTGGTCGGCTCAGTTGGCCTAGCCGCCCTCATCGCTTTTTTGGTCGGGATTGGCTTTAGCATGCTGGTCTGGTGGGCGATTATTCAACCGATCCGCAACATGGCAGAAAGCAGTCAGCGCATCGCCAACGGCCGGTACGCCGAGCGGGTCGAAATCCCACATCGGGCAGGCCAAGCGATCACCCAGCTCGCCATCAACTTTAACCAGATGGCAGAAACAATTGAGTCGGTTGAAGAGCAGCGGGTGCGCCTGCTGGGGAACGTAACGCACGAACTGCGCACCCCACTTTCGAGCCTGAGCGGCTATGTCGAAGGGTTGGGGGATGGGGTTTTTCAGCCGGATGAAAAGCTGATCGGCTCAATGAAAAAGCAGATCGGCCGGATGAAACGGCTGGTGGATGAAACCCAAGAGCTGTCTCAAACAGAATCCAACATCATCGACTTAAATTTAGAATCGATCAATGTGGCCGACACGATTAACCAGGTTATCTATCAGCTAACGCCACAGGCGGATGCCAAGCAGCATACCGTCACGTTTCAAGAGCCTCTGGAAGATGTGTATGTCACGGCCGACTATGATCGGCTAATCCAAATTTTACTCAATCTGCATTCAAACGCCATCGGCTACACCCCGCCCAACGGCCGGGTTGAGTTTATGGTCAAGACCGACGACCACACTTGCCAAATTTTGGTCACAGACAGCGGCATAGGCATTCCGGCCGAGGCGCTTCCATTTGTATTTGAGCGCTTTTATCGGGTTGATCAATCACGCAGCCGCGAACATGGGGGCAGCGGCGTGGGGCTAACCATCTCGCGCAATTTGGCACGGCAGATGGCTGGGGAGTTGACGGCCGAAAGTGCTGGGGAAGGAAGTGGAAGCTGTTTCACACTCACGTTGCCCCGCTCATAAAAAGGATCATTCGTTATGTTTATTGTGATGACAAAAGTTCAGCTACAGCCGGGGAAAATTGACACGGTGCGTGACCTGTTCGCGCAAACCAATCCCCAACTTGTGGCAAACCAGCCAGACTGGATTGAGGCGAAATTTACGGCCGATCGTACAAATGATCAGGTAACTGTTTTAGCCTATTGGCGCAGTGCAGAATCTTATAGAACATTCAGCGCTGATGAAACTTTTCGGCAAACGATGTCCCAGTTTGCACCCCATTTTGCAGGGCCGCCCGAAATAACAATCAGTGAAGTTCTGTTTGAAATGTAGAAAACAAATTCAGGAGTTACAAAAATGACGATCGATTTAAAAGAAGTGGATGGGGTAAAAATACGGCCGAAACATAAAGCAACCTGCCACTGCGGCTCTGTGGAACTCGAGCTAGATTTACCAGATGGCTTAGTCAACGTCCGCCGCTGTGACTGTTCGCTGTGTCGCAGACGGGGTGCCATTACCGCATCGGTTCCGTTAGATGGGATAACCATCGTCAAAGGGGAAGCTGTGCTCAAGCTGTACCAGTTCAACACCAAAGTGGCCAAACATTATTTTTGCAGCAACTGTGGCATTTACACCCACCATCAGCGCAGATCAAACCCAACCCAATATGGCTTTAATGTCGCCTGCCTCGAAGGAATTAATCCTTTAAAAATTGAGGGGATTCCAACCTACGATGGGGTCAATCATCCGCGCGACAAATAGCATTTGGACCCAAAATGGGTGAAAATACCGAATAAATAGCTATTTTTTCTATGAGAGAATACGTAAGACTTTCGATTGGTTGTTGATTTGCACGCTCTACAACGTCACAATCCCCTTGGCGATGTTCCAAATGGTGAAGTTGGATTTCGTTGTTTTTTGTTTTTCACTAATTAGTTTAAGAGAGTAAATATGAGTAAAGGTACTGTTAAATGGTTCGACGCAACCAAAGGGTACGGTTTTATCACACCTGAAGACGGCGGAAAGGATCTTTTCGTTCATCATTCTGAAATTAAAACTGGCGATCAATACGCCACGCTTAATGACGGCCAAGTGGTAGAGTACGAAGTTGGACAAGGTCAAAAAGGGCCATGTGCAACCAACGTTAAACCAGCTTAACCGCATAACCGCATAACAAGCGCAACCCGCTGGCAGATGTGTTTATCGCACTGCTACGGTTGCGTCTCGTTATGCGCTTAATTTTTTTCCAGCCTACAAAACACCCCCCGCATGAAAATTAATCGCATTGATATCCTATCGATCCCTGTAAGCGATCAGCAAGTTGCTAAAGCTTTTTACATGGATGTTTTAGGCTTTGAGTTATTGCGTGACAACCCCATGGGGCCACATCAGCAATGGGTTGAGCTGGGGCCAAAAGGGGCCCAGACATCGATCACACTGGTGACTTGGTTTGAAAGTATGCCGGCCGGGTCTGCACGAGGATTGGTCCTAGATACCGATGATGTTGCGTTAGCCCACCAAGAGCTGTCAGACAAAGGGGTTGATATCTCGCCGTTACAGGATGCGCCGTGGGGCAAATATGCAACCTTTTCTGACCCGGATGGGAACGGGTGGGTTCTACAGCAGTCAGCAGCCAACTCCTAAGCCAAACGAGCCAATCAAATATTTCCCAACGCCTGCATCGCCTCATGGGTGGTAAAGTGCAAATGGGCCTCATCGAAATGCTCCCAAAATTCGCTCTGCCTCAACTGATCCAACACCGGCCCTTTGACCGCCGCCAGATGAAACGTCACCCCTGCATCTGCTAGCTGCACCTGCAACGCCTCCAGCGTCTCCACCGCACTGGCATCGATAAAATTGACCGCCGTGCAGATCAGCACAAAGTCTTTCACCTCCGGCCGATCTGCGATCAACCCCAGCACACAATCTTCTAAATATTTTGTGTTGGCAAAATACAAACTCTGATCAATGCGCATGGCGATGAGCTCCGGCCACGTCTGTACTTCGTGGCGCAGCACATTCCGGTAAATCTCAGATTCACCCACCCGGCCGACCACAGCCACATGCGGCCGACTGGTACGCCAGATAAACAGCAGGATCGACGCCGCCACCCCGTACAAGATTCCTGTTTCGACACCGACAGCCAATACCGCGACAAACGTGACCCACCAAGCGACCCCATCCCCCTTGTTATAGCGCCAGACCCGCACGGCCGTTTTAAAGTCAACCATGTTGGCCACGGCGACCAAAATAATCGCGGCCAGCATCGTGTTGGGCAGATGGCTAAACAGCGGGGTCAAAAAGAGCGCGGTCAGCACGACCAATCCGGCCGTCACGATTGACGCCATCCCCGAACGAGACCCGGCCGCAAAATTGACAACCGAGCGGCTAATGCCACCCGTCACCGGAAAGCCGCCGGTGAATGCTGCCCCGACGTTGGCCAATCCCAAAGCGATCAGCTCTTGGTCCGGGTCGATTTTTTCGCGCCGCTTGCTGGCCAGTGACTTCGCCACCGAAACGCTTTCCATGTAGCCGACCATGCTGATCGCAGTGGCGATGGGGAGCAGCGCCAGCAAGCTTTCTCGGGTTAGGGATGGCACCGTCAGCGGAGACAATCCGGCCGGGACCTGCCCCACAACCTGCACCCCGGCCGCTGTGTCTAGGCTTAAAAAGCGGACCAGCACAACGCCCAACACCACAATCACCAACGGCCCTAGTTTGCCCCACAGCCCAGCAACTTTTTGCTTAAAAAATAGCAGGATGAGGATCCCCAATCCCCCCAACCCCAGCGTAACCCAGTTGGTTTGTGCCAGGTGTTGGAGCAGATAAATCAGCCGTTCGTAAAAGAATTCAAAACGTGGCACCTTGATCCCCAGCAGGCTTTTGAGCTGGCTAAAGCCGATCAAAATGGCGGCCGCGCTCGTAAAGGCTGACAGCACCGGATGGCTCAGAAAGTTGACCAAAAAGCCGACGCGCAACAGCCCCATCCCCGTTTGGATGATGCCGATCATCAGGGCCAGCGTGAGTGAAAGCGAAATCGCTTGCCCCACATCACCGTTGGCTAAAGGGGCAACACCGGCCGCGACCAGTAACGACACCATCGCCACTGGGCCAACGGCCAAACTGCGGCTGGTCCCCAGCAGGCCGTAAATCACGAGTGGCGCAATGCTGGCGTACAGCCCCACTTGGGCGGGCAGTCCGGCCAGCAGGGCATAGGCCATGCTCTGCGGCACCAGCATAATGGCGACGATGAGTCCGGCTAAAAGATCATTGGTAAATGTTTGTTGGCTGTAGGTTTGACCCCATTCGAGAACGGGCAGATAGCGGTACAAAGCGGCCGGTTTGGGGTTGGATACGGTTGAATTCATGCTCACAGCTTAATTTGCGGCCGTAAATCAAACTTGAGTAAACCGTAAAACTTTTGTGTGGATACACCGGTCAAGCACCTGTCCAACTAATGCGCAACTGCAAGAAATCTTTGTGCTTTTTTATGTCATTATCATCATTCCGGGGCGAGACAATTTGAGAAATTATGCTCATGCCAAAAGAGTCGCCATCAAATCGCCTAGCCCCTTCGGCTAGATCGTGTGGTAGGGGCCAGGCGTTCCCATGGAAAACGGTGAATTGCTCAAAATTACTGGGAATGTCTTGCCCCGGAATGGCAAAAATTTCTGTTTTATCATTCGGTTTTCTGTTGCATAACGGCCCGTCTGATTTGAAAAAACGTTAACAATTAATCTGAAATAGGCCAGCCATCGGCAATTTTCTGGCTGATGGGTAGTCTTATGGTTCCAACCCCTCCCTTACATTTGTTTTACAGAACTGTTGCCTCACTTTCAAACTCCATCGGTATCTTTGGGATGATTGTGTAGCCGCAGTCAAAAAAAGGAGAATCACATGATCAATTGGATTTTACAACCGTGGCCATGGTGGTTGTCAGGCATCTTAATCGGCCTGATGGTCCCTGGCATGTATTTGCTCTCGGGCAAAGGCTTTGGCATCTCAAGCAGCTTGCGCCATATCGGCAGTATGTGTACGCCGAATTCAGGCATCGCATACATTCGCGATAATGATTGGCGGGCTAACTTGTGGAACATCGTGTTCATCGTTGGGATCGCCTTAGGCGGTTTTGTCGCCAACTTCTTTTTGTCGGCCGCACCGGTTGAATTTTTGCCCGCCAGCTATTAC
>JAHDEN010000061.1 GCA_020628815.1 Chloroflexota bacterium | reverse complement strand
AATATTTAGCGGCTATGGTGAAATGGTATCATCCCACCTTCCCAAGGTGTTGTTATGGGTTCGAGTCCCATTAGCCGCTCTTTTGTATTTAAAGGCCCTTTTAGGGCCTATTTTTTTGCCTAAAAATCTGAAAGACAAACTTTATTGTGACTATAGAGGTGTACTAACCTGCTCCCCTCTCCCAATGGGAGAGGGGTTGGGGGTGAGGGTAAATCCACCTCCCCTAACCCCTCCTCATAGGAGGGGGACCAACCGAACCTGTTTAGTTACACTTTATTTATCTAATTTATCATTGAGGCGGATATGTATTTAGAGAAGCTAAAAAATGCTCAAGAAAAAAACAATTCTTGGCTATGCATTGGGCTAGACCCACAACCAGACAAATTGCCGATCCAAGCAACCCATCAATGGGATGAGCCGGTATTGCCGTTTAATAAGGCGATTATTGATGCCACGGCCGATATCGCATGTGCATATAAGCCAAACCTAGGCTTTTATTTGCAGTGGGGCGCGGCTGGAATGATCGCTCTTGAGCGAACGATTCAATATATTCCCAAAGATATTCCTATAATTATCGACTGCAAAGCGGGTGATATTGGGCATACACAAATGGCGTGGGCCAAAGGACTTTTTGACGAATGGGGTGCAGATGCGTTTGTGATCAATCCTTATGTCGGCCGAGATTCGATCGAGCCGATTGTCAAAAATTGGCCAGACAAAGGGGTTTATGTGCTCGGCCGTACCTCAAACCCATCTGCGCCAGATTTTCAGGGGGATATGGGCAATCCCAATGACTTAAGCCGCCAAGTGATCGGCCGGGTAAACGATCTGCGCCAGCCCGATTATGGTGCGATAGGCTTGGTTATTGGCGCAACTTGGCCCGAAGAAATGCAGACGGCACGTGAGCAAGCGCCACATGCACCATTCTTGATCCCAGGGATCGGGGCGCAAGGTGGCAGCTTAGAAGCCTCGGTTCAGCATGGGGCCGACTCAGTTGCCGGACCATTGATTAGCTCATCGCGCGGCATCATCTACGCTGGCAATGGGTATGACTTTGCAGACGAGGCTCGCAAGGCCGCTATACAATTACGAGACAAGATTAACGCTTTGCGCTAATCATCATTCAAAACCTAACCGAGAGAGACATGAAACCACTATTTAACTTTGAAGAAACCAATATGCCTGAAGAAGTTCGGGGAATTTTATACGGGCAAGACATATTATCCGTCTCGCAGTTCAACAAAGATGTGATTGAATATGTGTTTACACGATCGCTTGAAATGCGCGAAATGGTTCAAAAGCAAGGAACGGCCGACCTGCTAAAGGGAAAGGTCGCGGCCTTTATCTTTTATGAACCCAGCACACGCACCAGTTCGTCGTTTATTGCCGCAACCCAACGTCTCAGCGGCGGCATTATCCCGATCACATCGGGTGTAAGCTTTAGCTCGGTGAGCAAGGGTGAAACGCTTGAGGACACGATGCGTGTTTTGCAGCAATATGCCGATGTGATCGTGCTACGGCATCCACAAATTGGGGCAGCGAAGCGGGCGGCCGCGGCCGTGAGTGTCCCCATCATTAATGCGGGTGATGGACCGGGTGAACACCCGACCCAGGCATTGCTTGACCTGTTCACGATTCGGGATGAGTTGGGCAAGATTGACGGACTAAAAGTCGCAATGGTTGGCGACTTGCGCTACGGCCGGACGGTTCACTCACTCACACGCTTGCTCATGCAATATGATGTCAAATTGCGTTTTGTTTCGCCTGAGATTTTGCGACTCCCTCTAAATCTGATGAATCAGGTAATTGACTCGAAAATCGATGTTCGGGAAACACACAACATCGCCGACGTAATTGAAGATGTGGATGTGCTGTACATGACGCGGGTGCAGAAAGAACGCTTTACTGATCTTGAGCAATACGAAAGTGTTAAAGACTACTATGTTTTGAACCAAGATCTATTAAACAAAGCCAAAGAGAAAATGATCGTGATGCATCCCCTACCCCGAGTAGGCGAGATTGATGAAGCGATAGACGATGACGCGCGCTCAGCTTGGTTCCGTCAGGCTCAGAACGGCATGTTTGTGCGCATGACTTTACTTGCCGGTGTGTTGGGTCGGGCTTAAAGCGATATTTGAATTTTAATTGGTAAATTTTTAAGCTTCAGCCCTTAAAACAAAAAAGGTCCGCCAGTATTAAGCAAAACTGGCGGACCTTTTGATTTGAATTGGAAACGGTAAATTTTAAATGGTGAATGATAAATGGATAGGCCCCCCATTCACCATTCTATCTACAGTTAGTTCTGGAAATAAGCCGGATCAACGGCCGGGATTTCAAACTGAACCGGGGTGCCATCAGCAGCGGTGCCGCTATAAGTCCAAACCGGAATCAAATAATCTGATTGGATCGGTGCAAAATCAACAACTTCTTCTGAGTATTGGGGCCAAGAAATACCGTAACCCATTTCAATTGAATCAATCGTAATCTCAGCCAAAGCTGCATCATCAAGGCCAAATCCAAATCCTTCAACCGGCATTGGCAAGGTTTCAAGACCAATGGCACCTTCGCCAGAATAATCGATCGCTTCGCTCAGGTATTGCCAATCGAGCAGTGTTGTACCGTCTTCGGCCAAACCATCCTGGTATCCATCGACAAATACGGTCATTCCGTCTGGCAGATCGGCCGGTGGCGCGATGAGCTGCACACGACCAATCTCTGGGGACTCTACGTAAACCGAATCTCCATCACGAACCACATCCCCTTGTAAAAACAGTTGGCTTTCAAATGGGATGGCGGTCACGCTTTCGGCCGCAAAGGTGCTTTGACCATTTGCACCGTCAACATAAGAGCCGGTCATTTTAAAGACACCTTGTGGGCTTGTGGCGATTAACATGCCAGCTTCGGCCGGGGCCTGAATCAGCGTGCCATTTACAAAAATCATCGGCTGGCTATCATCTGCAACCGGATTAAAAACGGTCGGCCAACCATACAAATTGCGTGTTTCAGCTGAGCCTGCTTCTACAAACCAAGTTAATGGTTGAACGATATCACTCTCAACATCATCGATAGGTGGCAGTGTCGGGAACGCACCGCTGTCGATGCGCCACTGAACTTTGCCAGATGATAGGCCGGGGATCAGATTGCTCCAAGCATCTTCTGCAGATAAAAGCGGATACTCGCCCATCCCAGCGGTCTCTGAATACAAATCCATAAACATAGAGCGGATAAAGAGCTCGTTCGCCTCGTTGTAGTCAAAATACAAGCCGATAATCGGTTGGTTAACCACCAATCCATTTACTTTTGGATGCACTAGAACATTGCCGAAAGACTGTACGTCTAACTCATATTCAATCTCAAGTCCAAGTGATGCAATTCGGGCTTCAGCCAATTCTGCAAGTATATCTTCTGGGAAAGTACGCGCTGGGTCAAAGGGAGCCAGATCACCCGCATCGGTTGTATCAATCCATACGGAACCATCCATAATTGTGATGCGTTGGTCATCGCTAAAGGCGACAAACGGCATTCCTCTGAATGAGCCATCTTCCGCAATACTCATCTCTTGAACAGCATCAATCGGGAGCTGTTCTTGATAGATGGGTAGTTGAAATCCATTTTGTGTCGCAACTGTTTGGGCTAGATCAGCGGTTGCTTGGCTACGGAACCGTTGCACCACTACCAAATTAGTCTGGGTACCAGGGAAGTCGCCCGTTATAACAAATTCAGTTCCTTCAAATAGCAAGCCCGGATCGATCAGCATCGAGCTGCCCATTACGTCTCCGGCCGGGGCCAACGAAACGCCAGAAGATTCCGCAGCAATGGATGCTGCAGGTGCGCCGCCACCCGTCGCAGGGCCTGCTGGAGGTCCACTAGTGGTGCTGGGTTGGGCCAACGGAGGCAACTTGGCTAAAGCGCCATCTACGGCCGGTTCTGCTTCCACAACCTCAGCCATTTCTTCATCTGACTCTTCAGGAGCAGGATACGCTTCTGCCACTTCTTCAGAGTCTGTGTTACTTTCTACTTCTAAATCGTCTGAAACTGGAGCGGGGTAAGCCTCATCGGCAACAGTCTCTTCAAGCTCTTCCTCGGTTACAGGCCTAAGGGCCTCTTCTACGACTTCTTCAACATTCGCTTCTTCCATCACCTCTTCCACCTGCTGTGGAGAACATGCGGCCAGAAACGCCATAATCAAAATTGCTAAATATAAAAGATGCTTTTTATGCATTGAACCTCCTATTTGGTTCGTCTACGGGGACCATAAAAAATGGTTTTTAAATCTAAATCTAGTGTAAAGGTCTAAACCGGCCCTACCGGCCGTTTCTACCCACTTGCTAATTTAAACGACCAATGTATTTAAAAAGTTCCATTGTTAGAATTATCTGGTCCGATAGCCAGATGTTTTGTAAACTCGGTCTCAAGATATCAGTCAATTTCAAATAACAAGGAGTGCAGCAGAATGACCAAATTTGTTGCTTCAATCGATCAGGGAACTACAAGTACGCGTTGTATGATTTTTAATCATGCTGGCCAACCGGTAGGCATGCACCAAATGGAACATGAGCAAATTATGCCACAACCTGGTTGGGTTGAACATGATCCGCTCGAAATCTGGACTCGTACACAAGATGTCATTAAAGGTTCTATCCAAAATGCCGGAATATCGGCCGACGACATCGTTGCGGTAGGTATCACCAACCAACGTGAAACCACAATGGTTTGGGACAAAAACACCGGCCAACCATTGCACAATGCGGTTGTGTGGATGGACACGCGCAATGCGGGCGTTGTTGCAGATCTTGTTAAAGATGGCGGTCAGGACAGATTTAGAGAGCAAACGGGATTACCGTTAGCCACTTATTTCTCTGGATTAAAAATCAAGTGGCTGCTCGAAAATGTACCGGCCGTACGTGAAGCGGCTGACAGTGGGACTGCCTTATTTGGCAATATGGACACGTGGTTGATTTGGAACCTGACCGGAGGAACCGATGGCGGAATCCATATTACCGATGTGACCAACGCATCACGCACCATGTTGATGAACCTTGATACGCTAACCTGGAACAGCGATATCGCAGCAACTATGGGAATCCCGCTAAACATGCTGCCAGAGATTCGCTCATCATCCGAAGTGTATGGGCACACGCGAGCTGATGGGCCGTTCGGCCGTGAAATCCCTATCGCCGGAATTTTAGGGGATCAGCAGGCAGCCACGGTGGGGCAAACCTGTTTTTCGGCCGGTGAAGCCAAAAACACCTACGGAACCGGCTGTTTCATGATTTTGAACACCGGAACAGACATCGTTCAATCTAAAAACGGCTTGCTAACAACCGTTTGCTATAAATTTGGAGACGAGCCAACCGTTTATGCACTTGAAGGCTCAATCGCTATTTCTGGAGCTTTGGTCCAGTGGCTGCGAGACAATCTTAAACTGATCGACGATGCACCCGAGGTTGAAGCTTTGGCTGGCTCTGTTGAAGACAACGGCGGCATCTATTTTGTACCGGCCTTCTCCGGTCTTTATGCTCCCTATTGGAAAGACGATGCGCGTGGCGCCATTGTAGGCATGACTCGCTTTGTCAATCGGGGGCACTTTGCACGTGCTACGTTAGAGGCAACTGCGTTCCAAACCCGCGAAGTGTTAGATGCGATGAATCTAGATTCTGGCGTGGATTTGACCGCCCTGAAAGTAGACGGTGGCATGGTGCAAAACGAGTTGCTCATGCAGTTCCAAGCGGATGTGCTAGACGTGCCGGTTATCCGGCCGACCGTCCCCGAAACAACCTCGCTAGGCGCAGCATATGCGGCCGGGCTGGCTGTTGGTTTTTGGGCCAATACAGATGAAATGCGCAGCAACTGGGGTGAAGACAAACGTTGGACCCCTGATGCTGACAGCAACGCTTCAACCGATCTATTCAAAATGTGGAAAAAGGCGGTTACCCGCACATTTGACTGGGTAGAGTAGGCTAAACCTCAAACTAAAGTGGTTTTTTCTTGGGCTGTCAGGTTATTAAAACCTGACAGCCCTTTTTTATTTTTAGAACATCTCCCAATATCGCTTGGCCCCGATAACGGGCTTCATGTTTTCACGTTCATCAGGCCCGGTATTTTCAAATACCAGCTTCATAATATCCCCCAAAACGGTCCGATTACGCTGGTAAAAGTTATGGCCTAAAAACGACGAATCGATATTGGTCGCATCGATTGTTTCAACCGGGGTTACAACCAGCGGGTCGTTGTCCCGCTCGCCAGCCCGAGCAAACCCATGCAAAAATTGCGACAGCTCAAGAGCCAAGTCACTTTCATTGATATACAACGTATACCGTTCAGCTTTACCTGCATATTTTTTGGCCCGCTGGGCAAATACACCTTTATCTACGTCGGGTGATGCGAAGATAACTTGCCCTAATTTGCCAGCTAAAGACTCTTGTGAAATGGTGGCCATCCCTTGGGTCAGCAAGCGGTTCCCCATGCTGTGTCCCAACAAATGAATTTTGGTGACATTGAGTTCTCTCACAATCAATTCTAAAAATTCATCAAAAAAGACTTGCCCATGTTTAATATTGGCCTCGTCCCCTAAATAACGGAGCGTTTTGGTAAATGAGGGCCAACTGTAGGTGATTGGAATACCTTTAAATCCGATGTCTGTTGCAATTTGTGCCGTTAGCCGAAGTGCACCACCAAAAGAGACGTTATACCCGTGAATATATACAAGAGCCTCGTTTTGTTCTGAGTTCGCCAATGACTGATTTGCCGAGGCGATAAAACCGCCTTGATCCAACACGTCTAACGACATCACCAGCACATGTCGGTTGGGGTCAGCTTTTTCGCGCCGCCAACGGCTTGGCCCCTCTAAATTTCCGGGGACATGGGTTTTGGGCATGCTGACGTGTGAGAGCCCGTAGGTTACTTCGTTGCTACGCCGGCCGGTAAACGAGCGTTGCAGCTTATAGCGCCGATCTCGTTTGCGATTTGTTGCAAAGTAAACGGGGACTAAATAGTAATTAGCATCATCGGGCACAGTCGGGGCAGACGGGGTCGGATCAAAATCTCGGGCACCATCATCAAATTCTAGTTCAGCCTCGGCCGCCTCAGGGATTGGTTCAAATTCTGGCTCAGCTTCAGCCGCATCAGGCATTGGCTCAAACTCTTCAAACTCCGGTTCGGCCTCCTCAAACTCAGCTTCTGGCAGCGGCACATCAAATTCCGGCCTATATTTCCCAGTAACGCTATGGGTTACTTCATTTAACATGTGTAGCACATCAGGGTAATCGGCCAGCATTTTGGCCAACATTTTGACCAAGTAATCATCGGCCGGATCATCCATCCCCTCCATGTTTGCTAAACCGGCCAGAATCTCCCTTTTCATTGACTCCCAGTCGTTTCCCATCATGAAAGGCATTTCCTTCCATGCAACAGATAATACTTCCATCATCTGCTCATTCATTGTCACATTATCTTCGGCACGCGCTGAACTCACGATAGTTTCTCCACAGGTTTCAAATTAGGGGGCTCAAAGAATTTACGTTTACAGAGCTTTGCTTAGTTCTACACAATTGCCTGTTACACTGCGATATTAAATTTGGCCTTTGATCCTAATTATCTGGAATAGAATTTTACAATTGTCACATCGAGAATAATTTGACATTACATTTTCTTATTTTGCAAGCGAATTAACGGGAAAAACTAGAGGCTGCACAGGCTCGTCAATGATCAATCGTAGAATAGACGGCGAGATCGCATTGAGTTCCGGGTTTAGAAGAAAGTAAAATTTAACTAGGTGACACACTATGCTCCACCCAAACTATCTAAACATGATATTTTTATGATCAACAATTTTTCTTTATCTAGTAATTTTCAACTAAGCGCAATTCTCATTTTTTTGGCCCTGTTATTTGGATGTGGCCAGCCGCCCAGTCCCGATCAAAATGATTCGGTTTTATCCGCGTTCCAAGAGGGGTTAAACGCACCTGTGCTAACAACCACCCCATCCCCAACAAATACGGGCAGCAGCCGCGTTGTGGCTACGGCCGAATCACAGCAACCGGCCGGGGCAGAAGATAGCGATCAAACGGAGCAACAGCCGTTAGAAGAGATAAAAATCGAAGTACCGGTCCCCACAGCAACGACGGCACCTATCTCGTCACCCCCCTTCCAAACGCTCGATTTCAACAATTTACCAGCCACCCAGAACGATTTAGCGTTTGTACAAGCGGGTGTCTTAAAACGATGGTCGGCCGCAGATCAAGCTGTTGTATCAATTTATGCACCAGCGGCTGATCCACAACGCTTCCCACAAAACACCTTCGCAGAGGTTGCGAAGGTTGATTTTTCAGCAGATGGCAAACGTGCGGCCGTCGTTGTGCGCTATGTGGAGGCGTTAGAAAGTGAAGACGATGGCTCTGGCGACACCGAATCACTCAATTTTGCCAACGGCCCCACCCAGTTTGACATTAAATTTATCGACATGATTAGCCAAGAATCTTGGACGTTGGTTGAAGGCATCCAAAACGAAGTGGGAGAAATCGCCCTTTCACCAGACAAAGCTGCGGTTGCCTTTACCACGTTTCAAGGTGATATTGAACCGAGTTCAAACAAAGGCAAAATTTTTCTAATTGGCACCCCATCGAGCAGATCAGAACGAACGCTCACCCTCCTGCAGGAGTGCGAAAGTGAATGCACGTCGATCAGTTGGCGCCAAGATAGTGAGCTCATGGTGTTTGGAGATATGAGCGGGATTTATATCATGAATATCAATGGTGCTCGGCCGACACTGCTGTTTAATAACATCGACAACACAGATGATAATCCGCTTGATATTGTGCAGCATTTGCCAGTGGCTTGGGCGCTAAACGGCCGCGGGCTCTTGGTAAAACGGATCGATCGTTTGTCCTTAACTATTGATTATGCGGTACTTGATGTTGCTGGTAGACAGCTGATTGAACCCGATCCTGATTTGTCTTTGGGGTTTGCAGCATGGCTAGAGGATTCTAGATTAGCAACAGCGATTCAAAACGCCAATGGAGGCTGGCAATTGCAAACGCTCATCGTCGATTACGAGTCCCAATCGATCAGGTTAGACGAAACATATGCGTTAGAGCTAGCAGGGTCTGTTTTTGGCCTGGTGCAATCGGCCGACAATCGTTTTGTTTTTGGGGTGCAAAATTCTGATCAACTGCAAGAAGCGGGGCTTTATCGCTTGGTATCTTTTAGCGAACAGCCTGAACGCCAGAACGGGGTTCCCAACATTGATGGACCGGCTGAAATCATTTGGAACTCAAATGGCTCAGAAGCTGTCCAGTCTTTTGGAAATCAGACCTTTTTAGCAACGGCCGACGGCAGCTTATTTGTTTTTCGTGAACATGTTTGGGGATTTAAATGGATGGGTGAATGAGCGCAAACCATCATTAAAAATTGACGATTTTCAACTGATCGTCGTCATGCAAGGGCAAGCTTTCCAATCCCTAAACCAAACTCCCCTTGTAGCGAATAAACCAAATAAACTTCCCCATCTTCTTCAAAAATAGCCGGATCACGAAGCTGATTCACCGGCCGCATGATTGCCCCTCTCACCGAAGGTTGATTGGGCAAGCTGGCTCCTTCCCACCGTTCTAACGGCTGATGGACAGTCGCCGCATCAGCCACAGTATCCGGCCGCCATAAACGCCAATCACCGCTCAAATCAACGGTTGAATGCAAAATTCGCTCAGGGGCATCTCCCACTCTGCTCCAAAACACATGCAGCTTATTCCCCCGTTTTAGCACAGCACTGTGACGCATCTCGTTGCAAAACACAATGTCGCCAACCTCAAACTCACCAAACCCGTCAGCCGAACGACAGAAAAAGCCGGGCATGGTTAGGCTGAACCATGCGTTTTTGTGTCTAAACACTCGAAAGTACGCATACCCCAAAACCGGTTCTAATGTGGTCCAGCTAATCCCATCTTTTGAAACCGCCACCCGTGACCGCTGGCGGCCGTCGGCCAACCGGCCGTGAAAATACATGCGCAGCTCCGGCGTTTGTTCATCCACAATCACATCGGGAGATGCGATATGGGGATACGTTCCATCTGTCCCCTCGGCGATAAAATCGCGCGCTTCTTGGGCCAAGTCAGCTTCGGCCGGTGGTTGTACTGTAAAAAATGAATCGCTTAAAGCCAAAACGCCCGGCCAAACCACACGCCACGGCCCTTCTAAATCATCTGCAAACGCCATACGAATCGTGCGGCCTTCGTGGTGTGCAAAATAGAGGTAATAGCGTCCCAATCGATTCTGCACCCAGTCTGCCACCTGAATTAGACTTGGTCCGTTGATATTCCCTTCAAATCGGGCATCATCATCGACGTGCAGAATCGGTTTTGGGGTTAGATGGGTAAATTTAAACATCGGTATCCTCTTTGCGTCATTAACCATTCAAAATTTATTTATTATTGATAAGCGCACCTGCTGTCAACCAACGGGTGTGGAGAAGATTTATTGCCCATTGCCCATTCTCAGTTGTTTATTGCCCATTTCCGGCAGATATCCGCTTTTGCTAAAAACAAACCCGCCAAGCCAACTCGCTGCCATTAAACGTACCGAATTTGCCCGGTAACCAGAGCGACTTTTTAATGGGGAATGGGCAACGCACAATCGGCAATAAACAATGATAGATTCGTTCTAATCCAACTTTGCCCACGCTTTTTGACCACACCTGCTATCAACACTCTAATGTACCCGAACCGACAAAAAGGATAAAATCAAAACTAGGGCGAGATAACAAACGGTACCAACTATCAAAATCTATTCACTTCTCTCGCGCAGAAAAAATTTATGGCTGGAATATTTCAAGGACTTGATGCAGAAGATTACGACCGGACGTATACCGACAAAGAGCTTGTCGGCCGGATTTGGACCTATTTCAAGACCTATCAAACAAAATTTAACTGGACTGTAGCAGCCACCCTGCTCATGGCCGTACTCGGTACCGCCCTTCCCCTCATCATCTTTCAAGCGATCGAAGCGGCCGCTGGGGATGGGTTAGAGCCAAACACAATGGTCTGGCTAATCTCGGCCGTTTTTGGGGCCGGTCTGCTCACCTACTTTGTCAATTGGTTTCGTCGGGTAAAGTCGGCCGAAATCATTGCCGATGTGGTGCTTGATATGCGCCGTGACGCATTCACCGCTGCGGCCGGGCAAGACATGTCCTTCTTCGACGAATTTTCATCCAGCCGAATCTTATCCCGCATCACCAACGACACAGAAGAATTTAGCCAAGTCGTATTGCTGGCCATCGATGTGATCAATCAGTTGGGCGTCGCCTTGATTATGATCATCGTGCTGTTCACCATCAACGTCCCGCTGACGCTGCTGGTGCTCATGCTTGCCCCGGTTGTTGTTTTTGCGGCCCTTGGCTTCCGTCGTGCGGCACGACGTGTCACACGCCAATCTGCCCGGGTTATGGGTGAGGTGAATCGGTCGATTCAAGAGGCTGTCACCGGTATCAGCGTGGCCAAAAACTTTAGGCAAGAGGGGTTTATCTACAATGAATTTAGCGAGGTGAACGCCCAGTCTTACACCTTAAACGTTGCGCGTGCGCGGGTCATCGCTTCCATTTTCCCAACATTAAACACGTTAGCAGGGATGGCAACCGCCACGCTGCTCTATTTTGGCGGCCGGGCCACGCTCGGCGTTGCGGTACTTTTACCGATCATTTCAATCGGGGCATGGTCCCTGTTTATCGCAACCGTTGATCGGCTCTGGTTCCCGATGATGAATGGAGCCGCATTTTGGAGCCAGTTCCAGCAGGGATTATCCGCTTGTGAACGTGTTTTTGCGCTGATTGACAGCGACCGGGCAATTGAACAAACGGGCAATAAAACGTTTGGCAAACTGAGTGGCGAAATAAAATTTGAAGACGTTGCGTTTGGCTATACGGCCGACGAACTTATTCTGCCTAAGTTTAATCTGACCATTAAACCGGGTGAAAGTATCGCTCTAGTCGGCCATACCGGGGCTGGAAAATCTTCTATCATCAAGCTGGTGACTCGCTTTTACGAGTTTCAATCAGGCAATATCAGTATAGACGGCACAGACATTCGAGCGCTTGATCTTGAAGCGTATCGGCGTAAATTGGGCATTGTGTCACAAGTCCCATTCTTATTTGACGGCACCGTTGCCGACAATATTCGCTACGCAGCACCCAATGCAACAGATGAAGAAATTATCGAAATGGCTCACAAAATCGGCGAGGGTGATTGGCTGGGCACCTTGCCAGAAGGAATCAATTCGCCCGTTGGGGAGCGGGGCAGCCAACTGTCTATGGGGCAGCGGCAGATGGTTGCGCTTATGCGCGTCTTGATCCATAACCCTGAAATTTTCATTCTGGATGAGGCGACAGCCAGTATCGACCCGTTTACAGAATCTCAGATTCAGGAAGCCTTGGACCTGATTATTCAAAATACAACTGCGATTGTGATCGCCCATCGCTTATCAACTATTCGCAACGTAGACCGAATTATTGTTTTGTCTCAGGGTGAAGTGATTGAGCAGGGATCGCACGATGAGCTTGTGGCGGCCGGTGGACACTATGCTGAGCTTTATGACACGTATTTCCGCCATCAAAGTTTGGCCTACATAGAAGAGCAGGCTTGGGCAAAATAAAAAAGGCGACTTGTTTTATGAAACAAGCCGCCTCGTCGTGTGGGTTGTAAGCGACCCCTCGGGCAGAAAGAATCGCCTACTTGACGACCCATTTAAATTCCTCGGCAACTTTAGAAAGGAGAGTATAAAGCGCTTCAGTTTTTAGCATGCAATTAGGACTATGGGTTATTTAGGGCTTGATCTACCTTTTCTTCCTTTGCAGACAATCTCTAACTTAACCGTCTCATTCTTTCAAGTGTCTGTCCAACACCTCTAACATCTTAACTAATTTTGTGCTTCAGCCCCTTATCGCTTGCTCCTTATTCTTGGCATGGTAGGTCAAAACTTATCAACTAAAAAAGCACTTGTAAACTGAATTACAAGTGCCTTGCATTTAAAATCTTTGATTGTGATTTAAGGCGGCCGATTAGTTAGCTACACCCATTTTTTCAGCAATCGCCAACAGGCGATACATGCTGCGCAGCACCGGCTTTTCAATCAACTTGTTATCGACAACCACCAGTCCGGTCCCCTGTTCATCAAAAGCCGCAATTATGCGTTTGGCTCTGTCGATTTCAGCGGCCGACGGCGAAAAGATCTCGTTGATTGGGGCGATCTGTTTGGGATGCACGGCCGCCTTTCCGGTAAAGCCCAGTCGTTTAACCGCTAACGCCTCATCCCGCATCCCGTCCAAGTTCTTGAAATCTAAAAACGGGACATCGATCACATCAACCCCGGCCGTTGCCCCCGCATGTGCCACACGTGATCTTGCATAAACCAATCCCTCCCAACTCATATCAATTCGTAGTTCAGCCGCCATATCAACCCCACCAAACAGGATCGAGTCAATCCGGTCGCTTGCTTGAGCAATTTCATGACATGCCGCTAACCCTTCGTTGGTTTCAATAATCGCATGGAACCGGATGTTGGCGTGATCCCCCACTAACAAATCTTCATAAACCCGGATATCGTTGGGTGATTTAACTTTGGGGAACATAAGCGCCTTGGGCGGATTAGGGGTCTCGAGCAGAAGCTGTAAGTCAGCCAGCACATCTTTGTCACGAATACTGTTGATCCGAACAATGCACTCTTGCCCCGTATCTTCCGTATAGGAACTGAAAAGCTTAAACGTTTCTGTGCGTGCAGACTCTTTATCGGCCGGTGCAATCGCATCTTCAAGATCTGCAGTGACAATATCTGCGCCGGTGGCCAAAGCTTTGGCAAACATCTCTGGCTTGTTTCCGGGAAAAAATATCAGGCTTCTTCTGGGTCGAATTTGATTGGTTTTCATGAGGTACACCTTAGGAAAATTAGGTCAAATGGTAACAATAACCACCCTATTCTCCTAATCGCCATAGATATTTAGTATTAAAAAAATCGCATATATAAAGCAAATATGAGATAACCCATTCCGCGGTTAAAATAGGGTTAACCCAACAACTCTTTCAAAAAATCATACTTAGCAAAAAAAATTACTACATGTAACTGGAAAAAGCTGGCAAAACAACCGTTTGCGCCAGCTCACCCAAAAAATTAGTTTTTACACGGAAATAAACATATGGATTTGAGTATATTAAACCTTCTCTTTGTATTGGTTGCCGCTCTTATTGCTGGCAATATCAGCAAGCGCTTTGGCTACCCGTCTATTTTTGGAGAATTAGCAGCCGGAATTATTTTAGGACCACCGATTTTGGGGCTTCTTAAAGGAAGCGAGGCTCTAGAGGTTCTGGCTGAAGTCGGCGTCTTGCTCATGATGCTCTACATTGGGATGGAAATCGACCCAAAAGAGTTATTTAAAGCATCTTGGGCCGGCATGCTGGCAGCGATAGGCGGATTTATAACTCCTTTTGTTTTGACCTACTTGCTTGTTGTGGGATTTGGCTATTCCGCTTTTGCAGGGCTTTTTGTGGGTATTGCGGCCGGTGTTACATCATTGGCGACCAAATCTCGCATTTTAGTTGATCTTAAATTATTAAATACCCGCATCGCCCACGTCATGATGGCCGGTGCGCTCATATCCGACACCCTGGCGCTGATTGTGTTCGCCGCCATTATCGGGGTTTTCGAAGCGGGCAGCCTCTCCGTTCAAGAATTGGGGCTAGTTACTGGTAAAGCGGTTCTGTTTTTTGCCGTTGTGTTTGTTATCGGCCTCAAAGTTTTCCCGCCATTATGGCGACGCCTTGCAAAAGCAGGCTTCACCGGCCGTACATTCAATGCCACCCTGATTCTACTCATCGCCCTATTGTTTGCTGAATTTGCCGAGTTAGCTGGGCTACACGCGATTCTAGGCGCATTTATGGCCGGGTTGTTCTTGCGGGAAGGGACGGTTCTAGAGCCGAAACTTTCGCATCAGCTAAATGATTTGGTACATGATGTTTCGATTGGATTTTTGGCTCCTATTTTCTTTGTGACAGCCGGGTTCCATGTCTCGTTAGATGTTTTCCAAAGTGACCTGCTTCTTCTACTCGTCGCAGTCACAGTCGTGGCCACACTGGGTAAAATTGTCGGAACCGCGCTATTTTATATCCCCAGCGGATATGGTTGGCGCGAAGGTGTCACCGTGGGTGCAGGCATGAACGGCCGAGGGGCTGTCGAGATTATTATCGCCCAAATTGGATTAGAGCTAGGCATTATCACACCCGAAATTTTCTCTGTACTGGTGTTTATGGCCATCTTTACCACCGCTACCGTTCCAATCTTTTTGAAATGGACTACGGAATGGCTTGATAAAAGAGGCGAACTGGTACGATCAACAGAAGAAAAAGATGGTGTTTTAATTCTAGGTGCGTCACCAACGGCTAGGCTATTGGCACACCAACTGTCAAAACTTGGTCCCGTATCCTTGGTTGATATCAATCAGCATAACTGCGAAGTTGCGATTGAAGAGGGGCTGCATGCGATCCAAGGGGATGGGCTAGACGAGGATATCCTTGAGCAAGCCAATGCAGAAACGATGCGCGCATTTGTGGCCCTTACCTCGAATGCAGAAATCAATGTTTTAGCCGCAAACTTGGCCCGCGACGTATTTGCCATCTCTGATATAAGCGTGGTTCTCACCCATGCAAATTCATTGCTGCGCCGTTCGGCCGAACGACAAGGGTTTACCGCAATCGACACTGTTTGGGAAGATATTACCCGATGGGATAGATGGATTGAGCGGGGCGAAGTTACAAGCGTTGATATGACGATTGGTCAAGAGCAAGATGTAAGCAGCTTGTTTGATGAACTTCATGCTGGACCAGACGCACTGGCCCTTATTGCACAACGTGACGGTGTCCCTATTCCGTTCCCTTCTCAAGATATTGTTAAAGAAGGGGATGAGATCGTGGCGTTAAAACGGACGGTTCCGGTCTAAATTCAGCTCTTTTTTGCGGAAAGAGGGAGCAACTGCCTCAGTACAATTCAGGTTTTTAAACCATTTTTTACAAAGGATCACACGACTTATTGTTGATCAACAATAAGTCGTGTGATCGATTTTATCTAGCGCACGGCCGGTAAATAGACCGCCTTGTCCATTAACAAAGCAGGTCCAAACGCATCGGGCCGCTGCCAAGAATTATCGGTAGTGGCAAACCAACTCAACTTGCCGTCTCGCCCATTGCCATCGTCATCATCATTGATGTGAATATCAAAGCCGAACCGGCCGGCGTTGGCAGCATCGTACCCCATCACGGCCAAAGGAATCTTGATCTCCATACGGTATCCACCGTTGAAAGCGGTCTGCCCAAGCTGTACACCAGCTGGCAAATCGGCCGAAGCCCCCCCAATCCGAGGTTGCCCATCATTTAGCCTAAATCCTAGTAAATAGTCATTCTGCCCATCATAATTCCCACCACCGCTCAAATCCGCATCGATATAAACCTCTATACCGTCATCGTCCCACCAATCATCGGCCGAGTCATTTTGCAAAACATCGTCCTGCACTTCAACCAACAGATACACGCTTGTTCTGTCATAAACGGCGCGATACTGTGCCGCAAGATCCCCAGCACCTTGGCTACCCAAAATCTGTTGCTGAATCGGGTACGGGGTTACATTCCCCCAAATCTCATCTAACGCCCCATCAACTACCGGAGCCGGAACCGCATACGGAATGAGCAGCCGATCGTTTTGGGCGCCGCCGCCACTGGAGGGGCTAGAACCCAAGTCGATTTCATCTAAAGTTGTCACACATTCGTGATTCATCAGCTCAGAAGCATTTTGGTTATGGGCAACCGGCAGATGTTGGTAAACGCCATTTTCCATCCAGCCGTGCCAGGTTAGGAAGTACACCGCTTCAGGGTACCGGCTCAGCATTTGCTGCAACATAAACAGGTTGTCGTAGCTACCATCTCGGGAATTTAGTGGCCCGATCTCTGCAAACGCAAACGGCTTACCCAACGCCAGCAACTCTTCATACCCATCGGCCGAAACATTATCGTCATACACGTCTAATGCCACAATATCGACCACATCGCCACCTGGGTAATAAAAATCAACCGGCTTTTTCCAACTTTGCCCGGCATAAGGGCTAGCCGCATAAACCCACAGCAAGTTATCCAGCCCTTTCGTCTGTGTAAAATATTGATGCATATGGCGCCACAACCGTTCATAAGGCGCGCTATCGTTAAAGTGGATATTTGCCCCCCACCAGAACCAATCTCCATTCATTTCGTGCAGCGGCCGGAACAAGACCACAACACCGGCATCCTGCAAATCAGCCAAGCCAGATGCTGCAAAATCTAACTGGCGCAGCCATTGTTGCCCGGCCGCACTGTTTGGATCGAGCAGTTGATTTAAATTCGCATTGCTCTGATCCCATGCATCGCCCCCCGTCCAAGGATTAGGTGCACTCCAAGACAAACCGACCAATCCACCGGCGTTCCAATGCTCTTTAAGGGGTTGGTTGAATGCCACCACATCTTCCGCATAATCCCAATCAAAATAGTCCGCCTCAACCAGTCCCATGCGTCGGCCGGACTGACGCTCTAGCTCTAGAACCAAGTCGTTATACCCGGCCGTTGTCCCATAGCCGTGCCCAATATGCTGCCCCGCCATCATCGCACAACTATCTTTTTGTGCCGTTAGCCAATTTAAAACATCTTGGGGGGATCGGTTGTTGGCTGCTGCATAAGAGTGAGTTTCGGCCGAAATTCTATCAGCACTCACTTCAAATCTATTTGTTGGTGCTGCCTCTGCAAGCACCATCTCGGTTGTGCATGCCATCAGGCATAAAGCCAGCAAAACCAACACAGCCAGCCCGCTAAATAGCGGATATTTATTCAGACTTTCCTTTTTCATCATTTATCTCCAATAAGCAAATTTTTATAAATATCGATCGATACAACAAACAACGTTTTCTAAATCAAATTGGATTCAAAATAGTTTTTTTCGGTGCCAGAAGGCCCATTAGAGCGTGATACGTGTTGCGTAGATATCTATCAACTTGAAATTTTTGCCTGCCACATAACACGGTTTAAGCTGAATAATTAAGCCCATCACGAGCAATAAAAAAGGCCCCTGAATTCGTAAATTCAGAGGCCTTAAAAAGTCTTGTTTTTGTGGTTTACAGTTGGCTAAATCCCAAACCAATCTTCGAGCGTGTCTCGCAACCCTTCAAAAAAGCCGCGATCTCGCTTGGCCACACTGGCTGAGCCGAGCTTGTCACCCAACTGTATAAACAGCTCTTCTTGCTCGTCTGTTAGCTTTTTCGGGATCGAAACTTGGATGATGGTGTGATGATCGCCCCGGCCGCTGTGTCGCAAACGTGGGACACCGCGCGCCCGTAAGGTAAACCGTGCACCAGGTTGGGTCCCGGCCGGGATTTTGAGCGTTTCTTCCCCATCTACAACGGGAATCGTAATCTCGTCACCTAAAGCAGCCTGCGCCACATTGATATTCATCGAGATATAGACGTCGTCTCCGCGCCGTTCAAAATGCTCGTGCGGTTTAACTTGCAAAACCACATACAGATTACCGGCCGGTCCACCGTTAACACCAGGAGCACCTTGCCCTTGCAACATCACCGGGGTCTCGTTGTTAGCACCTGCTGGGATTTTGATTTTAAGCTTCGATGTTTTAACCACCTGACCTTGGCCGGTACAGGTTTTACAATGCTCTAAAATCCGTTTCCCTTGCCCACGACAAGTGGCACACGTCGTCACATTAACATATTGGCCCAAAATTGAATTCTGCACCCGACGGACTTCACCCGTACCGCTACAGTCGCTACAGGTGACAGGCGTTGTGCCAGGCTGTGCGCCAGAACCGCTACAGTCTTCACAAACGGCCGGTTTATCGACTTCGATATCTTTGGTTGCCCCAAAAATCGAATCCATAAACTCAATGCGCAAGTCGTAACGCAGGTCGCTACCCTTGCGTGGCCCGTTACGCGTTCGGCTGCGGCCGCCACCGGCAAATCCATTTAAGAACTCTTCGAAAATGTCTGCCACATCAAACCCTGCGCCACCAAAACCGCCACCAGGACCACTGGAGCCGTTCTCAAAGGCAGCATGACCGTATCGGTCATATGCAGAGCGTTTTTGCGGATCAGACAGCACCTCATTCGCTTCATTAATTTCTTGAAACTTTTGTGCTGCCCCTTCCTCTTTATTTGCGTCTGGGTGATACTGGCGCGCCAAACGACGGAAAGCTTTCTTAATGCCAGCTTTATCGACGTTACGGTCTACACCGAGTACTTCGTAATAATCCCGTTTTGCCATAATAATTAGTGCTTAGTTTTCAGCAGTCAGTGGTCAGTTTTAGGTCCAAAAACACTGACTCCTGTCAACTGACAACTATTCTTCAGTAAATTCACCCTCAATAACATCATCATCGTCAGCGCCTGAAGCGTCAGCGGCCTCGCCACCATCAGGGGAACCTGCGGCCGCTTGGGCCTGATACATCGCCGTCCCAATCTCTTGCAACGCCGCATTTAGATCATCAACCGCCTTGGTTATCGCTTCTTCGTTGTCGCTGGCCAATGCCGCCCGAACCTGAGTCGTAAGCTCTGTTAGCGTGCTAACTTGCCCTTCGCTCAGTTTATCTTTGTTCTCTTCAACAAATTTTTCAGCCCCATGCGCAGAAGTTTCTGCCATGTTGCGTGTCTCTACAGATTTACGGCGTGCTTCGTCTTCGGTTGCAAATTTTTCTGCATCGCTAACCATTTGATCAATTTCATCATCGTTCAAACCGCTCGATGGGACAATCTGCATCGCTTGTTCACGGCCGGTCGATTTATCGGTGGCTGTTACATTTAGGATACCGTCCGCATTGATGTCAAATGAGACTTCGATTTGAGGCACGCCCCGTGGTGACGCGGGCAAACCGTCCAAAATAAATTTGCCCAGACTTTTATTGTCTTGCGCCATCGACCGCTCACCCTGGATCACGTGGATCTCAACCTGAGTTTGGTTATCGGCCGCAGTTGAAAAAATCTGGCTCTTTTTAGAAGGAACAGTTGTGTTTCTCTCGATTAGCGGGGTCGCCATACCACCCAATGTTTCGATGCTAAGCGTCAGTGGCGTCACGTCGAGCAAAAGCACGTCGGTGACATCACCGCCCAAAACACCAGCTTGGATCGCCGCGCCGCTACCTACAACTTCGTCCGGGTTAACGCCACGATGTGGCTCACGGCCGAAGAACTCTTTCACCGCCTCTTGGATCGCTGGCATTCGGGTCATACCACCCACCAACACAATCTGTGTGATCTCACCTTTGCTCAAACCCGCATCTTTAATCGCTTGGCGACAAGGGGTGATCGAACGTTCGATCAGATCGGCCGAAAGCTGTTCAAATTTCGCCCGGCTAAGCGTTAGGTTTAAATGTTTTGGTCCGCTAGAATCGGCCGTGATATAAGGCAGATTTAGCTCTGATTGCATCGTGGTTGATAGCTCGATTTTCGCTTTTTCAGATGCCTCACGTAAACGTTGCAACGCTTGGCGATCATTGCGCAGATCGATCCCTTCTTCCATTTTGAACTGTTGAGCTGCCCATTCTACAATCCGCAGGTCGAAGTCATCCCCGCCCAAGAACGTATCACCGTTGGTTGCCAACACCTCAAAGACGCCGTCGCTCACATCCAAAATCGAGATGTCAAACGTACCGCCACCCAAGTCATAGACAGCGATCATCTCATCAACGTCGTTCCCCAACCCATAGGCCAAAGCCGAAGCGGTTGGTTCGTTCACGATACGCAACACTTCTAGACCAGCGATTTTGCCAGCATCTTTGGTTGCCTGACGTTGATTATCATCAAAATAAGCAGGAACGGTGATAACCGCTTGAGTCACAGGTGAACCCAAAAACGCTTCCGCATCCGCCTTAATTTTTTGCAAAATCATCGCTGCAATTTCAGGCGGCGAATATTCTTTTTCAGCCATCACCAAACGGACGTCTCCATTCGGTGCGCCAACGACCCCATAGGGGACAAATTCCATGGCTCGTTTTACAGCAGGCTCGTCAATTTTGCGCCCCATAAAGCGTTTTGCAGAAAAAATAGTGTTGTCCGCATTAACAACCGCTTGTCGCTTGGCAACCTGCCCCACTAGTCGCTCACCCGTTTTTGGATTAACCGCCACAATTGATGGAAATGTTCTTCCACCCTCTGCGCTCGGAATCACAACCGGCTCGCCCCCTTCCATAACAGATACAACTGAATTTGTTGTACCTAGATCAATACCAATGATTTTTCCCATACTGTTTTTTAGACTGGATGTATTAGGACCAAGCCTGCATGCGGCCGGTCAATTAATTGTTTTAGTTTGGCTTCAAGCGATTCCGACCCATCGGTCTAGAATGCAGAGCAACTATATCTTGTTCAACAAATGAACGGTTGGAACTCTATTCCGCTACATATACAAGCGCAGGGCGCACAACGCGATCCCCAATGCGATACCCACCTTGCAATTCTCGGGTAACCACACCGCTCTCATATTCGTCTGATGGCTCGGTTGATAGCGCTTCATGCACGTTTGGATCAAAAACTTCGCCCACGGCCGGAATACGTTCTGCATTGATCCCTTCAAGGATCCGATTCATTTTTCGCATCACGCCGCCCAATCCTTCAAACCAGCTATTTTCAGCAACTTCGGCCGGAACATTCTCAAGCGCACGGTCAAAATCATCCATCACCGGCAACAGTTTCCCAACCACTTCAATCGTAGCGTTGGTGTACGAAAGCTGGGTTTGGCGTTCAAAGCGCTTACGCGCGTTTGCCAAATCAGCCATCGCTCGCTGCTGCCCTTCAAGGTTCTTAGCCGCCTCAGTTTGAGCCGCTTCAAGCTGCTCTTCAAGCGTTAGCTCACGCGGTTCTTCGGCCGCATCTTCCGCAGATTCTTCTGCTGCTTCTACCGGTGTTTCTTCTACCATATCTTGAGCCACTTCTTCGTTCTCAAGTTCTTCGTTATCGTTGTTTTCTACGTTTTGGTTCACGATATTTCCTTTAGCTTACAGTATTTATTCAGCACAGATCTTTCATTTGCCAGTCGTGATTCACCATTCACCGTTTACAATTTTTAAAATTATAAGTGGTAAATTGCCCATCTTGAACGGTAAATTATTTCATGCTGAACAACTCAATTTTACACACGAAAGGGTGCTTTATCGTTTCTTTGACAAAGCACCCTATTAAGTCATATAGCAACGAGCAGTGTTGCCCGTCTAAAGATTTAAGTTTCTTAGTTAAGGTCGGTGGCGCCTGTTAAAAATGACGTATCAGCATAATAATCGCTAATAAATTCTGTCATCAAGCCAGCCACGTAACGCACGGCCGAAATATTCCGGCCGTATGGCATGCGGGTCGGACCCACAATCGCCACTTCACCCATTAAATCAGTCCCCATACCATAGCGAGACATGATAATGGTGCAGTTTTTTAATTCTTCCCAACGGCCATCACCACCGATAACCACCTGCACACCGCTTGAATTCTCATCAAACATGGTAGTGATCATGCGGGCCAAACGGGAGCGCTCTTCGATCAAATGGACGGCCGAGCGAGTGCCATCATCATCAATAAGATTGGTAATACCGGCCCGATGAACTCGGCTAATCAAACGGTTGTCTGATCGATCAATCGCTTCTAGCACCAATCGGCCAACTTCTTTTTCCAGCAACCAATCAACCGACTGCAATTTAAGCTCAACCTCGCGCGCACTGTTCCCTTCTAGCAGTTTGTTTAACCGCTCGGCCGCCTGTGTCAAACGTGGTTGTGGGATTGATTCCGCCAGCTCCAACATTTGTTGCGACACTTCACCGCCGTTCATGACCAAAATCATGAGCACCATCCGTCCCTGGGTCGAGATCAGTTGGATGTGTTTAACCCGGTTAAGCTGACTGCGTGGATAGGTAATAAAGGAAGCACCAGACGAGGTACGGGCCAAAACGGCCGTTGCCAATCCCATCCATTGGCTGACTTCAAGCCGCGCCTGGTGGAACTGATGCTGGATCATCTGTTTTTCAGATTTCGGCAGTTCGTATTCCCCCAGCAATCGCTGAACAAAATAGCGATACCCTTTTTCAGTGGGTACCCGGCCGCCAGATGTATGTGGCTGAACCAAATATCCCATCGAGTCGAGATAAGAAAGCTCGTTCCGAACCGTTGCAGAGCTAACTGAAAGACCATACCGCTCGACCAAAGTCTTGGACCCCACAGGGACTCCGTCGTCGGTAAACGAGCGGATAAGCATGGCCAAAATTTGATCTTGCCGGTCGGTTAGGGTGTCTAGCTGTGTCTTGCCGATACTCATAAAATCTGTTTCATTGCTGAATCTAATCAGCTAGATTGGCACTCGCATCAAAAGAGTGCCAAAGTGGACGTTATGGTAACATGGTGATAAGGTCGGGTCAACCCTCACCCACGAGTTTTTCATCTATTTCAATTTTATTTTTATATTGCGGATTTTGCCCGCTTTTTGACTGTGACCGTACAACAAGCCCTCGATTGGGGCATCTCACAAATCGGCCGGACCGATGCCAGATACCTGCTGCAAGAGCTTCTACAAGTATCGGCCGCTTGGCTATTGGCCCACGACGATGTGCCTGTTCCACCAAAAACCCTATCCACATTTAAAAAGATGGTGGCGCAAGCAAAAGACGATGTGCCGATTCCCTATTTGCTCGGCTACGGCTGGTTTTACGGCCGACAATTTGCCGTCAGCCCGGCCGTCCTTATCCCCCGCCCCGAGACAGAAGAGTTGGTTCAATTGGGAATCAAGTTCTTAGCAGGCAAGCAGGGGCAAAAAGTGATCGATGTGGGGACTGGCAGCGGCATCATCGCCATCACATTGGCGTTGGAAACGGCCGCGCATAACGATGAGCATCGCATATTGGCAACAGACATCTCGCCAGATGCGCTGCAGTTGGCCAAAAACAACGGCCGTAGGCTGAATGCCAGCGTTGAGTTTGCACAAGCCGATCTGCTAGCCGGTCAAAGCGGCCCGTTCGGCCTCATCATTGCCAACCTGCCCTACATTGGTGAAACTGAAAAAAATGTGATGGGAGCCAGCGTGCTTAAGCACGAGCCGCACTTGGCCCTTTTTAGTGACGATGATGGATTTGCCCATGTTCAAACGCTACTTGGGCAAGCGCAAACACGGTTG
The DNA here is from genome assembly GCA_020628815.1 of Chloroflexota bacterium. Lineage (GTDB taxonomy): Bacteria > Chloroflexota > Anaerolineae > Promineifilales > Promineifilaceae > WTJY01. The sequence continues at coordinate 6,203 of JAHDEN010000061.1, read as the reverse complement.
GCACCGAGTGGGGCCATCCTACTAGAAATTGGCTATGCGCAAGGAGAGCGGGGGTTGTCGCTGTGTCAACGTTATTTTCCAGATGCGGACTGCCGGTTGGTCAAAGATTTGGCGGGTCAAGATCGGATGTTGGCCGTTTACACCTAATCACAATCACCACATTACGCCCCGTTTAAGAAAATACGTTGAATGACGACTGAATAGGACATTTGGGTTAAAATACCGGCCGAATTTCAGTATGACTATCTCAACTCTCCAGCTAGATGGCTTTGACAATGCCCAACTCACCCGCGGTGCAGAATTACTCACCCGTGGCGAAGCTGTTGTTTTCCCGACAGACACCGTTTATGGTGTCGGAACAAATCCGCTTTCGGCCGTTGGGGTGCGCAAAATCTACGAGGCGAAAATTCGGCCGCTAGATAAAGGTATCCCGATATTGTTAGCAGATGTGGCTGATCTTGATAAAGTTGCTGCTGATTTTCCGCAGATTGCTTGGGATCTGGCAGAACAACACTGGCCCGGAGCATTGACCCTCATCGTACCGAAAAACGGCCAGTTACCGGCTGATATTTCACCCAATGCAGGCATTGCGGTTCGGATCCCAAATCATGAGTTATGTCGAGAGTTAATTCGACAAGCAGGTGGTGCAGTAGCGGCGACCAGTGCCAACCTGAGCGGTCAACCGCCAGCTCAAACTGCGGCCGAAGCCGGTCAACAGCTAAACGGCCGGGTTGCAGCAATTATCGACGGTGGCGCTGTCCCAGGTGGACAACCGTCAACCATCGTGTCACTCATGGGTGACACACCGGCCGTCATACGTGATGGGCCAGTAGACATCGGTAAGTCTAAAATTTAAACTAAAAAAATGCAGTTTTTTCTCCAAGTCGGTCTCATTCTTATCGCTATCATCATTTTTTTGGTAGCGTACAGCCAAATACGTCAAGGTGGGTCGCGCGTTTACTCATTAGAACGAGAGGCGGTATTGCGCCGTGCCAGTGCAACCATGTTTGTGGGTGTCGGGGTCCTGATCCTCACCATCGGCTGGCTATACTATTTAAACCCACCCCCGATTTTCCAACCGGCAACAGAAGAAGCAGCCTTAGCCGTAGTCCAGCCGGAAGAGGAGGCGGCCGTTGCCGCCGCGACACCGGTGATCGAACAGCAAGACTTTAATCAGCTCCCCCTCATCGAAACGGTTACAACAACCCCAACGATCGACCCAAATCTGCCAACAGCCACCCCAACCCCGGTTGTGATCCGCGCCTTTGTCAAAGACACCGGAGGCAACGGGTTGTACATGCGTGAGCAGCCGGGCGGCGAAACGGTTTTGATTTTAGATGAAAATGAATTTGTGACGGTGATGCAGAGTGAGGGGACCCAGCAATTCGACGGATTTACATGGGTCAAGGTTCGCACATTTTTGGGGGATGAGGGATGGGTGGCCGATGTCTTTCTAGAAATCGAAGGACAGAGTCAAGGACAATAGGCACATGCTTATTGGAATTGATGCGAGCAGAGCGGCAATTCAAAAACGGACCGGAACTGAAGCCTACGCCTATCATCTGATTCAGCATTTGATCCCGCTGGCGGCCGACAAAAATCACACCCTACGTCTTTATTTTAATCAACCTCCGGCCGACAATTTATTCCAACCTGCATCCCACGTAGAACACAGAATTATCCCGTTCAATCGTTTGTGGACCCATTTGCGCTTGGGAGCAGAGCTTTTCAGACGGCCGCCCGATCTATTTTTCACACCCGCCCACGTCATTCCGTACAGCTGGTTTGGCCCGGCGATGGCGACGGTTCACGATCTTGGCTATGAGCATTTCCCAGAAGCGCACACGGCCGAACAAGTGCGCTATTTGCGCTGGAGCACCCAGCACAATGCCAAACGCAGCCGGGTGGTTTTGGCTGACTCGAAAGCAACCAAGCAGGATTTAATCCGTTTTTACGGCACAGCGGCCGACAAAATACAGGTGATCTACCCCGGCATTGACCTGCAATTTTTGGATGAGGCACAAACGGCCGAACCGCTTGAACGAGACCGGCCGTATCTTCTTTTTTTAAGCACCATTCAGCCCCGCAAAAACGTCGGCCGGATCATAGATGCGTTTGTCACCGTTGCGGACCAAATCCCACATGATTTAATTTTGGCGGGGCAAACGGGTTGGCAGGCTGACCGCATTTTGGCTCAAATCGAAGAGTTGCCGGAACCCATCAAATCTCGGGTAATCCGGCCTGGATTTGTGGCGGACAGTGAGAAAGCCAACCTGATCAAAGGAGCGGCGGCCTTCATCTACCCATCTCTGAACGAAGGCTTTGGCTTTCCGCTGTTAGAAGCCAATGCGTGTGGCACACCTGTTATCACGGCCAACAGCAGTTCGCTGGCGGAGCTGGCACAGACGGGTGGTGCGCTGGTGGTTGATCCGCAAAATACGGCCGGTTTGGCTCAAGCCATCCTGCAAGTTATAAATGATGAGGGGTTACGTGACCAACTGATTGCCGCTGGCAGACAAAACCTTGAGCGATTTAGTTGGCAAACGGCGGCCGAGCAGGTTCTAAGTCTGATTGAAGATAATTTGTAGGGGCATCCCTTGTTAAGCAAAGCGACTTTGTGGGTGCCCAGCTTGGCATGGAAACAAAATTGATGCCACGCCAAGCCGGGTGCCCACGAGGGACACCCCTACACAGAAACAATTTATACCACCATGAGTACACAACAAAAACCATTGGCAATCGTCACCGGCGTCGGCCGGAAAGTCGGCATTGGCGCCGCCATCGCCCAAAGTTTAGCGCAGGATGGCTGGACCGTGGCCCTAACCTATTGGAGCCCCTACGATGCCAGCATGCCGTGGGATATCCAGCCAAATGAACCGGCCGAAATCTTGGAGCAAATTCGCCAACATGCCCCCGATTCAATCAGCATCGAAGCTGATTTGTCTGACCCAGCAACCCCAGCAAAGCTATTTGACCAAGTAGAGCAAACCCTTGGCCCGGCCGACGGGCTGATTTTGTCCCACTGCATGTCGGTAGACAGCGATATTTTAACCACAACGCTAGAGGCTTTTGATTCACACTTTGCCATCAACTCGCGAGCCTCATGGCTGATGGTTCGGGAGTTTGGATTACGGTTTAAGGGGGAACATGGCTCCGGCCGGATTGTGAGCCTAACCAGCGATCACACGGCCGGCAATTTGCCCTACGGTGCCAGCAAAGGGGCGATGGATCGGATCGTGTTGGCGGCCGCTCACGAGTTTAAACAGCTAGGAATTACGGCCAATGTGATTAATCCTGGTCCAACAGACACCGGCTGGATGGATGATGAAATCAAAGCGTGGGCGGTGCAGGCTACCCCGCTCGGCCGGTTGGGAACCAGCCAAGACTGTGCAAATTTGGTTCGATTTTTATGCTCGGCCGAAGGGGGTTGGATCAACGGACAGTTGCTGATGAGCAACGGGGGGATTCAGTAAACTGGTGCCTTTCAGGCCGGTTATCGGTAGTCGGTCAACGCAATCCCATGAATCATCATTTCCATAACATACAAATTTGGTCACCTTAAGAGATACAGCATGGCGAAGCGACCGACCACCGGTGCAAAGCACACGGCTTATCGCTTACGACGTCAAACGTAGCTGTTGCGGAGATTTCTTTGGAATTCGTTCAACCTCTCCCCGCGCCTCTAAATCGAGCTTAACTGAAACGGTGTACCACTGAAACGACCCTTCAAACGAATCACCCAAACGCGCTGCAACCTCATCGGCCAACGTTTTAAACGGATAGGTTTCGTTTTCGTTCAAAATTTCAAGGATGGCGCCACGCACCATATCGTATTTCCATTTATCAATATTGACCCCGGTTTTTCCTTGGGGATGTAGGGTCAAAATCTTTTCTGACATCTTTTACCTCAAATTGCTATGGATTACTTTTAGACAGATTTGTATAATAGCACATATTTTCTGATATTTCCGGCACGCACCTTCTAAACCGACATCACTGCCTTGCGGCCTTCACCAAATCGGACCCTTAATGAACGGAAAAAGTCATACTATTTTAGCTGCGGCCGCATCCGCCTTAGCCCTTGCGATTCAAGACGTTGACGTGATCGATGAGCCACTGGTATTTATTCCCGCACTCACAGTTGGGGTCTTAGGCGGCCTCTTTCCTGACATCGATTCAGCCAACAACTCTTTCCGTAAATCCTTGCGGTTAAGCAGCAGCCAGACTCTGCGAGATTTACAGAATACGCCGCTAACCAAACCGGTCACGCTTTTTTACAATGCCGGCCGGTTTATCATCGCCCGCATATTAAATTTGATAGACCGCTATTTGCCTCATCGTGGGCCAACCCATTTTGGCATTAGCGCCATTCTTGTCACATGGCTGGTCTATTGGGTCTGTTCAGCTTGGGGCTTGCACGATGCGATCTGGATGACGTTTGGAGCGGGCTATCTTTCTCACTTGATTGGTGATGGTGTCACGATTAGAGGAGTCCGCCTTTTGAGCCCGATGTATCAACCGGCCATCCATTTAATGCCCAGACGCTTACGCATTCGGGTTGGAACCCAATCTGAGAGCGTGATGCTGGCGCTGTTGGTTGGCATTATCTTCTGGTTTTATTTGTCTTATCTTGGATTGGTATCGTTCAATCTATAGCAAAAGCTGTGACACAAAATTGAGGCCCATGATGACTGAGAAAAATCTTTATCTTTACAAAATTGAACCGACCCGGCCGGAGATGCTGACCAAAGGCGGCACGCCGGAAGAAGATGCGATCATGGGGGAGCATTTCGCTTATCTAAAAGCCAAAACAGAGGATGGCACCATTTTTCTGGCCGGACCATCGTTTAGGGCAAATGGTAGCGGGATGGGCATTACCATCTTTGAAGCGGAAGATGATGCGGCGGCCGAAGCGTTTATGAATGGGGATCCGGCCGTGCAAAAGGGAGTGATGCAAGCGGAGTGGCTTCACTTCCGTTTATCTTTGCTCGGCAACATCGACCCAAGCCACCCTATAAACGATCTGCGCACAAAGTAGGAGCACCCATATTTATGTACGATTTCCGGCCGATGGATCGCCAAACTGCTATCGAGATTACACAGTGGCACTATCCAACTCCGTACGATATTTACAACGCTGATGATGTTGAGGCTTCGATTGAATGTTACTTAGAACCGGACTATCACTATTATTCTCTGTGGCAGGGGGATGAGTTGATTGCTTTCCGCTGTTTTGGTGAAGATGCACGGGTTCGCGGTGGCGATTATTCGGCCGATGCGCTTGACATGGGTGGGGGCTTGCGGCCTGATCTTACCGGCCGAGGGCTCGGAACCAGCGTGATGCAGGCGGCATTTGAGTTTGCAAAAATTGAGTTTAAACCGGCCGCTTTTCGAGCCACTGTGGCGGGGTTTAATTTGCGTGCTCAAAAAGTGTGCCAGCGGGTCGGCTATCGAGAAATTGAGCGATTTAATGCAACGCATACCGGCCGGGAATTTATTGTCTACTTCATGGAAAATGCACCCATTCGATAGGGGCTATGACAATCACATGGACCGAATTGCTTCTTGAACCGTTGGACTGTGATTGTCTCGCCCCGGCATGAATTCGCCCCGGGGGGACTCATTCGCAGATTGTTGATTACTCATGATAAGTCTGCCAAGCGAATGAGGTACCCCCTACCGATTAACGCGCCTGCAAAATCAGTCTGGCAAATAAAAAACGGGTAATGTTCAAAGTTTTGAGCATTACCCATTAAATATTTTTCGTTAATGCAAGCCCGACTTCGACAAGCTCAGTCTACACCATTATAGGGTAAGCTGAGCTTGTCGAAGCTGAGATCGCATCAATGTAGGGGCCTACGCTTCTTCGGCCTCGCTTTCTTCAACATTCCGTTTCAAGAAATCACGCACCGTATCCATGTACTCAGTCCGATCATGGTTGCGATACAGCGCCATCGACATACGTACCGGATCACCAAAGAAATAATATTCGTAGTGAGCCTGACGGGAGCCAAAGGCTGAAAGAGCGGTGTCCCACGCTAAGCGGAACAACGGAATACGCTCAGTCGCCTCTTGGCGAGCTGATTGATAATACTTGTTGATCTCTTCAGCCAGTGGCCCATTGAGGTCCGCTTCGGTCGGCATCGCCACCAAACCGCTAGCACCCAGCTTTTTGATCACATCGATCATTTGTGGATAGATTT
>JAHDEN010000293.1 GCA_020628815.1 Chloroflexota bacterium | reverse complement strand
AAGCCAATCCCAATCTGCCAGAACAGCCGGATGAAATTATTGAGCAGGGGATTGCTGCTTGGAAAGCGGGTGCATCGATCCTGCACGTCCATGCCCGCAACCCTGACGGCAGTAACTCGATGGACACCGACACCTTTGCCTACCAGCACAAGGTGCTGTGCGAAGAGACCGATGCGGTGGTTCAGCTGACCACAGGTGGCAGCCCGCTTCTGCCGGTTCGTGAGCGGATGAATACGATCCAAATCCGGCCGGAGATGTGCTCGCTCAACATGGGCATTCTGAATTTTTGGATTCGGGGTGAGCGGGTGTTTTTCAGCAACCACCGGGAAGATATTCTCGAATTTGCGGAAGAGATGCGCATTCAAAATGTAAAACCGGAATTTGAGGTTTACAGCCTCGTGATGCTGGAAGAGGTTGAGCTTTTACTCAAAACCGGCGTCGTTGAACCGCCATACATGATCAATTTGGTGCTGCACACGCCAACGCAAGGTGGGATGCGTGGCACGCCGGCCAACTTGGTCGAGGCGGTTCGACGATTGCCGCCAGAAAGCTACTGTAACGTGAGCTCGATGGGACGCACCCAGTTGCCGATGTCGACGATTGCGATGGCGATGGGGTGCAACGTGCGGCTGGGTATGGAAGATAATGTTTTTTATCGCAAAGGTGAGTTGGTACAAAGCAATGCTCAGTTTATTGAACGGGCGGTACGCATCGCCAAAGAGCTTGAGCTTGAACCGGCCCATCCTGATGAAGTGCGCGAGGCGTTAGGGCTTCGCGGCCGGAAGATGGGAGAAATGCCCAATTAGTCGGTGTGCTTCGCACCGGTATTCAGTGGCCGTTGGCCCGGTAAGCCAGTTATCCCACAAAAGTTGATTCTAATGTTTTTGTGGGATCGGTTTGTAAGTCTTCCAAATTGGACGCTAAAACGCAGAGGCGCAAAGGATTTTAAGCAATTTCTTTGCGTCTTAGCGCGTTGGCTTCGAGTAAATGGAAAAGTTTAATTGATCCCAAACTTTTCAGCAGAACTAGAAAATATGACTATCAAAAGTTTAAACCACATGGGGATTGTTTCTTCAGACCTCGACCGAACGCGCAAGTTCTACCTTGGCTTTTTGGGGATGGAGGAGGTTCCACGCCCCAGTAATTTTGTTTTTGAGGGCGCTTGGTTTAATGCCAACAATCGGGATCAGATCCATGTGATTTTAGAGAAAGACACCTCTTCAGAGGCCGGAATCCCTGATCCAGGCGTCGGGAAATCAGGCGGCATGAGCACCCACATCGCCTTTGAAGTAGACGATCTTGACACTTATATCACCAAAGCCAACTTGATGGGATATGGCTTAGTAGGCGGCCCCTACAATCGGGGGCTGGGTGCTCGCCAAATCTACATCGAAGATCCTGATGGATACCAGATTGAGCTGTTTGAACGAACCGATCAAATGGAATCGGATGAGATACGAGGGGTTTTGAAGTAATTAAGTTTTTCAGTAGATCAGTATTTCAGCGACCCTTCAACTGAACTACTGAAAGCGTAGCGCACTGAAAAACTAACAAACTAAACTATGACACTTTTTGACCACACAGCGGTTTGGCAAGCGGCCGAACCCTACATGCGCTTCCGGCGCAACGATGTTCATATTCCAGTGGTGTATCACTACGCCAACAAATTGGCCGCGATGCACCCCGATTGCGATCAAGAGGTTGTGACGCTGGGGGCGTTGCTCCATGACATTGGCTGGGCGGCCGTGGATCAGGAGGAGCTATTTGCAACCGCTTTTAAAAAGTTGGTGACGGATGTTCGTATCCAACATGAAAAAGAAGGGGCACGGATGGCACGGGAGATTTTAGAAGATCTTAAACTTGTCCCTGCCGCTAAAATCGACGAAATTTGTAAGATTATTGATGGCCATGACACTCGGCTTGAGGCGATTTCGCTCAACGATAGCTTGGTGAAGGATGCTGACAAGCTGTGGCGCTTCTCGGCCGTAGGGATTTCTATTTCTAGCGAGTGGCTCCATCTATCACCTGCCAAATACATCTATAAAGTTGAGAACGAACGGGAAGGATTTTTGTTCACCGATGGGGCCAAACAATTGGGTGCTGAGTCTTTGGCAGAGGCAAAAGCACTCTTGAAGACGGCCGAGATCGGCTAACAGACATGACTAAAATTCGCACAATCGATTTGAATTTTAGGGGCGTTCTTCATGCGATTGCAGTTTACGCCATTGAAACCAGCGACGGGGTTGTTTTAATCGAGACAGGGCCGGGTTCATGTTTGCCTACTTTGTTGAGAGAGCTCGAAAAAATAAGCATAAAGCCCGCTGATGTTAGACACGTCTTGCTAACACACATCCATTTTGACCACGCAGGCGCGGCCGGATGGTGGGCGTCTCAAGGCGCACACGTCTATGTGCATCATGTAGGTGCTCCGCACATGATCGACCCATCCCGCTTAAATGCCAGTGCCAAACGCATTTATGGTGATCAGATGGAGACGCTTTGGGGCACGTTGCTCCCCATCAACCCAGACCAAGTAACTGTGTTAAAAGACTGGGACAAGGTTGAAATTGGGGAATTGGTCTTTGAGTGTTTAGACACGCCCGGCCATGCAAAACACCATATGTCATTCAAGCTGGATGATATTTGTTTTACCGGTGATGTGGGCGGGGTTAGGCTGGCAGCTCGGCCGCTCATCGATTTGCCTTCAGCCCCACCCCAGTTTGATCAAGAGGCATGGCTGGCTTCGATTTCATGCATTAAAGCTTTTAATTTTCGCGAGATATACCCCACCCATTTTGGAGGGGTTATTGGCTCCGAAAACGTTGACGCACACCTAACCGAACTAGCCAAATTTATACCGACAGTTAGCAATCTGATTCGGGAGCAGATGGAGCAAGGCAAAGACAGAGAAGCGATTATTGAGTTTTACGAAAGCTGGCAAACCGAGCGAGCTACATCTGCCGGTCTAGGATACCCAGACATACATGCCACCTTTACCGCCACACCTCCCGATGTTTCGGTAGATGGGGTGATGCGCTACTGGAAAAAACGGTGGGAAAATGAGGCCTTGGCCCATACGGACTAGTCCGAAAGAACTAGTTCCTCTTAGTCGAAAGAATCAGGTGCGTTTAAAAGATGTTAGATAGATTTGACACAGATTGCCCAAAATAATTAGGCACACTGTACAAATTTTTCTTTTATAAGGGGCCGTTTCAACAAAATGGCCACTGACTTATGCAACAGTTTCTAATCGTAACTTTAAATGGATTAACGCAAGCGGCACTGTTTTTCGTGGTTGCTAGCGGCTTCTCCCTCATCTTTGGACTCATGCGAGTGGTCAATATGGCGCACGGTACTTTGTATGCCGTAAGTGCCTATATCGGCTGGTCGATTTGGGACAGCACCGGAAACTGGTGGCTGGCCTTAATCGTGGCTCCGCTGTTCGCGGTGGTAGTCGGCGTGCTGATGCAACGCTTTTTGCTCACCCGGGTACAGGGAGACGATTTACAAGAGGCTTTGGTCACCATCGCAGTTTCGATCCTAGTTGGAGATTTACTCTTGCAGCGCTACGGCGGTGCAATTCGTCAGGTCCGGCCGCCGGAGATTATCAGCGGCGCCACCACCCTGATCGAAACTGAAAGCCTGCGCCTGATTTACCCAACCTTCCGGCTGTTTACCCTGTTTGCCGCCATTTTGATCGGAGTTCTGCTCTGGTACATGCTCAATCGAACCAAATTGGGAATGGTGATTCGGGCCGGAATTGACGACCGGCCGATGGTCGAAGCGTTAGGCATCAACATCGAGCGGACGTTTATGCTCGTATTTGCTTTAGGCTCACTTCTGGCAGGGCTTGGCGGCTTTTTTGGCGCCTCAGCTCTCTCACTCCGGCCGGGTGACGACGGGATTTATCTTCTGTCATCACTCATCGTTGTCATTGTGGGGGGGATGGGTAGCCTGGGCGGTGCCGCATTAGGCGCTGTGCTCATCGGCTTGGCCGGGCAGTATGGTTTGGCCTACACACCCACCTACGCCAGTCTGATCACTTTTGTCATTATGGTCCTTGTCCTCGCGGTCCGGCCGCAAGGCATTTTAGGGAGAAGCTTAGGCCGATGAATCAACAAACTTCAAAGCTCCGCCGCAATTTGGGCATCATTTCCTTGCTCCTTTTGGTTTTTTATCCGCCAATTATGCAAACGCTTGCAAGATCAGAGATTATACGTGATGCGAACTTTTATATTCTTCAAATCGGGGTGCAATCCCTCTACTTAGCTATCTTGTCAATGAGCTTGGCTTTCTTAGCCGGATACGGCGGAATGGTGTCCCTGGCGCAGATCGCTCTCTACGGCGTTGGTAGCTACGCCTTTGCTAACCTCGTCGCTCTAAACGGCTACCCAGCATGGATGGGAATCCTCGCCGCCCTCATCTTGCCCTCCCTTGTCGCGATCCTTTTTGCCCTCATTTCAGTGCGTACCGAAGGAATCTATTTTTTGATGATTACCCTGGCACTGGCGATGCTGACCTTCTCCTTTGCACTCCAGAATCGCTCAATTACCAAAGGCTTTTCCGGCATCAACGACACTCAAGCACCGTGGTTTGACCCTGAAAATCTCATCCAGTCATCAACGATTTTTTACTACGTTGCGCTTGTTATTGCCCTGTCCGTCTTTTTCTTTTTCAGATATACGGTCAAAACCCCATTTGGGCTGGCGTTACAAGCAATTCGAGATAACTCGCGCCGGATGCGCGCGCTGGGCTTTAACGTCACCGCCCATCGCATCGCCGCATTTACGCTGGCCGGTTTTGTGGCTGGCATCGCTGGGCTATTGGGGGTTTGGTACAACGGGCAGATGTCGCCAGGCGCCATCGACCTAACCCGCAACATCAATATTTTGATGATTGCAGTTTTGGGCGGACTTATGTATTTCGAGGGCTCTTTTGTTGGGGCGATTTTCTTTGTGTTGGTCACCACCTTTGCCAGCTCGTTCACCAATTGGGTCAACAGCTTTGAGCTACCCATCCAATTGGGGTTCAACACATTGATCGGGATCGCCTTTCTGCTTGTGGCCCTTTACTTAAAAGACGGATTGATGGGGTTGTTTTGGCGCATCGTCGAACCGCCTCCCATCGTCTCTACTACCGTTGAATCACCGCCTGAATTACAGACGGCTCAATTGGATTAAGACGTAACCCACCCGATAGTAATTGACTATTGGACATTATTTTCTAGAGGAGAAAAGAAATGGAACAGAGAAAGAAA
>JAHDEN010000060.1 GCA_020628815.1 Chloroflexota bacterium | reverse complement strand
CCAGAGAAAAGAGATGAGAGGCAAGAAGAAAATCGCCTCTTGTCTCTATTCTCTTCTCTCTTTTCTTTTTGATGATGAAAATCGGTGTTTTGGCTCTGCAAGGGGCTTTTCACGAGCATATTAAAATGCTCAGTCAATTAGACGTTGAAGCGGTTGAAGTTCGGCTCCCGGCCGATCTTGACGGGCTAGACGGACTGATTATTCCCGGTGGAGAAAGCACCACCATCGGCAAATTAGCTGTTATTTACGAGCTAATGGAGCCGCTGCGTCAGTTTGCGGCCGAAAAAGCGATGTGGGGTACGTGTGCTGGAATGATCTTTATGGCCAAAGAGATTGGCATAGATCAGCCTCTGCTCGGAATCATGGATATCGTGGTTGAACGGAACGCATTTGGGCGGCAAGTAGACAGCTTTGAAGTTAACTTGGACGTAGATGGGTTAGAAGGGGAAGATCCTTTTCCGGCCGTATTTATTCGTGCGCCAAAACTTGTAGAGACGCTTGAAGATACTCAGGTGATTTCTGCTTTGGCCGATGGGACAGCGGTTGCTGCTAAACAAGGAAACTGGTTGGTGACATCCTTCCATCCAGAATTAACTGGGGATGATCGATTGCACCGCATGTTTGTCGACATGGCGGCCGCTTAGCAAAGCTAAATACGGAGGTTTTGCAATTAAGCTTCCTATTAAACTAAAAAAGGCATCTTGGACTTGTTTTAGAGTCCAAGATGCCTTTCTTGTTGTTCAGCGTGTGTATCTACCGAACGACTGTGGGTAAATACGCGCGCTTATCAAACTGATCAGGTACGTCGATTGTGATCGGTTCGTAGTTTGGCGTTAGATCGACACCCTGCACCAAGTTCATGGGGGCGTAATCTGTGTACTCAGGGAAAATTGTTCCGATATTTGGATTCCCAAATCGGCGAATAACCAACTCGCTCAGCACTCGACGATAATCTGTGGTGACGGCCAAATCAGCGTTGTCATATAGCTGGTCTGTATGCAAGCCGGGCCATTGGCCGTGTAAGCCACCGTTGGTTTCACCACCCATCACCATCATGAACCCGCCATGTCCGTGGTCTGTTCCTCGGTTGTCGTTTTCTTTCAAACGACGGCCGAATTCACTCATACAGACCACGCTAATCCGATTGCTGAAATCGGTGCCTGGTTGTGAGCCGTTCAAGTCATCGTACAGCGCCCGCATTCCTTCAGACAACATGCCGATGCGATCAGCAAAATATCCGGCCGTTGGGTTGCCGTATCCTTGATTCTCATGGGTGTCCCAGCCACCAAGGTCAATCGTGGCGATCCGCATCCCCAATTGGAGCTTGATCATTTGAGCGATTAGCTGGAGCTGATTGCCGAAACTGTTATTGGGGTAAACAACCCCATTGTCTGGCGTATAACCGCCAATGCTGTTTAGCTGCACAATATCGGTCGCGTCTAACGCATTTAAACCGGAGTTATGCACAACTGAGTTCTTGCGCCGGTAAAGTGAGCGGAGGGCTGAACGTTGTAAGTCACGTTCTGGGCTAAACCCACGATCCATGCGGAAGTCGCTCACGTTACTCATCGAAACTTTGTTGTACGTTCCGGATAGAGATGTTGGACTAATATCTCCAACGCCTAAGACCGGCATCAAATCATCCTGCCAAGGCAAGTTGCTGGTTTGAAGATGGCGCGTGAGCCAGCCAGATGTTGCCGCCTTGTTGTCAGGGGTTCCAAGCTCCATGTATTGCATCGCATCAAAATGACTGCGTGTATTTGAATGCATGCCGGTGGCCGGAATTAGGGCGAGCTTGCCATCGTTAAACAAATCATGCAGAGGCGCAGCCCGGGGGTGCAGCCCTAAGGCTGATGAGCCTAGCTGGAGCAGTGACCCTTCACCCGTGACTGGCAAACGCAAGCTATCGCGTGCTGCTTCATAATGTCCACGGTCATCTCCACCTACTGGGGTGATAAAGTTGATTGCGTCGCAACCACCCCGTAAAAAGATGACGATCATAATATTTTGATTGGGTTCGTCTTCTGGGCTACCAAATACAACGCGACCCATTTGCGAGCCAGCCATAGAGGCGATAGCGCTTGAACAACCTACTAAAAATCCACGACGTGATGTTTTAAACATAATATTTTTTGAGCTTTATCAGCACACTCGCTTCGCTCGCTTGTCAGCCAATCGGTTATTACGACCAAGCCGAACCAGTTGCAGTTTTGATCAACTGGCTGAAATGCTGACAGTGAGTGAAGCGAACAAGCTGATTGAGCTGATTCAGTTAACTTATTTCCAGTAAAAATCAGGAGAACAGGCGATAAGTCCAACCATCATGCGCAGTCGTTCTTGAGTATCGCGATCCGTGTCCAAGGGGAGATCAAAATCTTCGTTGTATCCGTATCCCATGTAGTCGATGATTTCTTGTCGATCAAACACATCCATTTGGCGTCCCAAAATTCGCAAAATCCAGTGGTCGGCTATTTCTTCGGCCGTACGCTTGTTGGGTGGTGTTTGAGAAATACAATCAACGTAATAGTTGTCAGCTACGTCTGGGGTGACGATGGCTTCATCCGCATCGTCTGTAGAGCGAGATACCATGTAATTGATCAAGCGCCATTCATAAACGCGTGGGGCAGAACTCAGCCATGCTTGACGAAAATCTGGATAACCATCAGGCGGGCTCCAGCCAAAAAGCCGTTGGCCGGTATCGTTGTAGTAGCTAAAGAAGTTGCCGGTTGCGCCGTGATCCATGCGGAAGGTAAAGTCAAAATCGGTGGCTCTAAAGAAAGATGTCGCAACTTCAAACGGCCGTTTAACTTTTTCTCCCCATGTGTTGCGGAAGGCGTCAGACTCTAAAATATAGCGATAGACCTTAGTTAGCTGATCAGCGGCGTTGCGGTTGTTGTAAAACACATCGGCCGCTCCTATCACAACCTCATCTGGGGGATCGTCGCTGATGAGTCGTTTGCAAAGTTTGCGGCAAACAAAGCGGGCTGTGGCCGGGTGATTGGCTAAGCGGTCAATCACATCTAATCCGTCTTTCTCGGCCGCTTGGTCAGCTTGTAACAGCAATCCTAAAACGGTTTTTTGATGACGGTCATGCTCTTCGTTGCGATACAAAAACTCGCCCGAATTGTCGTCACCCCGACTGGTGCTATAGCTTACAGACCAGCCTGTAAAGGCTCTAGATGACTCATACACGTCAATATCAACATAGCCCAGCGGTAAGCCGTTTTCGTCTAATGGGACTTGATCTTGCTGAATGGTGCCGTAGTAATTTTCAGCCCCCATTGTGTGGAGCTCAAATAACTCACGCGCATAATTTTCATTGGCACCGGCCGCAGAGCTGATGTAATTGTCTAAATAGATCAGCATCGCTGTGCTTTTGGCTGTCCCTAAAAGCATCTCTTTAAAGTTGCCAAACAGCTCCGGCCGGATCACATTTTCAGCTAAGTCAACGACCATCGCCGCCAGACCGCTATCGTGCCCGAAAACATTAAAATGGTTGATCCAAAAGTCGTAAATCAACTCTTTAAACTGCTTTTTTGAATAGATCGCGCGCAAAAAAGTCAGCCGTTCTAGTTCATACAGCGGTGTTAGCCGGTCGCTGTATGAGCCCGCGTTCCGGTATTCTGTCCAGAGTTCAGTACGGGTTTTACCCAAGGCATAGAAATTGGCGGCTGTGAAGCGTGATTCAAAATCTGTATCAACAATCGACTCAGGGTCTAACTGTTCATCG
Organism: Chloroflexota bacterium; assembly: GCA_020628815.1. Classification (GTDB taxonomy): domain Bacteria; phylum Chloroflexota; class Anaerolineae; order Promineifilales; family Promineifilaceae; genus WTJY01. The sequence goes on along the minus strand of JAHDEN010000060.1, from coordinate 26,975 downwards.
ATAAAGGCTTGTAACCTAGACTCATCATCTGCCCCTTTAGAATCAAAATCTTCAAGATCGCCCGGCCGTGGCCCAAACGCCATCCGGTTATAGGCGATAATCGACAGGTCCGGTTTTGATGGAACCCAGCTCGTATCTTCTTCTGCATAATAAGTGGCAAAGTCAATCGGGTCGGCTGCAGCTGTTTCGATAGGCAAGTGGCTGCCAATTGCTGCTGATGCCACCCCGGCCGAAACAGTAAGACCTGCCCCTTTTAGAAACGACCGACGATTGTTATCGTGTGTCTCTTTTTTACTTTTTTCAGTCATAAACATCTCCTGATAAGAACATGTGCGATTTATGGCTATCGCATATTTGGCAGTGGGTAAATCTAACCCGCTGCGGTTTCCCCTTCGGCATCGATGAGATTCAGATTGGCCGGGTACAGGTGCTTTTCTTTGGTGTATCTTGATAGTAAACGGGAAACTGGCAGGCTTTGTAAGCCAAGTGACACTATTTCTGGTCGATAGGTAAGCTGTAAGGTGTAAAGCTATTCACAGTTTTTTACGCTGTAGCAAATCCTCTCTGGAGTGTTCGATTTTAGTTATTGATTGGTAGAGGGCAAGGCTTGAACCCCAGACTGGAAAATGTAGTTCAAAACGAGGGAATCAACGATTGTTTCGACCGGTGCTCGGTTGTCGGTGAAAATTGTGTCTGAACTAATTGTTGGCTGAAAACCACTTTGAACCGTGGTTAGCACGGCCGGAATTAAAGGGTCTGTATCTGCTGGCAATAGGTTTAAATGGGCTTGAACGGCGTCAAACTCTGTAGGTGCGTTGGTCGCAAACAAAATCGTGTTCAGAGACCCGGGAACGTCTACGGTGTGGACCGTTGGGAACACAGTTAGCAGCGTTGCGGTCATCGCTTCCACCAAGCGGCGGTCATTGGGCACCCGGCCGACATTGATACTGACTATTCCGGCCGGAGAAAGTTGTGCTTGGACCTCGTTAAAAAATTCGGTGGTAGTCAAATGCCAAGGGATGTAAGGCACTCGATAAGCGTCGATGGTAATCACATCATACGGACCGCTTACCTGATTGAGCATATATCGGCCGTCTCCCACAATCGGCCGGATACGTTCATCTGCAACAGCAAAAAATTGCTCCCCAACAGCGATGATTTCTGGGTCCGGCTCGATCCCGTCCACCAAAAGATTTGGGAAGATGCGCAGGAACTGCTGTGGGATTGTGCCACCGGCCAGCCCAATCACCAGCATTTTTTCAGGCGGTTGCCATCCCTCAGTTTGATTGAGATATGGGGCCGCTGCCATAGAACTCCAAACAGAAATGGCGGGCAAACTGCCGTCATCGCAGTAAAACGAGTGGAATGCGACCCCTTCGTTTAATAGCAAATAGTTGCAATTATCTTGGCGCACAACTTGAATAAAGTTATAGGCTGATTCCGCCTCGAAAATCATGTCTGGCCTTGGTTTGATGGGGCCGCTGCCCCAAAACCAACCGGCCGGTAATAAAACCAGTAGCAGGATTGAAAGCAGTTTGCTTTGGGCAGGATTCGACCGCCACAGGCCACCTAATCCCACTAAAAATAGGAGCGACCCAAACAAAATGGCGGCAAGGCGTGAACCGGCCAAGGGGATGACGAGTAGAACGGGGAGCCATGTGCCGAACAAGCTGCCCATGGTTGAAAGGGCATAAATCTGGCCGCTGATCCGGCCGGATTGCGCCACATCATCTACGGCCAGCCGGATGGCAAAAGGGGACAGCATGCCCAATAAAGTGATCGGGACGGCTAAGGCGAAAATGACCCCCAGAAACGACCCGACTAGAACCCCCGCGTTTAAACTGGCAAACGCCCCCGCCGCAGATTTGAGCAATGTACTGGTGAGTAGTAAAAAAAATACGGCCGAGAAACCGGCCAAGCTAACCGTTTTATAAAACAGAGTTTCATCCGGATTTTTGTCCGCAATGCGGCCGCCCAGAAAATACCCAACTGTTAAAAAAAACAGAACCAAGCCGATAACATTGGCCCAGACCAAATTTGATGTACCGTAAACCGTTTGTAGCATCCGGCTCACAGTAAACTCGATGGCAAGGGTCGATAACCCAGCCATAAAAACGGTGAAAAAAAGATAGCGTCTGGAAGACACGGTTATTCGGGTGGGGGATTGAGAAACCAGCGGACAAAAACAAGCAGTGTCCAAGATCCGATGCTGGCGGTGAGCAGGTAAACGGCACCCAGTCTAAAGGTGTCGATGCCTAGAAATCGACCCACAAAGTGGCCGATAATAAAGCCTATGGCTGAAGCCGCTAGATAAACGATGATCGTGGGCAATGAGCCACCAACAAGAAAATGGAATGCAGCTCCGTATGCGATGGCCAGTAGGGCGCTGAGAATAAATCCTGCTATTGCGAGTGTCATAGTGATTTAGAAGTTAATGGATTGTAGGGCTAAAAGTCACTGATAATGCCGCCACCAAGGCAGTTTGTGCCGTCATAAAAAACAGCCCCTTGGCCCGGTGTTGCCCCAAAAACGGGATCTTCAAACTGTAGAGTTGCGGACCCGGCTGAATCAGATTGGACCAGCACCTGGGCGGTAACCGGCCGAGCTTTGTATCGGATTTTTACTCCAGTGGTGAAAGGCTGATCTTGCTGTGGGGGGTGACCCGCAACCCAGCTCACATTGCGGACTTGTAGCTCATGGGTCACCACGTCTGATCGGGTGCCCAAGATTAAGGCGTTGTCCGGTGCACTTTTGCGCAAAACAAACAGCGGATCGGGTGAGGTAACACCCAGCCCTTTGCGCTGACCAATGGTGTAGTTGGGCAATCCGTTGTGTTGTCCTAAAAGGTCACCGGCCGCATTTAAGATGGGGCCGGGCTGATTAATTTCAGGGACATGGCGGGTCAAAAAGTCACGATAATCTTCGCCGCTTAAAAAACATAAATCCATGCTGTCCCCTTTGCTGGCAACCGGTAGCCCAAATTTTTTGGCTAATTCGCGTACTTCCGGTTTTGAAATACCGCCAACGGGGAATTTCACATGGGCCAAATGCTCTTGGTCAAGCATGTGTAGCACGTAGGATTGATCTTTGTTGTTGTCTACTCCGGCGTGCAGCTCAAAAGATTGACCGTCGGCCGAGCGCTGTACTTGAGCATAGTGGCCGGTTACAAGATAGTCGGCGTTGAGTGCCATGGCACGTTCGTACAGCCAGTTAAAGCGGATTTCACGATTACACTCGATACAGGGGTTTGGGGTACGGCCGAGACGGTGTTGGTCTAGATAAAAATCAACGATGGTGTCACGAAAATAATCTTTGACATCAACCACATAAAAGGGGATGCCTAAAGAACCGGCGATGTGCCGTGCATCATCCATCTGCTCTGGCGTGCAGCAGCGGTTTAGCATTTCTTTGCCGTCTTCGCTCCACAGTCGCATCATCAGGCCGATTACGTCGTACCCTTGCTCGACCATTAAGGCGGCCGCAACAGAACTATCGACGCCACCACTCATGGCAACGACGGCACGTTTCTTTTTTGTTTGATTGGGCGTTTGTTTGATTTCGCTACTCATACTGTAAGGCGATCCTAGAACTCATAATCAATTATTTATTCTTTTAGATCGCACAAGCTCCACAGTGTAGCAGACTCTGTCCTAATTTTCGATTTTTCTTTCAGCTAAAAAATCATTGATTTTTGCAAGCAATCTTTGAAAATCAACCGGCTTGGTCATATATAAATTGCAGCCCGCGTTTAACCCTTTTTCCTTTTCCGTTACCATCGCATGCGCGGTTAAGGCGATGATGGGGACGGTTGAGATCTCAGGAATTTCTCGAATCGCCTTCGTGGCTTCCCAGCCGTTCATAAACGGTAAGCTCATATCCATTAAGATGAGGTCCGGCCGGAAACTTTGCGCAAATTCAACCCCCTCTAGCCCGTTTGAAGCGATTTGAACGTTAAACCCTTTCATGGTTAAACGAGCGCTCAAAATCTCTTGCAGCATGTCATTATCTTCAACGAGTAATATTTTGTCTGTCATAGGGTGCCTAAGCTCGTTTTAGCTATTTCACTGGCTGGACCATAACCAATTGCAAAGAGATTTTATGATACGACAGGTACTTCTTGTTGTACAAAATCAAAAATTAAAGCGAGCAGTTGTTTTCTGTTTATCTTTGTTTTTTGAATGAACTGTTTTACCGTACCGCTGAGTTTTTGGCGGTCGCTGTTTGTTAGATCAATGGCTGAAATCACAATAATCGGAATCCCTTTCCATTGATCATTTGATTTCAAATTTTCAACCAGTTCAAACCCGTTCATTTCGGGCATCATTAAGTCTAACAAAATTAAGTCTGGAGCTGAATAGGCAATCAGGTTGAGTGCCTCCCGGCCATTGGCTGCTTCTCGTATCGAAATATTCCCTACATTAATGAGCGCTTTGATCGTATCACGCATTTGATCATTATCTTCAACAACTAAAATGTCAATGTGATCGGAGGTAGGATTATATTTTTTAACCGTTTTGATCAACATTTCTCGTTTGATCGGTTTGTGCAAATAGTCAGACGCGCCCAAGGCGAACCCACGCTGTTTTAGATCATCAACCGTCGCTAGAATCACCGGTATATCTGCAAGTTCTGGATCTTCTTTTAACGCTTGTAGCACTTGCCAGCCATCCATCGACGGCATAAAGATGTCTAAAATAATGGCGGCCGGTTTTAGCCGTTTTGCCAGCTTAATTCCGTCCTCACCATTTGAGGTCAGCTCAATACTCATCCCCGCTTGCATGAGATAATGTGCGATGATGTTGCGCGTCATCTGGTCATCATCAATGATCAGAATGGACCTGTTACCTTGCTGAGCCTGAAGCTCTTTTAAGCGGAAAATGCTCGAATCAGATTCGTTAGAAGATTGAACTTCCATAATCGGAATTTCAACAACAAACGTGGTTCCAACTCCTTTTTCGCTGCGGACCTCAATATGGCCGCCCATCATTTGGCAAAAATGTTGGCTAATCGCCAGTCCGAGACCGGTCCCGCCAAAATGCGCGGACGTATCACCGGCCGCCTGTTGAAACGGTCTAAAAAGCTGGTTGATCTCATCTTGTGTCATACCGATACCATTGTCAGTGACGGTAAAACTAATCCAACCAACCATGTTTTTTAAGGCGACCGGAGGTTGAACAGAAATCCGTTTGCGGTTGACTAGCAGCGAGATTTGCCCGTTTTGGGTGAATTTAGCCGCGTTAGAAAGCAAGTTAATCAAGATTTGACGCAGCCGTACCGGATCTGAATGCATTAAGCCAAGAGCCCCTTGGCTATGGTACTCAACATTGAGCTGATTGTTATTCTTTTCAATCTGCGGGGTCATGGTGATGAGCGTGTCTTCCACAATCGACTGGACCGTAAATGTTTCTTCGTTTAGCTCCAGCTTGCCTGCTTCGATTTTAGAGAGGTCTAAAATATCGTTGATCAACGAGAGTAAATGATTGGCGGAGACACCGATCTTTGAAAGATAGCGCTCTAGTTTTTCTTTGACACCCAGAATTTCTGCATGGTCGTGCAGTAGGTCCGCATACCCGATGATGGCTGCCAGCGGGGTGCGCAATTCATGGCTCATGTTGGCCAAGTACATGCTTTTGGCATGGCTGGCGCTCTCGGCCGAATTTTTGGCTGCTTCAAATTTCGCTATTTGAGACTCTTGACTATCAAATTCACGCCCCAAATCAGCGACTAAATTTGACCATTCAGCGGCCGAAGGGGGAGATGTTGAATCTAGCCCATTTTTCTCAAGAATTTGTTTTAACAAAGGTGACAAAATGCTTAACTCCTCTCGTTAACCATAAACGACGCTTGAAAATTGCTTTAAAGATTCAAGTGCATTAGGTAACTGCTCGATCAGTCGATCGATATCAGAGATACTGCTATGTTTACCAAGGGAAATTCGTAGCCCGCCTGCATTCCAGTGATCATCAAGACCGATGGCTTGCAAAACGGGGGATGGGATCGGGTTACCACTAGAACAGGCGGAGCCACTGCTGGCCGCAATGCCCAATAAATCTAAGTGCATAACTAAATCCCCACCGGGTATGTTTTTAAACGCAAAACTCGCGTGGTGGGGCATTCGCTGAGTGGGATGGCCAGTCAGCATAACCTGATCGGCCGGAAATAGTTGAAGTAGGCGACTAATGAGGGAGTCGCGTAACGCTTGTAACTTGTTATTGTTTGTTTCAAGGTCTTGCATAACCAACTCAAACGCTTTCGCCGCACCAACTGCAAACGGAACATTGACCGTGCCCGCCCGCTGCCCATTTTCTTGCCCACCACCCGTCATGGTAGAGATGAGCGGTGTGTCGTTACGAACATACAAAATCCCGACTCCTTTTGGCCCATAAAATTTATGGGGAGCCAAGGAAAGCATGTCGATAGGTGCGTTTGCCAGATCCCAATCGATGTATTGGGCCGCTTGAACCGCATCTGTATGGAATAGCACATTGTGTTCATGACACACGGCACCCAGCTCAAAAATCGGTTGCTGTGTTCCAATCTCGTTGTTGGCCGCCATGATTGATACCAGAACGGTTTCCGGCCGGATGGCTGACTGCAGGTCGCTGCTGCTCACAAGCCCATACTGATCAACGGGCAAAACGGTAAGCTCAAATCCCATTTTGTCAGCCAACTGATGAGCGGTGTGATTAATCGCCTCATGTTCGATGGGGCTGATGATTAAGTGGTTGCCGCGACCCGTATCGCGAGCCTTGAGCATTGCGCCACGCAAAGCTAAATTGTCCGCTTCTGAACCTGATCCGGTAAATACAATTTCGGCCGGATTTGCACCAAGCAACTGTGCCACTGAGCGTCGGGCCGTTTCAAGCCCCATCTTTGCAGTTTGCCCATATTTGTGTGACGACGATGGATTACCCCAACCGTCGCGCCAAAAAGGAAGCATCGCTTCGATGACCCTTTCGTCGGTCGGTGTGGTGGCACTGTAATCCATGTAGATTAAATCGTTTTCTTGCATATTTCCTTTTTCTCTTCGCTCGTTCTTTGTTGGCTGGCCCCAATCCAAAAATCAATCTGATGGAATTGGGAATTCAACAAAAAAGGTGGTTCCTTTCCCTTCAACACTTTTGGCCTGAATCTTGCCACCGTGTTTCTCCACCCCTTCTTTAACCATGTTTAAGCCCAATCCGGTACCGGCAATCCCTTTCTCAACCGCTGTTTTTGCTCTAAAAAAGCGGCCGAAAAGCTGTGGCATCGCTTGTTCAGGAATACCAATTCCATCATCAGCGATTTCAATATGCACCTTGGTTCTTTTGGCCTTAGCATTAACCTGAATTTTGCCTTCCAGCGTATATTTAACCGCATTATCAATAAGATTCTTAATAATCATATAGATTGTTTCACGATCTCCTAAGATTTCTGGAAGATCTTCTTGAATCTCATCGACCACGGTTACCCCTTTCTCTCGAGCGCGATCACGCATGGCTGGCATAATTTCATCAAAAACCCCGTTTAGGTTAACGGGCAGCTCAGACCGTTTAAACTCGCTCGATTCGAGCTTGGCATGTTGCAACATTTGGCGCACCATCGCCTGTAGCCGGTCAGACTCAGTTTCAATGTTTTTTAAGAACCGGTGCGTCTTTTCTTCGTCGTTTAAATTCCCTTTCAGCAACATGCGGGCATACAGCAAGATGGTTGCAAGTGGGGTGCGTAACTCATGAATGATTGTGTGGAAGAAGTTGTCCCGCATCCGCTCAACTTCACGAATGTCGGTCAGGTCGCTAATAACCAAGACAATTTCGTTCAGGGCACCATCATCTTCGCGTACCGGGGCACCGCTGATCATGACCGGCTTGTAGACGTTGCCAACTTGGACATCGCATAAGAGCTGAGGGTAGTCGGCTAATTTGTCTGTCGGCCGATAGGTTGAAACTTCGGCCATAAACAGCAAAATGTCTTGATCTTTGAGCCGCATCACTTCGGTCACATTGTTGCCAATGACCTGATCGTTTCTTAAAGTTAGCAAGGTCATTAATGAATCATTTGCTTGGGTGATGCTGTGATCCGGGCCGATTGTCAACAGCCCTTCCGACATGCTCTGGAACATCGCCTCGATTCTGCGTTTTTCAGAGACGACATTTTCATGCAGGTTCGCATTCACAATAGCGGCCGAAAGCGGCCCACTAATCGCTTCTAAAAGTGCTTTGTCATGGTTGCCAAAATCGCCGTTTCGTTTGTTAATCGCCTGCATCACCCCGATCACTTTGCCTTCTTGTAGCAGCGGAACGCAAATCATCGAGCGGGTGTGAAAGCCGGATGTTTTGTCTGAATTTTTTGAAAAACGAGGGTCGTTGTAAACGTCGTTTATGATGGCCGGTTGCCGGTGGTCTGCCACCCATCCCGCGATACCGGTTCCTGGCTCCAGCTCAATTCGGGGAATCTCTAAAAAGATGGTTCCCATCAGTTGCGGAATGAATTCGATCCGGCCGTTGTTTTGATTGATTAAGCCTAAAGACAGAGACTCAACGTCTAGCATCCGTTTAATATTGTCCGAGATTTGGGCAAAAATATCTTGCAGCTGCAGGGAAGAATTGAGACGCTGGCTGATGTCAGATGTGATGGCAAACTCAATCGCCTGTCTATCTCTCTGGAAGCTTAGCACGGCTCTCTCAATTAACGTGGTCAGCATCGTCGCCAGATCACTCACCATATCCAGGTCAGCCAGCAACGTTTCGTGCGCATCTGCAACCACCAATATCCCTTGGGGGATAATCATGTTGCCATGTTTGGGCCACTGCAGTGGGACTACGAGTAGGGTTTCTTCAACCATGTCGTAGATCGCATTATTAGGCTCAATCTCATGCTTTTGAATGATCTTAATATCATAATCTTCCAGCAGATTATGAATCACCTCTAAATCATCCTCACTCGTCCATCGATGCTGGCTGGTTTTTTGATTAGGCGCGCTTAGCCACGCATCAAAATAACTGTTGCCATTAATTTCGTTTAGGGCGGTCATTGACTTGCAATTGGTAAAGTCAGAGATGTGCTGAGAGATTCCTCCGCACACACCATGCGTGTCTAATGTTCCCGAAAGGTTTTGGGATAAGTAGACCCATAAATCAAATGCACTGGTATTCATATCGATTGCGACTGTTGCCAATGGAACCTCCAGAGTAGGTGAGCTTGCCTGCTTAAGAACCTAATTATTTTACTCGAAGGTTTGAAATAAAGATGGGGGAAAAATTTTTACACCTAAGACAATAGTACCAGTGCCTTGGGTATTGATAAAAATTTTACGATGCTTTGATTGATTGCCGTCAGCAAAGAGATTAGGAATGCTGGGCCAAAAATAATCGGATAATCTGATTTTGTGTTAATGAACGCCACAAAAAAGGATTCTCGATATTTTTCTCTCCTCAGCCTATAATCTCTCTAGAGTTTACTATTGGTGAGTTTTAACCAACCTTACCATCCCTTTAATACGACCCAAACTTTCAATTAGACTTATTTTCTGCTGAAAAGTGCTGTTTTGGCGTTAATTTTGGCAGATTCATTTCAAAGCGAGGTAAACAAAAAAAATATGAGTGAAATTATTTCGGTATACGGCCGTGAAGTCCTTGATTCACGAGGAAATCCTACTGTCGAAGTTGAAGTTGAATTAATCGATGGCTCTTTCGGCCGTGCAATCGTTCCGTCTGGTGCATCAACCGGTGTTCACGAAGCTGTTGAACGTCGTGATGGCGACAAAAAACGCTATTTGGGGAAAGGGGTTCAAGATGCGGTTGCAGCTGTAAACGAAGTTTTGGCTCCAGCACTGATTGGGCTTGATGCGCGTGATCAACGGGGTGTTGATACGTTGATGATGGCTTTAGACGGGACGCCAAACAAAGGGAAGCACGGTGCAAACGGAATTTTAGGAATTTCATTAGCTACGGCTAAAGCGGCCGCAATTAGCTGTGATTTACCCCTTTACCGCTATTTGGGTGGGGCAAACGGATGTGTTTTGCCAGTCCCTATGATGAACATCATGAATGGTGGTAAACATGCGGCCGGCGCAACCGACCTGCAAGAGTTCATGGTTATGCCAGTTGGGGCAGAAACGTTTTCAGAAGGTTTGCGCTGGGGTGTTGAGATTTATCACAACCTAAAGAAATTGTTGAGCAAAAAAGGATACCGTACCACCACCGGTGATGAAGGTGGCTTTGCTCCAAAAGTGTCTGCTAACTCAGAAGCGTTTGACTTGATTCTAGAAGCGGTAGAAATCGCTGGCTACAAACCTGGCGACCAAATCATGTTGGCTATGGACGCGGCCGCATCTGAGTTCTACGAAGATGGCAAATACCATCTAAAAACAGAAAACAAAGTGCTGACAGGGCCAGAGATGGTTGAGTTCTATGCGGACTGGTGCAAAAAATATCCGATTATTTCGATTGAAGATGGCTTGCACGAAGACGATTGGGATTCATGGACGATGCTAATGGAAAAAGTTGGGGACAAAGTTCAGATCGTCGGTGACGACTTGCTTGTAACCGCTGTGCCACGCATTAAAACGGCTATGGAGAAAAACTCTTGCAACAGCTTGCTGTGTAAAGTGAACCAAATCGGAACGCTGACCGAATCGATTGAGGCCGTTCAACTGGTTCAGAGCCACAAATGGACCGCTGTGGTTTCTCACCGTTCAGGCGAAACTGAAGATGCAACGATTTCTGACTTGGCCGTTGGCTTAAATGCTGGGCAGATCAAAACCGGTGCACCAGCACGCAGTGACCGTGTCGCGAAATACAACCAGCTGCTACGTATCGAAGATGAGTTGGGCGATATGGCTGTTTATGCCGGCCGGAACGCGTTTACAAACTTGAGCTAAAACGATAATCGGTAAACAGTAATCGGTGAACGAGTCAATAGAACTGACCACCGATTACTGTCTGTCGACCTTTCAAACTATGACCACCATACAAACAATCCGAGATCGCAACATCGCTCTTATGCGTAAATCGGTCCAAACGCTGGGCAATATCATTAAACCCCTAACGCTCGACGAAGCTAAAAACTGGCGCGACACAGGGGACGGCTGGACGGTAACTGAAGTGATGTGCCATTTGCGTGACTTTGACGTCTTTTTCTACGGCCGGGCTGAGATGATGGTGGCGCTTGAAAACCCCATCTTGCCAGCTTATGACCACGAAGCGTTGGCCATTGATCTAAAATATAACGAGCAGAATGTGTTTGAAGTTTATGAAGACTTAAAAGAACACCGTGAAAAGTTTGCTCAATTTTTTGATGGATTAGAAGGGGAGCAGTGGGATCATGAAGGGCAACACCCAGAACGTGATTCGTTTACGATGTTAGACTCGCTGATGCAGGTTGGTCTGCACGACAATGTGCATATCGAGCAGATGACTCGGATTATTGCTGAAAAACTGACGAAGCCAGCTTAGGCTGAAAAACGGAAGTTAGTGTCTGGCTTACTGGTCACTGTTCAGGGCGGGGATGCCTAAAACGGGAGTTGCATGCTTAACTGCGTTGCGGATTGCGGCCGTGACGCAGTGGACCGCTCCGTTGGCGATCGAATCAAATGGCTCGCTGGTGATGTCACCGGTTGAAAGGGCAAAAACCGTGTCCCCATCGTGCATGGTGTGTACCGGCCGGATGGCGATCGCCATGCCATCGTGACCCCGCTGGGCCAACCGGGTCGCCCCAGCTTTATCTAGCTTGGCCGTGGTTCCAATCACCACAAGCGTGGTGTTTTCGATGCTCGGCCGGTTCTGTGCAAAGGTCCGAACCGGGTCTAGATCGGCCAGCCACTCACCTGTTTCACGGTTTTGGGCTCCAGCTAGAACCGTGCCGTCCTCGTTCACCACATCCCCCACAGCATTGACCACAGCGGCCGCAAACACCTCAGCATCACCAACCATCATCGATGCCATGCCAAAGCCGCTTTTCATCATTTTGTCGAGCCCTTTCCACTTACCCGCGGTTACACCGGCTCCAGCCCCTACACATCCCTGAGCGATTTCTAGCCCGTTTTCCGCGTTTTCAAACGCCGCATCCACCGCCTGATATCCATATTCTGGCCCTGGCATGTGCTTGCCCATGTGCATGAACAGGTCAAAAACCACGGCCGTTGGCACAATGGGTACTTTAATGATGGGGGTGTAGTGGCCTATGTCTCGCTCAGACAGATTGCGCATGACTCCGTCGGCCGTGGCCAGCCCAAACGCACTGCCGCCGGTCAAAAGCACGGCCGTGACATCTGCTACAGATTTTACCGGATCAAGCAGGGCCGTTTCACGGCTACCGGGGGCCATTCCGCGAATGTCTACGCCGCCAACGGTGTCCTCGGGGCACACAAAAACGGTACATCCGGTATGGTGTTCAAAGTCTGTAGCATGCCCGATTTTTAGATTTGCAGTGAGGAGAGTCATAGGGTTTTGAAACTTTTTCGGCTCAAATCAATCTAAAGAGATGATGGTTAACAAAAGATGAGATAAATCGTGTTGAGCAGAGGTAGGAATAAAATTACGTTCGTTGGTGTTGGCCCTCCTCCTAAAAACAAAAATGCCGTCCGTTAAGACAGCATTTTTTGGGCGAGTACTGGGAATCGAACCCAGAACTCCTGGGCCACAACCAAGCGCGATAACCGTTTCGCCATACCCGCCACAAGAGGGTCAAAATCATATCATGAGGAAGAACAAAATTCAATAGCCATCACAGATATTTACATTACCAATTTTGTTCCGTACCTAATCCTCTCATTTCTCCCACCAAATATTAGTCCCCACCGCTTCCCAAGGTGCCTATGAAGGAACCCGAGTTACTTTGCAATTGTGCAAAAATTTTTGGGTTCCCACGGCCGACGATTAAACGTCGGCTTTAAATTAGCGTGGCTCACTTCCGTTGCCACCCTGAAAGGACTGATTCAGTTTTTGTTTAAATCAGACAGTGTGAACGGTGACCATCTGCCGTTCAATAAATTATTGTTTATTGCCAGTGCATTTTTGCTGGCCGCTTTTATCTGTGCAGTGGCTTTTGGCTGGGTCGTTAACCTGCCCTTATTTTTTGACGATTTGGTTCAGCTCCCTTTTGTTGAACGGTATTCAACCGTGGAGCACTGGACCGGCGCATTTGAATCTCCATATTATCGGCCGCTGACGATCACGCTGTGGAAACTGATTTATGCCTTGAGCGAGCCAACCTCTCCAATTGTTCTGCATGCCACCAATTTGCTGTTCCACATCATCAATTGCGGTTTGGTGGGTTGGCTGACCATTGATCTTTTAGCAAGGCTGGCTGAGCCTGAAAAAGGATGGTGGCATGCTGCTCGTGGTTTGACTGCGGTGATTCTGTATAGCCTGCTCCCATTCCACTATCAGGCGGTCCCGTGGGTAACAGCCCTGTTTCATATTTTTATTAGCACGTTGGTCTTGAGTGCCCTCATCGTCCATTTAAACGGCCGACGAGGATTGACCCTCGGGCTAATATTTTTAGCCCCATTTGCACACGAAAATGGAATTGTCATTTCCCCACTCATTTTGCTCATCGAACTGCTGAGCCTCAAATCTGTGCGGGAGAATTTAACGCAAACATTGATCTCAACGTCTGTCTATGCGTTGCCCCTCATCGGTTGGGGCGTTGTTCGGACGTTTGTGACAACGGCTCGGGAAGGTGACTCGATGTTCCCTGGTTGGGAGTCGGTTTTCCAAAGCACAACCTATTTTTTGCAGGGATTAGGCTGGCCTGGTGCGATTCTTAGCGCAGGGTTGGTCGGTTGGTCGGGGCTCAATGATATAAGCGTTGTTTGGCTGAGCAGTCTGTTCGTTCTGGGGCTGGGGATTTTAATCGTTTATCGGTCCGGCTTTAGTCGGCCGCTTATTTTTGCATTTGTTTTGTGGCTTGGCGGCTCCTTGCCTGTGATAGCCGTTCTCCCTTTTGGCTATAACATTAGCAGCCCCCGTTTGTTCACCCTAGCTGGGGTTGGCATTAGCTTGTTTTGGGCGTTGGTGGTTGTTGGGGCGGCCGAAAAACTTTTAGCCCCAAACAAATCGGCCGGCCGACTGGTGATCCCAACCCTATTCTTGATTATTTTCGGCTTTGCTCAATGGCAAAGCATTTTGCACCTGCAAGAAAAAGCGAGCTATCACAAACTGTTGGGGAACGCTGTGCAACAGGCGGCCGAGATCGCCCAATCGCTGGACAACGATGAGGCGTACCCGGTGTTTATCAATTTCCCATCAACTTTAGCACCATGGGATGCTCAATTTCCTTTAGGGAATGAGGTGGTCATTTTTTGGCCCGGTTATACGCCGCCAAACACGTTATTGAGCGCCAACCGGCCGGTTTCAAACCCTGATCAGGAATTTTTGCGAGTTGATCACATCCGAGTGACGCAACCGTACCGGAACAGTTTGATTGTGCCTACGGCCGCTGTTGAAGAGGTTTGGCCCGACCCAAATGCGGTCTACTTTAATACGTTTTATTCGGCCGACAGCATCCAAGTTGTACCGGCCGGACGACTTTTAACCCGCATAGAACGGGAGCAAGCCGGAAAGCTAAACGAGGCTGACGACCCATTTCAAATTGAATTGCAAGATATTTCTGTTTCACGCTCAGCCGGAGCGGCCGACAAACAATATCAGCTAGATTTTGAATGGCAGGTGCAAGGCACACCGGCCGATTCGATCACCTTTTTTGTACACGGAATCAATCCTGCTGGTGAAATTGTGGCCCAATCTGATGGAGATTTAGTTGCTGGGATTATGCCGATTAGCCAACTGGCTGACGGGGCTAATTTTCTTGATATCAGGCATTTGGCCCAGTCCGAAGAGTTAACCTCGATCCGTTTCGGTATTTACGATCGGATCAGCGGCGAGCGGTTCTATCTGCATGATGCTGACGGAAACCGCTACCCAGAAGATATGATTATTATGCCCATTCAGCCGCTATTGGCTGATGAGTAACGTGAGGTCGATGTTTTTCTCATCCCTGTCACGGGGCGGAACGAATTTGCTTTTACCACAGATTACACCCCTTTGACTGGGATGTCTGCGCGCGAAATCCCTGTCATACGGCCTTTAGAATCTCTTTTAACCAACTTGGCTCAGCCGTATGACAGGGATTAAGTTTGTCTATTGTAAATATCGAACTGACATGAGTCGCTTTAATTCACTTCAAACGTATAACTAACCACGTCTGTCTGGGTTCCGTCCGGCCGGGTGCGTTGCACATAAATCGTATGTTCACCTGGCTCTAGTGGTGACATATCCTCGGCCGTAAAATCACCCGGAATCCGCAGCGGCACAAGTTGGCCCGGGAACTGGAACGAGTTGTCGAGCGCATCAGAGTTGATGCTGAAACGCCACGTGCTTAAATCTTCCACCTCCGCATCAATCGCCGTCATCGTCACAAAAACCGGCACTCCGTTAATCGAAAAATCAAACGGCTCTTGCTGATGGCTAAACATGATGTCGTTGACCGTGTAGTCGTATGAGAAGACTTCGCTCTCTACCCCGTTCGCATCGGTGTACTGCACATAAACGGTGTGGTCCCCTTTTTCAAACGGAATCGGCCCGATATTGGTGTTGGCGATAGTTGATGAGCCAACCTGCGTACCGCCGGTTGAAATGGTGGGATTGGGATCATCGAGGGCAAAACGGATCTCTTGTACATTCCCCTCTGGCAAAAGCACCACGAGCATCAGCCCCATGTTGCCAAAGGCGTCGGCCGAATTGATCGCCATAAAGTCGAGCTTTTGTTGATCGACAGATGCAAACGAATCGATTTTATCTTGTGCTTCTGCCAGCGTTTCTTGGGCCAAAGATTTGTCGATGTAAAAGCTGCTGAACTGCTGATTGGCCTCGAGCGAGCTGAGCGAATCAAATGCGAAAACCTGCTGTTCGCGGGAGTTTTGGGTGTAGCTGGCCTGTAATTGACGGGTGTAAGCATCGACCAGCTCAACAAAAACCGGTGCATATTGGGGGGCTCTTTGAGCCAGTGCTTCTAAACGCACCAGTTGTTCATCACGAGAATCCAACAGCATAGCGGAAAGCATATCGAGCGTGCGGTTGTCCGGCTGATCGTTGTACAGATCCGTGACCGTTTGGCGCGCCCGGCCGATCCCCTGCGTGGCATTCAGCAAATTAACATATTCTTGCAGCGGGTCCACATATTCCAATTCAAATTGGGTATACCCTTCGTACGCCTTAATCGCTTCGGCCGTGTTCCCCTTCTGCTGTTGCAGTCGGGCATTGCTGTACCATTCCTGCGGGGTTGCCGGGTTTTCAACGATGATGTTGTTCGATTGTAAGTCGGCAAAGGCGGCCTGAAGTTCTGCAAAGCCAACCGCCTGCGCCGCCGCAATTTCATCTAGTGATTGTCCAACTTCTGCCACAGCCTCGGCCGTATTCTCTTGCGACTCCGCAATATCGGTCACCAATTCTTCAGTCCGTTCAGTGGTCTCACGAATTTCTGCTACATCTTCTTCTAATCCTAAAAGCGAAGATTGTAGCGCGGCGACCGGTTCGATATTGGTCGCCAAATATCCATTGTCTGGCGCATTGTTAAAGGCAACGGCATAAATGGCAAAAATGATGGTTGATCCGGCCGTGAGGACCAGCGAGGCGGGGATTAACGTCTCTCCTAGCTCTTTTTCAGGAGTGGCTTTGTACATAAAATAGGCCGCCAGTGAGCCGATAAATGCCAAAAGCGAGATACCCGCCACCCAAGGGGCTAAATCTAAGAGAGGCAAAATCACATCGCCTAAAAAGCCGCCCACGGCCGCAATAATGCCGAGCGGCGCTGTTGCTTTTCGAGTTACTTTGGCAAAAACGCCCGTTAGTTCAGGGGTCACGAGTTCCATATCACACATTTCCTTTGATCGAGAAGTTTGAAGGGATTAAAAGCAATCAAACGGCTCAATACGCTGTGACCTGTGATTCTAGAAAATGTGGCGTTACACCCCCGTTACACCGCCTTTAGCCCGGCGCAATCTGCTGATTCACCATTAAGAATTCACCATTTACCATTCATTCGTATCGCAGGCCTAATCAAGCAAGCCGCCCAGCTTTTTAGCAAAAGCCGTTCTCGGCAAAAGGACGCAAAGTCGCGAAGGTGCAAAGACTGTTTTGTAGACAACTGTCTAAAACTCTGCGCCTTTGCGACTTTGCGTCGGAAAAAACGGCGAAATTATGAGATTTGGGATCGATTGAAACCCCCTAAAATTGACACTGCCTAATATCTGATTGCAAGCTAAAATGGAGCCGTGGATTTATTCTCTCCCCAATTCAAGGCAGACCCATTCCCGACCTATGCTCAGCTCCGAGCCGAATGCCCCGTGCATCAACATACCGCCACTTCTAGCGGGGGCGGCCGGATTTGGTACGTGACCCGCCAAGCAGATGTTGAAGCGATCCTGAAAGATGCGGAGACATTTGTGAAAGACCCGGCCAATGCGCGAGACGGCAAAAAGTTTGGAGGTGGGGGGCTGATGGCCAACATCAACCGGAACATGCTGTTTGCTGATGCCCCTGATCACACCCGGCTGCGCAAGCTGGTCAATTTAGCATTTACCCCGCGACGGGTTGAGACCCTTGCCCCACGCATCCAAACCATTGCAGATGATCTGCTCGATCAAGTAGCAGGGCAGGATTCGTTTGATTTAATAGACGACTATGCCTTTCCGCTCCCCATCACCGTGATTATGGAGATGTTGGGCATTCCGCAGGCGGACCGTGACAAGATGCATGATTGGACGAAGGCGATCATCGCACCTGGCCGGTTTGGCATCACGTTAAAGGGGCGCAAACAGCGGATGCGGGCGTTTGTGGAGTATCTGGGCGAGACGTTTGAACAGCGGCGACAAGAGCCGCAGGATGACCTCATCACCGGATTGGTACAGGCTGAAGCAGACGGCGAGCGGCTGAGTGAAGCTGAGCTATCGAGCATGGTGGCACTGCTGTTTGTGACCGGGCATGAAACGGTGGTCAACCTAATCGGCAACGGGATGTTGGCCCTGCTGGCCCACCCTGACCAGTTGGCCATGCTCCAAGCCGATCACAGTTTGATCGATCAGGCGGTTGAAGAAATGCTTCGTTTTGACGGCCCTGTTGAAACGTCAACGACCCGTTGGGCGGCTAAAGATGTGACGTTGCACGGGCAAAATATCAAGCGGGGGGATGTGGTGCGTGTGGTTATGACTTCGGCCAATCGGGATGAACAGGCGCACGACCGGCCGGATGTGTTTGACATCACTCGGCCGTTGATTAGCCAAAATCATGTTGCGTTTGGCAAGGGGATTCACTATTGCTTGGGCGCACCGCTCGCGCGTCTCGAGGGGCGTATCGCCATTCTGACCCTCCTGCGCCGATTCCCACACCTCTCTCTTGGCACTCCGTTAGATCAGACCCAATGGCATACCGGGGTTACGTTTAGAGGGTTAAAATCGCTCGAGGTACGTGTTGGGTAGTTGGTTTAGTTGTGAACCCATCTAATCAACTAGCAAACTAAAGCACTAACTAACTTTAATTTATGAGTTTTATCGAATACGAAACATGGCGCATTGCGGCCGGAAACGAAGCTGAACATCATCAGATGATTCGAGACTGGTTTGCGTTTGTACGCACCCATCATGCGGATCTGTTTGCCGAATGGAAATCGGCCAAATACTTTCGCCAAACTGATTATGATGGGAAGTCTTCCGGCACATACATTATGCTGTTCGAGTTTCATTCCTTAGAAGGCCATCACGCCTACAAAGAGCGGCGCAAAGATTGGTCTGGACCCTACGAAGCGTACAAAAAAGTTGACCCTTACGCGCTGTTTGAGCCAAACAGTGTTGTAACTGAATATTGGGAGCCGCAAGAAGAAAATTTGTGGTTTGAATTTGAGCCGACTGAAAATAGGAGAAAAAATGACTGAATTAACTGGCGGAGAAGTGATCGTAAAGTCGCTCATCAATATGGGGGTGGATACGATTTTCGCCCTGCCTGGGGTACAAAACGACTGGTTTTTTAACGCCCTGCACGGCCACCAAGATCAAATTCGGGTGATCCATACCCGCCATGAGCAAGCCACAGCGTATATGGCGATGGGGTACTCAATGGCGCTCGATAAGCCGGGGGTTTACTGTGTGGTTCCCGGCCCGGGTTTTTTAAACACAACCGGGGCCTTGAGTACGGCTTATGCCAATGGAGCGAAAGTTTTGTGCCTGACCGGCGAAATCGCTTCGGGCGCCATCGGCAAGCGGCGAGGATTACTGCATGAAATTCCTGATCAAATGGGGATTATCGAACGGCTGACCAAATGGGCCGCCCGGGTTGATGATCCGGCTAAGGCGCCTAGTTTGGTGCAAGAGGCGTTTAACCAGATGATCAACGGCCGGCCGCAGCCTGTTGGACTTGAAGTGCCACAAGATATCTGGTCGGCCAAAGCTGAGTTTGATTTGCCGTTAGACATCGGATATCCGGCCCCTGAAAAACCGGCCGTCGATTTAGACGCCATCCAACAGGCGGCCAAACTGCTGGGCGAAGCCAAAAAACCGATGATTGTGATCGGGGGTGGGGCGACCCACGCGGCGGCCGAGGTGCTTGAGCTGGCGGAAATGTTGCAAGCGCCGGTTGTTCCCGGCCGTAACGCACTCGGAACCGTTGATGCCCGCCATCCATTAAGTTTAGTGACCCCGGCCGGACACGGCTTGTGGGGGAAAGCGGATGTGGTCATCGGCATCGGAGCGCGCATGTACGCGCCGTTGCAACGTTGGGGGCTCGACGATGAGCTAAAAATTATTCGGGTAGACATTGACGAAACTGAGCATGACTTGGTCGCGCCGCCGACTGTAAAAGTGACGGCTGACAGCCTAGACGCGCTCAACGCTTTGCTCGAGTTTGTCCCCAAACACAACCGCAAACGTGCCTCACGCACCGACGAAATGGTGGCGTACAAAGCGGCCTTTGATAAACGAGTAAGCGTGCTTGAGCCGCAATATTCGATCAACAAAGCGCTGCGTGAAGCGGTTCCAGAAGATGGGGTATTTGTAGACGAAGTGACTCAAATCGGCTTTACCTCTCGCTTTATGTACCCGGTGTACAACCCACGCAGCCATCTTTCAACCGGCTATCAAGGCACGTTGGGCTTTGGGTATGGGACGGCGCTGGGCGTGGCTGTTGCTCTGCCGGATAAACCGGTTTTAAATGTGGTTGGAGACGGTGGCTTTATGTACCAAGTTCAAGAGCTATCAACGGCCGTGCGCCACAACATTAACCTAACAACCGTTCTGTTTGCCGACGGGGCGTTTGGCAACGTGCGCCGTATGCAAAAGCAAGATTATGGGGGCAAAGTCATCGCATCTGACCTGCATAACCCTGACTTTGTGAAGATGGCTGATGCCTTTGGGGTCCAAAGCATGGAGGTCAATTCGCCTGAAAAGATGAAGGCAGCTATCGCTGAAGGGTTTAAGCACAACGGACCCACCCTCATCGTCTATCCAGTTGATGAAATGCCGTCCCCGTGGCCGTTTTCATTCCCACCTCCGGCGCGAGGGAACTAAGTAGGCAGTAAGCAGTCCGCTTCGCTAATCCGTGGTCAGTAGGTCGGTTTTATTACCGACCACCGACCACCGGGCCGAAGGCACTGACGACCGATAACATGTTCGACGAACTATCTTGGAAAGCCCAAGCCCACCCACTACAACAGGTGGCAGACGATATTTGGCAACTGAGATTGCCGCTCCCCTATGCCCTTGATCACGTCAACGTCTACCTGATTCATGGGGATCAGGGTTGGACGATTGTTGACTGTGGATTGAACACGGCTCAAGGCCGCACGGTGTGGGAAGGGGCGTTTAAGCAGCTGCATATCGGCCCAAATAGCGTTGAGCAGATTGTGCTGACCCACATTCATCCTGATCATTTTGGATTGGCCGGATGGCTGCAAGTGCGCTTTAGCTCGGCCGAAAAGCAGGTGCCTGTCTGGGTTTCGGCCGAAGAGCACCACTTTTTTGAATCGCTGTGGGCCCGAATTGGCACGGCCGAAAACGAGGCTGAGTCAAAGGGCTATTACACGCGCTGCGGTTTCCCGCTTGAAGAGGGGGAGAAGGTGCGCAAGGCGACGGTGCGGACGGGTGAACACACACTTCCGCATCCCAAATTTTCAGTTTTGGATGAAGCTCAGCCGCTCAAAATGGGGGATCGTGTTTGGCAGCAGGTTCCGGCCGCTGGTCATTCTGACGGGCAGGTGATTTTTTATGATGCGGCCGATCGGGTTTTCCTGAGCGGGGATCAACTGCTGATGAAAATCACACCCAACGTCGGCCGGTGGCCCAACAGCGAGCTGGGCGTGCTAGAACGCTATTTTGAGTCTCTAAAAGCCCTAAAATCTTTCGATGTGCGCATGGCGTTCCCTGGCCATAAATGGCTGATTGGGGACTGGCAGCAGCGGTTGGCCGAGATGGAGCAACACCATGCCGAACGGCTGAGCACAACGCTGGATGCCGTCACCAAAACCCCCGGAATCGATGTGAATCACGTGAGCAAATATGTGTTCAGGCTGGGTGATTTAGACATTCATCAAGCCCGTTTTGCGATTGCTGAAACGTTGGCTCATCTTGATCTGTTACAGGCGCAGGGGGCGATCCAGCAAAATTTAGAGGATGGCGTTTGGCGCTACCATGTTTGATCAGTTTCTAAACCATCCTACCAAACCGATTTCAGGGTTAAGCGTCATCCGTTTTAAGCAGGGTGAAATTTCGTTTAAAGGGGGATGGGGTCAGCACGGAGCCACTTACAAGCGTTTCCGCATCGCGTCGATTAGCAAATTTGTGATGAACATGGTGGTGGCTCAACTCGCGGCCGAAGATCAGCTTGATCTCGATGCAGATGTGAGCCGCTGGCTGGGCTTTGAGCTACGCCATCCAAACTTCCCCCAAAGCCCCATTACGCTAACGCATCTGCTCAGCCACACCTCGACGTTACGGGATGCGACCGCTTATTCGATGCCATTGCCGCACAAAGTAAGAGCGTTTTTTGAGCCAGGCACCGTTTGGTTTGAAGATGGGGCCCATTTCGGCGTAGAAAACGGCCGGCCGGGAGAATTTTTTGCCTACTGCAATTTGAATTATGGTGTGGCCGCCACGGTGCTTGAAGCGGTGACCGGCCGCCGGTTTGATCTACTCATGCGGGAACGGCTGTTTGGACCGCTTGGCATTCAGCCATCCTATAATACGGCGATGTTTACGGCCGCTGAGATTCAGGATCTTGCCCCGATTTTGCGTTTGCACAATGGCGTGTGGCGCCCTCAGGTGGATGATCATCAGGGAGAAGTCCCCAAGCCTCTGAGCATGGTTGAAAATCCCGATGTGCATGAAAAATATATGGAACGATTTGGTCATATGCGGCCGTCGAGCGACCTAGCCAGCTACGAGCTGGGAACCAATGGCACGCTGTTTTCACCGCAGGGCGGACTGCGCATCTCGGCCGAAGAGCTGTTTGTGTTGGCCCGTTACTTTTGCAAAGCACACCGTTCAGGCGAGGCATGGACACGGTTGA
Source organism: Chloroflexota bacterium (assembly GCA_020628815.1). Lineage (GTDB taxonomy): Bacteria > Chloroflexota > Anaerolineae > Promineifilales > Promineifilaceae > WTJY01. Next base: position 4,443 of record JAHDEN010000060.1, on the reverse strand, counting down.
TGACCCGGCCGGTTTGGCAGCTAAACGGTAGCGGTTCAAACGGAATTGATTTTGCAGGATTGATGACTGATTGGGGATTAGGAACCCATCTGTTTAAACGCCAGCTAAGCTGGTTGGGCGCAGATTTTGACGGATGGCTGGGTCACACAGGAGAGGCTTATGGATTGCTGTCAGGCTTGCTATTTGACCCTGAATCAGGCGATGGGATGATTTATATTATCGGGGGGACAAGCGGCTCACCAGAGGAAAATCCCGGCCGGGAATCAGCATTTACGGCGTGGGAAGAAGAGATTCTCAAAAACCTGTTCCCAAAATAAAAAGACGCGCCAAGGGCACGTCTCTACGTAAACTAATTCTATTTAGAAGCCGCCCAGCGGGGTGACTCAATGCAGGTTATGACTTATTCGTCGAAAGAATTCGCGGTCCTTTTTCTGTAATTGCAATCGTATGCTCAAATTGCGCAGAAAGCGACCCATCCTGCGTTTCTACAGACCAACCGTCCGGCATCATTTTACAGGCGGCGCGCCCCATGTTGATCATCGGCTCGATGGTAAACGTCATGCCTGGTTCTAGAATTGGCCCATAGCTGGCTGGCCCATGATGAGGAACCGAAATCGGCTCATGCAGATCTTTGCCGATCCCGTGGCCGCCCCATTCGTAAACCACGCTCAGACGATGTTTTTTGGCATGTTTCTCAATATCAGCTCCGATCTGCCCCAGACGATTGCCGACCTGTGCGGCCGCGATGCCGACATACAAACATTCTTCTGAAATTTTCAAAAACTGCTGAGTTTCTTCGTCGACGGTTCCGACCGGGAAGGTGACACATGCGTCGCCACAGTAGCCGTCCATCAAAAGACCGATATCGATCCCGATAATATCCCCATCGTTCAAAATGCGATCATCTGGCAGCCCGTGGCAAATCTCATGGTTGATCGAGGCACAAATGGTTCCCGGAAAAGGAGGATGGGTTGGTGGGTTCCCACGATACCCTTTGTACAAAGACTTGGCTCCATTTTTGATGATATTTTCTTCCACCATCCGATCTAAATCAGACAATTTCGCCCCAGGCTTGATCGATTCGCGCAGCATGTCGAAGCAATCAGCCACAAGTCGGCCGGATGCGGCTAATTTCTCGATTTGTGACGGGGTTTTCAGGATGAATGTGGCTTCTGTTGTGGGTTGACGTCGTCTGAGCAACCCTTTTTTCTTTTTTCGGGGTTTGAGTTTTACCATATGGGAATTCTACCACACTCTGGTTAGTGAAAAGTATGAAGTTTGAAGTAAAAAGTTTTAGGCATCTACGGCTTCCTACTTCAAACTTTTTACTTGATACTCATCCCTTTTCGGATGTCTCGAATCAGGTGCATGGCGTTTAGGATCAGCGCTTTGTTTTCAGCCTTGTTGGGCCACAGGCTGGCGCCTGATGGATGGGGGATGGGGACAACGTATCGGCCGGTTGTTTTACCATGATATCGGCTTACAACTTCCCCTTGGCTTAAATCAAATTGGAGCGGATCGGTTAATGTTTCCGGCGGGAAATAAACGGCCGTTCCTATCATTTCGGTCAGTTTCATTTTGGCCGGATACAGCAGGCGGATGGCAAGCTTGCCCACTAAAAACACGAGTTTCGGTTGCACCAGTCGCATCTCTGTCTCTAGATTCGGCCGACATAACTTTTGCTCATCTCGGCTGGGGACACGATCCCCTTTGCCGTTGGGATGACGGCCGGGGTAACACTTGGTCACAGCCGTCATGTACTGATTGTCACGAAAGTCATCTTCGTCCCACTCAGCATCTTGTAGCCACTTGAACAACCGTTTGCCCGAACCGGCATTAAACGGCCGTTTAACCTGCACCTCGGTAATGCCAGGCGCTTGGCCGATCAGCATCACGTCGGCCGTTACGTTCCCTCGCATCACCGCACCCGGCACAATATCGTGCCCGGCATCAAGGCACAGTTGGCACGCCCGCATTTGGGCATGCAGTTCTTCAAGTTTTGCTGCTTGGTCCATATGGGAACAATCATCCCACAAAAACGGGGCAAAGACGATTACTGTTTAGCAACAGATTCCGCAGGTTGCGGCACGCTAAACGTGGCGATAACCGGCCGGTGGTCTGAGCCGGTGTAGGGGCCACTTGTGAATGAATGAATATCAACCCCACGGTATAAAATTTGATCGATTGGGATGAGCAAAGGAACATCGTGCGGCGCCCATGTAAAGTTTAATCCGTTCCGTCTACGGCCGTCATTCAGCTCTGCATCACGCAAAAAACGTTGGAAAATCGGCGTCCACGGGGTGATGTTCATGTCACCCGCCACGATTACCGGGATGTCTGATTTGGCAGCATCATCGGCAATTAAGCCCAGCTCTCGATTACGTCGCTCAAAGCGCCCGGCCGACATCGGTGCTTTAGGATGCACCCCGATCAGCTTAAACGGCTGCCCGTTAATCTGAAACGTGACGTGGGCCTGTGCCCGCCAAGGGGTGTCGTGGGCCACATATTCTATCGACTCAAATGGGATTTTGCTGAAAACCAAAACCTCTTTTGTGCCACGATTGGGCGAGTCTGTCACATACGGAAACATGTCCCAAAACTCCGCCACACGGTCTTGATTCGCGGCCGACATCTCTTGTAAAACCAAAATGTCAGGATCAACCGTTTTAACCGTCTTGATCATCTCTTGCGGCGCATAATTCCCATACAGCGCATTGGCGCTCATCAGCGTCAGCGCATGGTCTTGGGGGGATGGGTTTTGCAGTTTGGGGAAAACGTAGGGGACCACCAAAAAGCCGTTTAAGACAACCACAATCAATGAGGATGCGATCCCCAGCGTTTGATTGAATAAGAGCGAACCCATAAGGAAGATAAGCCCGGCCAAAAAGTAGAACGGCCGAGGATGGTTGGCCAAGTCAGCTACCCAGTGCATTCGGCCAAAAAGCCCCAATATCGAAAAAATGAGTAAGACAGCACCACCTGCCTCAATTAATGCTAAAAATAATGAACTCAAAGATATCTTTCGAACCCAAAACGATTCGGATAATGTGCGCAACGTCTCCATTTAATTATATCTCACTCCAACCCCGGTTAATCAAATAATTCGCAAAGTTCTGCGCAATTATTGATTTTGTTTAAAACATAAATACTCTGTCACATCTACGATTTCCATTTCTTGTTGGGACCGTCATTCCTGCGATGGCAGGAATCTAGTGCCAGATTTAGCGCTGGATACCCGCCTTCGCGGGCATGACGCTCTCAGAGGAAACTTTCGTTTGTTACAGAATAAATCTCTAGCCAAATAAAATTTGACCAAAAGCCCCAGGAAATTTGTGCATAGGTCTGGGGCGCATAAAAAGGCCGGACGGTTTTTAAACCGTCCGGCCTGGTACTATTTAAATTCTAAATAATGCTGGCTCGACTATTTGCTAGTTTTCTTAGCCTTTTTCTGAATCGAAACAGATGGCTCAAGAATTTCGGCCGCCGCTGTTGCGATGGCATCATTTTCAATCGCTCTGTTGGTTGCCAAACTTGATACGGTGAACGGTGGTGCGATCGGGTCGAGCAATGCAGCTTCGAGCACCTGAACCAAATGATCAACCGGAATCAAATCAACTTCTTCACGAATCGTGTCAGGTAATTCTGGAATATCGCGGGCGTTGTCACGTGGCAATAAGACCGTTTTGATTCCTGCCCGGTGAGCCGCAATCGTTTTACCTTTTAGTCCGCCAATCTCGAGCACTTTACCACGTAGGGTGACTTCACCCGTCATGGCCACGTCACGTCGGATCGGCCGGTTGGTGAATGCTGAGATGATGGCGGTTGAGAGGGCGATACCCGCACTTGGTCCATCTTTTGGTGTGGCGCCGTCTGGTACATGAATGTGGATGTTCGCTTTGTCGAACACAGCTGGGTCAAGTCCCAACTCTCTCGCATGGGTCCGTGCATAGGTGAGGGCGGCTTGGGCCGACTCACGCATCACATCACCCAACGAGCCGGTCAACTGTACGCGGCCGGTTCCTTCAGACAGGCTGACTTCGATTGCCAGAACATCACCACCAACTGAGCTTACGGCTAAGCCGGTTGCAACACCCACTTCATCGTTCTCTTCAGCTTTTCCATAGCGGAACTTCTCACGTCCTAAGAACTCACGGACATCGTCGGCCGTTAGTTTGAACGGGCCTTCTTTTTCGGCCGCAATTTGAACCGCTACTTTGCGGATCACAGAGCCGACACGGCGTTCAAGCTGACGAACTCCGGCTTCACGGGTGTAGCGACGGATTAACAAGCGGATCGCATCATCTTCGATTTCGATCTGGCTTTCGTCAACCCCGTGCCCGTTCACCTGTTTGCGGATGAGATGGTTCTTGGTAATTTCAAGCTTTTCATCTTCGATATAGCCTGCCATGTCAATCGTTTCCATCCGGTCATACAGCGGAGCTG
>JAHDEN010000292.1 GCA_020628815.1 Chloroflexota bacterium | reverse complement strand
GTCACCCATGCGAAAGAAGAGAATTTCTTCGCTGTATTGGGCTTTCATATCGAGATATTGTTTGCGACTGGGTGTTAGTTTTCCTTTTCCTTTTGCCATAGAGGAGTATTGTATGGTTGCAGGTTGAAAGCGGGCAAGTCTCTTACCGATTTTCAGTGGCTGTTGGGGTTGGTAGCCGGTGGTTGGTAAGCGGTAATCGGTGATCAGTATTGAACTAACCCAGTGACTAGCGCAGCGGACTGGCCACCGACCAGCGAAGCGGACCGACCACCGAATACTCACCATCTCCTTAACAACAAAGTACTTATTTCGGGTATACTTTCTCGTCGATAGAGGAAACACTAAGGAAATGACGAGTTCAACCAGACCAACAACCCATCACGAGCGACCTGCACGCAATAGATCTGCTCAAAAACGGCCGATGACGCTGTGGCTGGGCTATGGGTTAATCGGGTTCGCCTTACTCGCTTTTTTTTATGGGGGGATGGCGTTTCTAGGTATTCGAGCGGGTACGGCTGAAAAAAATGCGGCCATTGCGGCCGAGACATCTGCCACGTTAACGCGCCAGCTTGAGTTGGCTGAGCAGGATTTCAATGATGGGAACCATACGCTAGCTGAGCGTCGCTTAGACTATATTTTTTCAGTAGACGCAACGAACCCCTCGGCACTGGATCTTAAAGAGAGAAATGACAACGCTAAATTAGCGCTACTTGCTCCCGCTTCAACCCCAACGCCTGTGCCAACCGCAACACCGTTACCAAGCCCGACCCCATCCCCTGTGCCCCCCACGCCTGACCCGGCCGAAGCTGCGGCCGCGCGTGAGGAAGCTTGGGCGAACTTACAAACCGATCTGCCAACGTATGATATAGACGAGCAGATTCAACAGCTCGAGATTTTCCGCGCTCAATATCCCGGTTTATACAATCGTGAATCAGGGCAGCTTTTGTTTGACGCTTATTTAAGTCGTGGGACAGATCTGATGCGGGGCAATGCGGTTGAGCGAGGGATTTTGCTACTAAGCAAAGCGCGTGATCTAAAAGATTTACCCAGTGAGCTAGAAGGTGAAATTTATTGGGCCGAGCAATATGTGGCTGGGATCAGCTACTATTCAGTTAATTGGGATTTGTATTTGTCCTATTTCCGGCCGCTGTGTGAGTTTGCCCGCTATTATCAAGACTCTTGCAGTAAGTTGATTGATGGGTTGGCAGCGGCAGCCGCTCAAGCATATGATGGGGCTGATTGGTGTACGGCCGCTGTACTTTACAACGAGATTCGGACGATTGATCCTAATGCTCAAATCAAAGGTGGAGACTTACTTGCCCGAGCGAGTGAAGCAACGGCCGCGTGTGGTCAGCCGCTAGAAAATGTGCCAACTCCCGGCACCGAAACAGACATCGCTCCAGGGGCTCCACTGCCATCGCGGGACGAATAATCGCTCAAATAGCCTACTAAACAGCGAAAATAGCAAAATCTACCTATTTGACTACACATAGTGATACGATTTTTTGAAGACAAGCGCCTCAGAATTTGTTACTATGACTTGAGCATGCTACCTGATTGAAAATAACGAATAAAAGCCTACCGCAATTATGAAAATCGTGAGTGATGGGCAGAATCGCTACCCGGGTGTAATTTTTGTAAGCAGCTCGATGTATGAGCTGTACCATTCGGGCGCCAAATGGGACGATGAAACATATGTAGAAATATGGGTCAAAGGGCTCATTCAAGGGTGGGCAACAAAAGAAGAAGCATTTCATCTCCAAAATTTAAAAACAATAGAAGAAAAAGCGGCCTACCTAGATCAGATTAATTTTTTTGGCATGATTCCGGAAGATTTTGAAATCTGGATTAATTCATTGCATTGGATCAATTAGAGCCTACCCTGTTCAGCAGCTAAAAATCTTGCCATTGGGTCTACTTAAGGTGCTGAAAAGAACCATTAGATCTATCTAATTTGAAGGGAAAGCTTGCGTATAACAATCGTGTTCTGGGGACCCTTTTGTGAATTTCCTAAAAATTGGTTTGAAATAATCCGCATAGAATTTTTTTTTGGGTAAACTAGACTATACCTGTTTGACATTCATCTGAGATAAGATTGTCTGCAAGCAAAACTTACTCCCCTCATCAACAACATCCATCTAAATGGCAGAACTAGGCGAAGATTTAAGCGAAAGAGAGCAAGAGGTTTTAGAACAGCTGGTTCAGGGTGCCTCGAACAAGGTTATCGCCTCTAATTTGTTTATCAGTCCGAACACGGTAAAGGTTCACCTGCGTAACATCAATACCAAGTTGGGTGCCAGCTCTCGTACAGAGGCAAGCCGGATTGCGCTTGAAAAGGGATTGGTGACTATTCCTGGAATGGAAGTTGTGGCAGAAACCGAGCCTGAAGCTGATGTGGGTGATGAACCGGCCGCGGAACAACCGGTTAGCGAAAAAATGACGGAAACGGTGGGAGCTACTACCCCGGATAAGACAACACAAGAAGTACAGTCAGCCAGAAGCCCGGTGTGGCTTTATGCCCTTGGGGCGGTTTTGGGTCTGGCACTGATCGGGTTTGGGATCTGGTATTTTCTAGGGCAAGGTGGAGCAACTGTCCCCACGGCCAGTTATGAGCCAGATCCAGTTGGTGACTCTCGTTGGTTTGAAAGCCGTGATTTGCCAGAAGCCCTCTCAGGTGCATCGTCCGCCTCGATTGGGAGCAATGTGTTTGTGATTGGCGGCCAGCAGTCAGATGGGACAGTTAATGGGGATGTACATGTTTACAACAGCAACGACCATACGTGGTGGGTGGCTGAACCCATCCCCCAACCTGTCTTTAATGCTTCGGCCGTGACCCTGACCGGTGCGTCTGCATTTATCGTGGTGGGTGGAGAAACGGCCGGCAATAATCCTATCAATGCGGTTCAGGTCTATGATCTGGACGGCCGAGCCTGGGGGGAGTTAGCTCCTTTACCACAGCCAATGAGCAACGGGCTGCTTTTATCAGATGGGGCTCTTATTTACTATCTGGGTGGTGATGATGGCTCCGGCGCTGCCAATGTCGGCTATGTCTATGATCCCGCTGCTGACCGTTGGGAAGAGCTGCCGTCCATGCCAGAGGCAAGAACTGGCGCAACCGGTGGTTTGGTGCTTGGCTCAATCTATGTCATTGGTGGGGCCGGCTCAGACGGTATATCGACTTCAAACTGTTTTGAATTTTCGATCACAGATTCTGCTTGGAGTGAGTGTGCCAGCATGGGGAACAGTCGGTTTAACGCCAGCGGCGAGGTCATTTTGAACCGCATCTATGTGATTGGTGGCGAAACCAGCGCAGATTTTGGCGAGTTATACAACCCGGAGTCAGATAAATGGGAGCAGATCCCCCAACCGATGGTTGAGGGACGTGATTCACCCAACTGGACCAACTCGGCCGTTTCGACGGTTGATTCAAACAAAATTTATGTCTTGGGTGGGGAATTCAACAATACCCTCTCTACGGACGCTTACTTTTACTCACCCCTTGTCTACCAGTCGTTTATTCCGTCTGCTACCAACGAATAACTTGTCCTAGAATCAGGCTATTTCAACCGGTTGACCCATTCGTCTTCTGGTAATTTCAATCCCTACAGAGTCTGCAAATTCAACCGCATTGGGCTTTTCAACCCGTACAATTGCTTTGGCAACGGCCGGATAGCTGGCCAAAATCATACTGGCTAAGTCATTTACCAAGGTTTCAACCAGCCAAGCTTCAGCATCCTCAACAAACGCTTTTGTGCGCACGGCTACATCATAATAATTGACCGCGTCTACAATGTTCTTGCTAGCAGCGGCCGGTTTTGTATCGGCCGATAGCGTTAGATTAACGATGATCGGCTGTTTATTGATCCGCTCGTCGGGATTGATCCCTAAAATGCCGAAGCATTGAATGTTTTTGATGATAACTTTATCCATGAACTAATCTTAACGCAGCTTGTTTAGGAATGTTAGATGTGACAGTTTTTTTAGCGCTAACGCGCTTTTACTTCGCTTGATCAAAACGAATCAGGTACACTGCAATTCGGTCATCTTCTAGACCAGCAGTAAACCATTCTCCGTATTTTTTAGACAATGACACAGCCTGTTCAAACAACTTTAGTCAGTGGTGCAACCGGCTTTTTAGGCAGCGCTCTTTTGCCACGCTTGCTTTCTAATTCTCAAGCCAAAGTCTTTGCGATTGTACGTGCGGCCGATCAAATCGAGCTTGAAGCCCGCAGACAAAAATATCTTGCTCATTTACCCAAAAGTTTTCACCCAGATCAACTCATCTTTTTAAATGGAGATCTAACCCGCCCCCGTTTGGGTTTAGGGGATAAGGATTTGCAAGTGGTCTTTGATCAGGCTGACAGCATTATCCACATGGCCGCCTCTACCCGTTTTGATCTGACTCGTGAGCAGGCCCAAGCGATTAATATCGATGGCGGCCGAGAGATTGCCGCATTGGCCCGTCAGCTACAAGATCATGGCAACTTTAACCGTCTTGATTATGTCAGCACGAGCTATGTGGCTGGGCAGCGCAAAGGGCGGGTGTTTGAACATGAATGTGACGAAGGGCAAGCGTTCCGCAACAGCTATGAGTGGTCAAAGGCTAAGGCTGAGATGCATTTACGCCAAGAAATGGCGGATGGGTTGCGCGCGGCCGTCCATCGGCCGTCTATTATTGTGGGAGACAGTGACAGCGGGGCGGCCGCATCGTTTTCAGCCCTCTATATTCCGGTGATGATTTACTATCGGGGCTGGTGGCGTACGCTGCCCGGTAATCCTGACACGATGCTCGATTTGGTGCCGGTTAACTATGTGGCTGACTCGATTTTAAAATTGCGCAAAAACACTGAGACGCTGGGCAAAACGTTCCATCTTGCGGCCGGAGACAGCGCCATTACGATTGAAGATGTCGTGACACGGCTCAACACTGTGATTGATGCACCACCTGTGCGCTACATCAACCCAGACACATGGCGCAGGTGGATTCACCGGCCGATGATACCGTTCTTCTCGTTGACCAAAGGGGGGCGTGCGACCCGCCGAGTGATCGAATCCTTTTTGCCCTACTTCACCTACAATCCACAGTTTGACACAGCGGTAGCCGACAAGTATTTAGGCGATTTGCAGCCCCCATCTGCATTAGATTATTTTGAGACGGTGTTGCGTTATGCGGTAGAGAATGATTTTCGGGATTCTGCTCCATAAAGCGAGCTGACGCGCCTCAGAGCACAATTTTCCAATCTACACAATTTCTAAAAAAGGTCTGCATAATTCCTGCATTTTTGAGCCATATACTTTGGTCATAAGTAACCGGTTGAAGGCAAACCTTCACCAATAACCAAAA
>JAHDEN010000291.1 GCA_020628815.1 Chloroflexota bacterium | reverse complement strand
ACATGCAAAGGCTCAAAATTTGCATTAAGTATTAGAACGGGTTCGGCTAACGGGTTTGAAGCCAGATCCATATTTCTTTTTGGTAATAGCACTGTTGCGCCAGTGTCTGACCAAACACTTAAGGCTCTGCTGTATGGAAACAACTGCCTATTGGATAGTAATTTGGTGCAACACTAAGTCAACAAATGCTCTAGTGGAACGGATTTATTTATACATCAGGATGGGCGAATGGTCCAAATATTTTGTATACTTTGAAAGATAATCTTAAGTAAAAATAACCAGATAATAACTATGAATCTTCACGACCTTTCTTCATATCTAGACCAATATTTACGCATAGCCGAAATCGCTGACTATGGGCCACAAGGGCTGCAAATTGAAACGGATAACCAAGATGTTAAAAAAATCGCCTTGGCTGTGGACTCAGCCCCTGCGGTGATTCAGGCGGCGGCCGATTGGGGGGCCGATATGCTTTTAGTACATCACGGTATATTTTGGGGCGGCCCACAAAAAATTGCGGGCCCTTTTGGAGAGCGAGTTCGAACCAGCATGCGCACAGGGGTCAATTTGTATGCGGCTCATTTACCCCTCGATGCCCACCCAGAAGTAGGCAACAATGCTGTCCTTGCCGATATGTTTGGCCTGGATAATCGTGAGTGGTGGGGGAACTTCAAAGGCACACCGTTGGGCGTTATTGGTGATATTAACCCAACCTTGTTAAAAGATATCGTCGCCAAACTGGATAATAAGCTGGGAACCAAAAGTAGGCTGTTGGCTCACGGGGCTAATACGGTGCGCAAGCTCGCAATCTTGTCTGGTGGCGGAGCTGGAATGGTTGAAGAAGTCGTAGCTTTGGGGGCTGACGCCTACATCACTGGTGAGACTTCTCACTCACAATATTGGCTGGCTTCTGACTTTGGGATTAATGTGATTTTTGGTGGACATTACGCAACCGAAACGGTTGGTGTGCAGGCTCTGGGTGCTCATCTGAATCAAAAATTTGATTTAGAAACACAGTTTTTCGACTTTCCGACACACATGTAATTTGGTGTGCAGCCTCCTTGAACCGTATCTTTTGCGATTATTTTGCCAAAAAATGAGTGAAAGTTAGCCAATTTTCTCGGGAATCCACTTATAAAGCCCTGCACATTCGATACACTCTAATCGACCTGTTTTTCATTTGCACCCTCTGCATCGTATCCTGAACAGATCGTTTACATTAATCGGTTCGAATCGAATCAATCTTGATCGCCTACCTTATGACAAACAATATGACTCACATTCTGATTTATACGGACTCAAATGGATATTTTGGGGTGGAGCAAAACAATCATATTTTAGGATTGGCCCTTATCAATGCCGGTTTTTCGGTTTCCATGGCGCAGCCGTTTGGGCAGCACCGCCTCATCCAAGAACGACAGGCTGCTGGAATTGAGCACCATTGGATCAAACCGGAAGGAAATGATGGAGAAAAACCGAGCTGCATCATCAAATCTCTTGCACCTGATCTTGTTTTGTTTGGTGATGGATCCCCTTTTTCAAACATTGAGGCAAAGAAGACCGCGGCGAGCAATGACATTCCATTTGTTGTTGTTTCTTATAGTGCAGATCCTCAGTTGTCTGAAACCCATGCTGATAAGTTAGCCGATTTATCGATGATTTATTCTAAAGCGGAGACGGTGATTGGCAGTTCGCAAGCTGGTCTTGATCTGCTAAACGGCAAATTTGGGCTTCCTTTTGATCGTGGGGCTGTCATTTATCCAGGGCGCCCGGCCGAATATTTTCAAGAGCCGGATCAAGCTAATCGCCAAAACGTTCGTGATGACTTAGGACTTCCTAACGATCATTTGCTGTGCTTAACCGTTGCTCCATTTAAAGAGGGGTCGGGTTATCAGCATTTGACTGATGCGATTAGCCACCTTGAAAAAGCAGGCAAGCTGGATCGAGTTCATTTCTTGTGTATCGGGGAAGGGGAAGCTGAAAAATTTTTGAATGGAAAAGCCGGTCTACAAATTGACGCCAGAAAAATCCATTGCCTGCCTCCTCAGCCAGATATTGTTCCATACTTAGATGCGGCCGATCTGTGTATTCAGCCATTTGAATTTGCTGAACTGCCTTTGATTTTGCTCGAGGCGATGGCAAAAGGGCTGCCTGTTATCGCCACAGCCGTAGGTGGGGTGTCTGAAATTGTGGACGAAACCGGCTTCTTGCTTCCTGATCCGATTTGGCGGCCGATCGGCCCGGTTTTAGCCAATACGATTCATTGGATGGACCAAAGTGAACAGCTGCGCCAAGAGCTTGGGAGCGCTGGGTCGAAGCGCGCGATTCAGTTTTTCAGAGCTGAAACGATGGCGAATAATTATTTGAGCCTGATCTCGATGATCCTAAATCGCTTGCGAGCTAAAGCGAATCGAGACAACAAAAAAGCTGCACCACTGGGTCAGAGCCCTGCGATGCAGCTTGAAGATCAGCTTCGCTGTGATAGGTAAGTTGCTGCTATTCGGAGTCTTGTGTCCCCAATCGGGACATTTCATCCTCAACAACACTTTCATCTAACTTTTTGAACAACGGTTTTGCTGGTGGCAGCTGACGGCCGGCAGGAATTACTGATCTTTCCCAGCTGCCGATTGCGGCCGAACCATCATACGTCATCCCTTTGTGGCTTTTGGTTTCTTCTTGGAACTCAACTACTTTTTGCTCACCAAAAAGCTGTCCGTCTTCACCCAACAGCTCATGCAACGCCTGTGCCGTAAACGGTAAAACCGGTGCAAAAAGCGTTTTTAGCCCGCTTATCGCTTGTAAAACCACATAGAGCGATTTGCCTGTTTCTGCCATATCTACTTTTGCAGATTTCCATGGAGCCGTTTCATCCAAATACTGGTTGACCAACGATGATAGTCTCATCGCTTCAGCCAACGCATTGCGAAACTCAGACTTGTTGTAAAACGCTCCCACAGAATCAAAGCCAGTATCAATAGCATCGAGCAAGGTTGTGTCCCGTTCATCAAGTTCACCGGGATCGGGCACAACGCCATCAAAATATTTGCCGATCATTTTTAGCGTTCGGTTGGCCAAGTTACCCCAGTTTGCCACAAGCTCTTTGTTGTTGCGGGTTACGTAACCGGCCCATGTCCAGTCGCTGTCACGGGTTTCAGGCATCACGGCCGTTAAGTAGTAGCGCAATGGGTCGGGATCATGCCGCTCAAGGGCATCAATCATCCACACACCCCAATTTTGGCTACCGCTAATTTTGCGCCCTTCCATGTTCATGAACTGATTGGCGGGAACATCTGTTGGCAGGTTCAAATTGCGATCTTCGTCATACAAGCCGCCGACACCCAGTAGCTGTGCGGGCCAAAAGATCGTATGGAACGGGATATTGTCTTTGCCGATGAAGTAGTAGGATTTCGCGTTGTCGCCAAACCACCAATCTTTCCAAGCGTCTGGTGTGCCGTTGTTTTTGGCCCACTCGATGCTGGCAGACAGGTAGCCGATAACCGCTTCGAACCAAACGTAGAACACTTTTCCATCAAACCCTTCAACTGGGATTTGGACACCCCAATCCATGTCACGGGTAACGGCTCGGCCGATTAAACCTTCATCTAGAATCCAGTTTTTGGTGAAGTTCAGGACGTGTGGCCGCCAATCTGCCTTGTCTTCAGCTTGAATCCAATCCTCTAGCCCCTTTTTTGCCAGCTCTGGCAGATCGATAAAGAAATGCTCGGTATCTCGCATTTCTAGCTCTGAGTCGTCGATTTTGCTTCGGGGATTTACGAGCTCTGCGGCACTTTCAAACAGCGTATTGCAGTTGTCGCATTGATCGCCACGAGCACGGTCAAAGCCGCAATTTGGGCATTCACCTTCTACATATCGGTCAGGTAAAAACTTGCCGGCCGCTGGCGAATACATCTGTTTGGTGACCTTGGTGTACAGATATTCGTTTTCTTTGAGTTTTAGAAAAATATCTTGACTAACTTTATGGTGATTTTTAGTGTCAGTATGGGTAAACAGATCGTAGCTTAAACCCATCCCTGAAAAAACCTGCAAGAAGCGCTCGTGATAGTGTTCGAACACCTCAGTCACTTCTAACCCCATCTCGTCTGCTTTAACAGTTACGGGTGTACCGTGGCTGTCAGAGCCAGAAACCATTAAAACGTGGTTTCCTTTTAGACGGTGGTATCTTGCAAAAATATCGGCCGGTAAATATGAACCGGTAACATTTCCTTGATGAATATCAGCGTTGGCATAAGGCCACGCCACGCTGACAAGTATGAATTCAGACATGGTAATTTTTTGCAGCTTTTGTTCATCATAGAGGGCTGTGAGCGTAACGATGCTCACGAGCTAGGCAGCTTATTGAGGTGCGTTCCTGCAACTCTCAAGAGTCTGTAGAGCAAAAGCCGTATTTTTATAACATCCAGCCTAAGCTGTGATGATTTGTTTTTAATTTTGTTTTGGTCAATAGGCAGCGACAATCGGCCGCAAAATACACTTGGGGAGTTTAGTTGGTGCCCCAGCGGGGCATACGGGGATAGGAATTGTGGAGGTAATCTAACATTTAACTAGAAAAATTATGATGGTGAGCAAGTATATTTGCCCACCATCTTATTTTTAAAGGTTAAACGACAATTTCGTCGTCGTCCATGAGCAAGCTGTCATCTTCTTCTGCGATGTCAGAATCAGCGCCGCCGTCACCGTCGTCATCCTCAACAAACTCAGTCAAAGCCTCAGCTAGCAATTCAAAATCATCTTCATTGATTTTGAGATACATTTCACCCTCGGTCAATTTTTCTCGATAGTCCGGCTGACTTTCGAGTTCAAATGCATCTGCATAAATCATCGTTTTGTATGATGTTGCACTTGCATCGATGTCGATCGGGTAAATGTGGATTTTCTTCTCATCAAAATTTAGATCAGCATAGTCCGATGCTTTTGCTTTTTTCGGATCGCCAGTAATTGTGGCAACTGCAAAAAAGCCTTTTTCAGCGATGCTGTAATAGATGAACCGATCTCCAGAATTGATGTCAGGAGCTTTTTTAGGGCTACTTGGGGTTACGGCCGTTATAATATCCGCTGGAATCAAAAGAGCTTCAGCAATCGTTTCAATTGATTTGATGAAGTGATTGACCTTTGAGGTTGTGGTCTTTTTCTTCTTCGAGCGAGATGTGGCTGCTTCTTGCTCTGCAATAATATTGAGCCAGATTCTTTCTTGAATCCCCATTTTTAGGTTATTCTCGGTGCCATCAGAGTATTTCACGGTCATCCGGTCGCCATCGATTTCAATGACTTCGTATTTTCCGTATCTGTTTTCGTATTTTCCGCCAATTTCAAACATATATTAAAAAAAATCTCCCAATCTT
>JAHDEN010000001.1:30352-121808 GCA_020628815.1 Chloroflexota bacterium | reverse complement strand
AGACATTCCAATTCCCGATGAGGTTGCGGACAATGTCTTTATCACAAGTCTAAACACCGTTTATAACTGGACTCGCCGAAATTCTATCTGGCCGATGGTTTTTGGCTTGGCCTGCTGCGCTATTGAAATGATTGCGACAGCTTCTAGCCGCTACGACCTTTCCCGCTTTGGAATGGAAGTATTCCGGGCTACCCCTCGTCAGTCGGACCTGATGATCGTTTCTGGAACGGTCACCAAGAAAATGGTTCCGACAATTGTGCGGTTGTACAACCAAATGCCGGAACCACGTTATGTTCTAAGCATGGGTGCTTGTGCCAACGGCGGTGGACCTTTCAAAGAAGGGTACAACGTAGTTGATGGGATTGATAAATTCATTCCTGTTGACGTTTACGTTCCTGGCTGCCCTCCAACCCCACAAGCTTTGATCCACGGATTAATTACGCTTCAAGAAAAAATTGATCAACAGTCAATCTCTACTGTGCCTTGGTACAACAATGATGACCCGGCCGAAGTGGTTGAGATCCCTGTGTTGGGTCCAGACTTGATCGACATGCGTCAGCTTGACATTCTGCGTGCAGAACAAAAGAAAGCGAATGCAGAAGCTGCAGCGGCCGCGATTGCTGCTGCCGAGGCGGCTGCTCCACCTGCTGATGAAGCAGAAGTAGCACCTGTTGCCAAAGCTGCACCAGAAGTTGTTGCCGCACCAGCGGCTGCAGCCGCTGCCGAAGTTGCTGAAAAAGTAGAGGCCGCACCAGCACCTAAAGCTGAAGCTGCTCCTGCCGTGTCTGGCAAGCCTGATGATCTAAAAAAGATCGAAGGAATCGGACCTAAAATCGAAAGCCTTCTGCATGAAGCTGGTGTGCTGACCTTTGCTCAAGTGTCAAAAATGACTTCTGATCAATTTACAGAAATTTTGGCTGGTAAAGTTCGCCTTTTCTTCCCAGACACATGGCCAGAACAAGCAGCATTAGCTGTTGCTGGTAAATGGGATAAGTTGGAAGTTTTGCAGGATAAATTAGATAAAGGGCGTAGAGTCTAATTGAATCAGACTGAATCTTTAGACCCTAAAGATTTCTGATCATAAAACGAAACAAAATTATGGCTGCTCCAGAAATTGAAGTAAACGACGTAGAGGCCCCAGCGGTAGACCCTGTAGAAGGAGCTGTTGCTGCGCTTCGCGAAAAATTCCCAGATCTTACAGATGATCCTCGTCCTAACTATACAGGGCTTATGGTACCTCCAGATCAATTGCTAGCTGTTGCTGGGGAACTCAAAAACCAACTTGGTTTTGAATACTTGTCTAGCGTAACCGGTGCTGACCTGATCGAAGATGACAAAATGGAAGTCATTTATCACACCTACAACCTTGAAAAAGGTGGTGGGGCTGTGGTGCTCAAAACGCAAGTCGGCCGTAGCAATCCCGAAGTTCCTTCTCTCTCAAACATGTGGGAAGGGGCGAACTTCCAAGAGCGGGAAGCATATGACCTTTTAGGGATCAACTTTGAAGGTCATCCAGACATGCGCCGCATTTTAATGTGGGATGGCTTTGTAGGTCATCCGCTGCGCAAAGACTGGAAAGAGGCATTTTGGGAAGGGGACGAAAAACCTTTCAAAAGCCGCTGGCCAGGTGGTGAGGTTTTCCGTGCAGAAGAACGGAACGCCTTTGGTAAAAATGTAAAATATCCAGTTGATTGGGCATTTAATGCAGAATCGCTAACAGACACCGATGATGAAATCTATGGTGGTTTAACGATTCAACGTCAACAGGCTAAAACTGATATCCGCACAGATAATGTGACGGTAAATATCGGACCACAGCATCCCTCGACACATGGTGTATTCCGCATGGTTGTAACGATGGACGGTGAGACAATTACCGACCTGCAACCTGTGATGGGATATTTGCACCGCAACCATGAGAAAATCGGTGAAAGAAATACCTTCTTAGGTAACATCCCTTACACCGACCGTCTCGACTATCTCAGCTCGATGAGCAATAACCACGGTTATGTGCTTGCCATCGAAAAACTGCTGGGCGTTACCCCACCAGAACGTGCTGAGTGGATCCGGATCTTAATGGTTGAGTTGACCCGTATGGTGAACCATTTATGGGCTTTGGGCTTCCTTCTCAACGACATTGGTGCGTTGCAGACCCCAATGCTCTACCTAACCATTGAGCGTGAGCTAATTCTTGACCTGTTCGAAGCAACCTCTGGAACACGCATGATGTGTAACTACATGCGCTTCGGTGGATTGGCTTATGACCTGCCAAGAGAAGTACGTGGTCAAGAAATTTATAAATTCTTAGATGAATTGGTGCTTGAGCGGCTACCAAAAATCATGGATGAATTGGATTACTACATTTCTGGTAATGAGATTATCCGTGAACGTTCAATTGGAATCGGCGTTCTAACTCGCGAACAAGCGATCAACTACTCGACTTGTGGCCCTGTTTTACGGGGTAGCGGTGTGAAGTACGATGTGCGCAAAGCTGAACCATATTCATACTATGAGCATTTGGACTTTGATATCCCGACAGAATCGGCCGGAGACGTGTATGCACGTTACTGGGTCCGGGTTAAAGAGATGTACGAAAGTCTACGGATTTTGCGCCAAGTATTGCCACATCTGAAAGAAACAGATGGTGCGCGTACTCATGCTGATGACAAACCGGCATATGCGATTCGCGTACCAAAAGGTGGCGATGCTTATGGCCGTGTTGAAAACCCGAAAGGTGAATTAGGTTATTATGTAATGACCAAACCGAAAGGGACTAACCCAGAGCGGTATCACATCCGCGCACCGAGCTTTATTAACTTGACCCCACTTGGCTTAATGAGCCGTGGCGATAAAATCGCTGACTTGGTGGTAGTGCTTGGTAGTATTGATATCGTTCTTGGAGAAACAGACAGGTAAACGTTATGTACGGAATCGGAATTGTTAAAGGTCTACGGACCACCATGAAGCATTTCATTCGGACGTATACGGTCGATTGGAATTTTAGTGACAAACTTACTGAAGAAAATCTTTTAGAGCGTCAGTCGCTTAAGTCAGCGGCCGGAATTATTTCGGTCAACTATCCTGATGAAAAGTTGCCGATGCCTGAGCGTTTCCGCTTTGTACCGTTCTTGGTCATGAATGACCCTGCGCCGGGACAAAAAGCTGGTGATGACTGGTGTACATCTTGTGGTATTTGTGCCAAAGTGTGTCCACCACAGTGTATTTGGATCGAACGCGGCAAATTGCCCAACGGCCGACCCAAGCCACAGCCAGAGCAGTTCTATATCGACATCGATATTTGTATGAACTGCGGCTACTGCTCTGAGTTCTGCCCGTTTGACGCGATCAAAATGGACCATGACTATGAGTTGGCGAGCTATGACCGCTCATCGGCCCATATCCATGACAAAGAGCGTTTGTCTAAGCCGATCAGCTACTGGCGCGCTATTGCTCCAGAACGTGCGGCCGGTGAAGAGGCGATTCGGACGGCTGAAGAAGAAGCGAAAGCTGCTAAAAAAGCTGCTCGCGGTAAAAAATAGTTGTAATCACTATCCAAAAATTAAAAGGCGTGGCACTTTGGTGTCACGCCTTTTTTTGTTTTCTAGGTAACCAAGTAGCTTTTTTCTGCATGGCCAAATGGCTCGAATATTGATTTTTCTTAGGTTTTTGATAATTTTAGATACCTTTTTGAGGTGGATTAGTGTGTTCAACGATTGAAATGTTGAAGTAAAATAATATTTCCAAATTTCTTGGTAAGAGGGTAGGGAGACCATCGATTTAGTTCTTGCAGTTTGTTTTATATTTGTAGGACTTTCGCTTCATAGGCTTTCCATTAACTGCGAGAGCTTACTTCGACAAGCTCAGCACTCCTTGCAAGCGAAAGTTCTGATTTGGAACTTGTTTGCACTGAAGTAAGAGGAAAAAATGAAACTATTTAAGAAGGAATCTGTAATTCAAAGCATTTTTGCTTTGGGGTTAGCGGTTGGACTTTTGAGTTGGACGGTTTTCAGTCTGCCTTCATCTGCGGCAGTGGCGGAGACTACAGTTTCTGGAGATGAAGATCTACGACAGATCAGAGAAGTGAAGAGTGATGAGATTGTAGACGAGGTAGATTTTGGATTCAATGAGGCTTCAGGCACTATTTTTGGGCAACTTTTATTTACTGGGACGTATACTGATGAAAATCCGATTTTAGAGATTGAGGGGGATGTTTTTTTTAGGAGTAACCCTAAGATTGATCAGAAAAATAGTCATGTTTATAGAAGCGTCGCCTTGAGAAACGGGCAGTTTGAAATTTCAATTCCAGAAGGATCGTATTTACTGGAATTATCATTCGACAAGTATGGAGGCTTTGTAGTTGCAAAAGAAACACCCATCACAATTGGTGCCAGTGAGATAGTGTCGATTGAAATTCCAGTTGAAATTGATACTGGCTCAGCTTCAATCATGGGAAGTGCATTTGACTTCCGGTCTGGTGAAAAGATTTCTATTGAGCTGCCAGAGTTAGAACTTAGCTCGCCAGAGATATACGTATCTGGTTATCCTGCTCCGAAAGAAGGGGGAATATTTGATTATAGTTTTGATGTGCATCCAAGTACATGGGTTGTTCAATGGGGAGACGGAATCTTCTCGTCGGAAGTTGATGGGTATGCCAAATTAAACCAGCCGGATATGGTTGTAACTGCAACCGAGAACCAAACTTCAACCATTAATCTGCCTCTTGCAAAGAAAGATGCGATAATTTCTGGTCAGCTTATATTAGATCAGCCTTTGCCGCTTGGGGATTCTATTTCAATTAGGTTTGATGGTTTGGGAGATCTTTCTGGATTATATTTTTGGGGGGGGGATCGCTCAGGTCGATTTTCAGTTAATTTACCTTGGGGCGATTATATGGTGACCGCTTATTCGTATGGCGCTTTTGGCTACCTTAATCATTATATTTACACAGTACCACCAAAGCCGCTCATTATTTCAGTTGATGAAGGGGAGACCTTAAATAACCTAAATATTCAAGTTGGATCAGATGTAGATACATTCCCAACTGTTTCCGGATCAATTTTTGCGCAAAACTATCCAGAAAAAGGGGAAGTGGAATTAAGTTTGAGGCATGCGGAGGGTTATAGCGGCTACCTCCGATTTCCGATCTACTCTTCTAAGGCGATAGCTGTTGCCGACTTTTCAGCTAGATTACGTCCGGGAGAGTGGGAAGTTGATGCCAAGGTACTTAGCGATGGAGATACTTGGTCAAACATAGGGAAGATTTATGTTGAGGACGACACGTCATTCGCTATCGAGGTTTTCCCCGATCATGTATTCTATGAAACTGCAGAGCACATCATTGATCCACTAGTGGACGGGAAAATTGGGTTAAGCGATGGGATAAGCGTGACTGTTCCGGCAGAGGTTTTGACGGATACGGCTCAAATCCAGCTTGATTTAAAACAAGGCAATTACTTGGCAGCAAACGGAGATTATCGGCCGGTTGGAAGTGCGTATGCTTTGACAGCCAGACATTCCCTGAGCCAATTACCATACGCAGACTTCGAGTTCGATCAACCGATTGAAGTGACAATTCCGTATGATCTAACTGAGCTTGAGCCGCTTTTGGCAAACGAGATTAAGGTGATGATCCGACCATCAAACGAGCTATTGTGGTGGATGCCACCCACCTTGCTAGAAGTCGATGATTTGGTCGTTGATACTGAGGCACAAACGATTACCTTTACCATTGATGCTACAGCCCAATTTGGATTGGTTGCCCCGGCCGGCGCTTTGCCACAACCACCAACGTTTGAATCAGTGTTCCCGAACCGGGCCTTTTTCCCAATCGTAGGTCGATAGGTGGCAAGAGGTTTTTTAGAAAGGTAACTAATCCGCTAAACTTGGCTCTATGAACGGGAAATCAAATCGATCACCGAATAGAGCCAAGTTTGGCCAAAACTTTTTAACCAACGGCAAGACAGTACGCAAATTAGTGGGCAAAGCCAACTTTAAGCGGCAGGATGCCATCATTGAAATCGGGCCGGGGGACGGGGCGATTACGCGCGAACTGGCGCAGGTTGCTGGGGGTGTGACTGCGATTGAAATTGACCGTAAGCTGATCCCAAATTTGGCTAAGAACCTGAAACAGTATGACAATGTCGAAATTGTTCCGGCCGATTTTTTGTCGTACAAATTGCCGAAAACCCCGTTTAGTATCTTTGCGAATATCCCGTTTAATCAGACAGCGCCTATCATGCAAAAATTGTTGTGGGATGCCCAATGCCCTGATCACACCTACTTTATCATGCAAAAAGAGGCGGTTGATAAATTTGTTGGTGAGCCGATTTCTACTGAATCATCGATCCATTTTGGCCCTTGGTTTGAGTTTGAAAATGTAGCTCACATCAATAAATTTGAATTCCGGCCGGTGCCGTCTGTAGATGCTGCCCTGATTCACATGCAAAAAAGGGAAAGGGCTTTGCTCGAGAATCAAGAAAAGAAAGCGTATGTTCAATTTGTCTCTTTTGGGTTTAGAAGCTGGAAAAAGAATCTGAAAATCGGCTACAAAAATATTTTTTCATACCCGCAGTGGAAACGGCTGGCAAAAGAAAATCGATTTAAAAGCGAAGCGATGCCGAGCCAGCTAAGCCTTGAGCAGTGGCTGGCATTATTTAAATATTTTCAAGCCGGTGTTTCGGAAGATAAAAAGCGGCTTGTTTTAAACCCATCTAAGAAATAGGGAGTTATATGAAATTTGCGGTCTTATCTGATATCCATGCGAATTTGCCTGCGCTAGAAGCGGTCACGGCCGATATTGAAGCGTGGTCGCCCGATTATGTGATTGTGAATGGAGATGTGATCAATCGAGGGCCACAACCGGCCGAATGCTGGGCGTTTGTGCAAGACAAGATAAAGACGGCCGCTTGGAAACTGACCCGTGGCAACCATGAAGAGTATGTGCTGAATCACCTGCACGACAATGGAGATGAAAAAAGTTTCCCCATGTCGTATTGGACGCTGAATCGCATGAAAGGCCATGTTCATGAACTTCAGGCGATGGAAGAAGTGTGGTCTGTTGCTGCTCCTGAAATGGGTGAGTTTAGAGCGACACATGCTTCTATGGCCGGTAGCCGTAAAGGGATTAATCCGATTGATCCAATCGATAAGGTGAGGGAATTTATCGCTCCGCCACCGGCCGTTTTGTGTGTAGGGCATATCCACCTCCCTTTTGTACGGCTGGTGGATCAAACAATGATTGTGAACTCAGGATCGTCAGGTCAGCCGTGTTATGGAGAAAAACATGGGTGCTATGCTCAAATTTCTTGGGGCTGCGGCGAGTGGTCGGCCGAGATACGGCGGGTGCCTTATGACCGTGAAGCGACTCACAAAGCCTGGTTCGATTCAGGAATCTTAGAATCAACCGATCTGATGACACACATCATTTATCACGAGTGGCGTACGGCAAAACCGCTGGTTCTTAAATGGATGAATGAGTATTTGCCAAAAGTTAATGCGGGGGAAGTTGCTGAGGGGGAAATGCTGGCTCAGTTTTTAGAGCGCGAAGGATTGGGGGTAGCTAGCCAATCTGACCGGCTTTAGTACACTGTAAAGTATAAATTCTAAGGTTTGCATTTTAATGCGAGAACACCCTTCGACAAGCTCAGGATTCCGCCACTACCGTTAATGGGTAGACTGAGCTTGTCGAAGTCGAGATCGCACCAAAACGCAACTTACTTACTTTACAGAGTATTTAGTCTGTAAAACAAAAAAAGGATGACCTGATTTCAGATCATCCTTTTTGATTTGAGCTATTGAGTTAAAAAGCCTACACGTCACCCGTGCTAATGCCGCCTAAGCCTCTTTGGCCACGTTCTCCGTTACCACGGTTACCTTTACCACCACGTTTTCCAAAGCCTTTGCCGCCAAAGTTGCTGTCTTCCAACAAATCAGCTTGATCTTGAGTGATCACGCCATCTTCAACCGCTTGAGCAATCGCATCAGCATACGCTGCTTGCATCGCTTCAGTTAGCTCTGTGCGGGTCAGGTCGCTTTCACTGATTAAGTCGCGTAAATTTCCAGCTTCAACTTCTTCGACCGTTAAGCCAAGAATCTCGGCCGCAATTGCGGTTTTGTCGATAGTTTCAACAACAGCTTGGCGAGCTTCCATGGTGTCAATTTGCTCTTGCGTAATGTCACCATTTGCAAGTGCCTCTTCTAGTTGAGCCGCTTTAACTGCCTCTTTGGCCGCTTCTAGCTCATCAACCGTTACGCCCAACTGGTCTGCGAAAAATGCGGTGACTGTTTCACGGTCCGGTTTTTCTTCTGAATCTTCATATTCCGCTTGGGTAGCTTCTTTTGCTGCATCCCATGCTTCTTGTGTCACACCTAGCTCTTCTAGTAGAGCTGTGTTATCGCGACTGCCAAAGCCTCGTTTGCCTTTGCCTTTTCCGCGACGGTGTTCCATATCACCTTCTGACCCATCAATGACAGCACTGATCCCATCATCTTGCAATTGCATAAAAACAATGTTGTTATCAGTCTCTGCTGCTTGAGCCGATGTGTATGAGTTAAAGCCAATGGCAACTAGAGCTAATGCTGCAAATGCGCCAAGGCCCATATAAAAATATTTATAAACTTTCATTTCAAATCTCCTGAGGAAGCTAATCCTCGTAAATTCATTCAGGGTGTCAGGTGTTTGCCTGACTTGATGAGGAGTATAGAAGCAACTTGTTTAGAAAATTTGAAGAAATGTTAGGCAAATTATGAACGAGCCCTTCGTAGGGTTTCTTTGGATAGGACTAAGGTCAGCCAAGCTTCCGTTTGGCACGCTCAAAAGCTGCTTGCATGATGGGGTATGCATTTTCAACTACTTTTCCATGGCCACTACATAATCTTTGGGGATTGAGATCTAACGTATTGGCGGCCGACTGTAACGAGACGTTTTTATCCCAAGTAACGAGGGCTGGCAGGGGGAACCGCCAACGGGTATCTCCCATAACGGCCACCCCTCCGGCCGATTGCCATGAATCACCGCAGTATAGAGTCTGGTCCCGCTCGTCAAACCATGAGACATGATCACGCGTGTGCCCGGCCGAGCTTACCATCATCATGGGGCCAATCTTATCGCCGGGTTTTCCGATTTGGGTTGGAACTGAGCTGAGTTTAGGGAAGTTGGATTCTTTAACTGAGCCGTTATCCTCGGCCGGAAGGGAAAAATCCCCCCGCATATAGGCGGCCGATCGTTCAGACACGATTAACTCAACATTGGGCAATGCTTTTACCAGTTCGTCTACCGATCCTACATGGTCTGAATGAGCGTGGGTGATTAAGATTTTTTCAATCGGTTTCCCGATATCTCTGGCTGCAGACAAGATCGAGTCGGCCGAGCCGGGAAGATTTGCATCGACCAAAATGAGCGAATTCTCATCTTCAACCAAGTAACAGTTCATCAATCCCAAGCGGGTTAGCTGATAGCTGTAAGACCCATGTTTTCTAATTCGCATCCACTTTCTCCTTGTTTACGATTCACCGTCTCCCAGACTGATAACCATAAGTTGAGCCGCTTTTATGCCTAAAAATTTTCGAGCTTGTTGTAGACGCATTCGCATTAGATTTGTGCCTAGATAAATGAGGATTATTAACTATTTTAACGGTGAAAGCTTGCAAATGTAAACTGAAACAAATCGCTAAGCAAACTAAGGGTCATAATGCTTATACAAGATTTTTCGTTTTTTTATGGGGGCATCAATCAATGTTTTTAAATTATAGATCTGCAAGTTTGAAAACCACTGGCGGATCTATGTATCAGTAGAAGAAATATATGTTATTAGATGTAAAAAAAATTCTGAGTATTTGTTCGTTGGCCTGCGGAATTGCTCTTGTTTTTCAATCGGGCAATCTTTTTGCCAATGCGATTGAGAATCCACCCGTTGTGTCTACAGAAAAAATATATGAAGGAATTGGCGCTCCCGTGGATATGGACTTCACCGGAATTGAAGGGGATGATCGGGTGTTTGCAACTGAGCTTGGTGGTTCAGTGCGTATTAATGGGGTGAACTACAACACCCCATATTTAGACATAACTGAGAAGGTAGAAGTGCAGAGCGAGAAAGGGATGTTGGGTATGACATTTGACCCCAACTACGCTGAAAATGGTTATTTCTATTTGTACTACACTGGCCCAACTGATGAAGATACAGGGGAGTTCACCGTTTATCTTGAGCGTTACACAGTTTCAGATGAACCAAACTTTGCAGATAAAGACAGCGCATTCACGATTTTGCAATTTCAACAGCAATCTCCTTTTCACAATGGTGGTAGCGTGGCTTTTGGCCCTGACGGTTATCTTTATGTCGGGATTGGGGATGACACAAGCGCAGCTACTGTGCAAGATTTGAATTTCTTTAACGGTAAAATTTTGCGCATTGATGTCTCTCCTGAGGCGGGCGATATTCCGGCCGAATGTGACTTGGTTTCGGGCAATTATTCCATCCCTGCTGACAACCCATACGTGGGGCAAGCCGGTTGTGGTGAGATTTGGTCGATCGGTTTCCGGAACCCTTGGCGATTTAACTTTGACAGTTTAACGGGTGATTTTTACATAGGTGATGTGGGTGATGAACGGACTGAGGAGTTAAATTTCCAACCGGCCGATAGCACCGGGGGAGAGAATTACGGTTGGCCTTATTTTGAAGGCAACCTGTGTCACGACACCAATTTTACCCAAGCGGAATGTGATTCATTTGAGAATCACACCCCACCTATTTTCGACTACCCACATTCGAGCGGTGGCGGATCTATCACAGGCGGCTTTGTCTATCGAGGCACACGGTTCCCGAGGCTTGTTGGACACTATATTTTTGGTGACTTTACAAATTCACAAATTTGGACAGCGATCAATGTAGATGACAGCTGGGAAATTATCGATCATGGGAAATTTAACACGGACTTGCCACTACTTTCTTCGTTTGGCCAAAACCCACAGGGTGAAGTTTTCGCGGTCTCGTTTACCAATGGTGAAACAGGCTCAATTCATCGAATTTTAGATGAATATGGATTTGAGATTACGTTACAAGCACCAGCCGCAGTTGAGGCAGATGAGACAATTGAATATCAATTAGCAGTGGAAAATATGGGATCTGTTGATCAAGCCGATGTCATCGTGTCAAACAAAATCCCTGAAGGGGTGACGTATGTCAGCGGTGGGCTATTGTCTGGCCCCAACATATTTTTGCCGATTTCTGAAATTAAGGCGGGCGAGACGGTTACTGTTTCATGGGTGGCTCAACCTACAACAGATGTAGTTGTTAATGATACTTACTCAGCTTCTGTTGTCGGGCAGCCTGAAGTGACTGGTATCGGGCCTATTACCACGACAGCGCCCATTGTCGATAGATCGGCGCTAATTTCCGGCCGCTTTTTTGAGGATACTGATCGTGATGGAGTTATGGAAGAAGGCGAAGTTGGAATCATAGGAGTTAAGGCGAATATTTGGCAGGATACTGCGTGTAATGGGCAAGTATCAACCAATCCCCCAACCGACTTCGTGACTGATGTTACATCTGGCTTAGATGGGGAATTTAGCTATACGGTCGAAGATAAAACAATTTGCTATTTGCTACAGATTGACCTGAGCACAATGCCAAATGGCTATTCGATAAGTCCACTTAATGCGAAAGGGGATGATGAAGTTGATAGCGATTTCTATTCATTTGGCTGGACAGATTCCTTTTCACTGCCGACGCAGTCTGTTAATGGGGGATTTTTTGATCCCTCGAAGCCTTTTGAAAAGGAACCCACGTTGATCTACTTACCACTAATCAGATAGGCACAACATAATTTGGCTTTTTAAAAGGGGGTGGTTGGCTAGTTTCCAAACCCCCCCCTTTTTTTCTGCCGATGTTTGGGCTCAAATGCTGTTAGCAAAACAGAATGGTAATTTGGACCAAATCGTGGTTTTGGCTTATACTCTTACTTACTGATTGATAAGTAAAAACCTTGGTAATATGTTGATTAATAATTTGATTGGGACTTGGTATTTGCAGGAGTGGGATTGCACCTTAGATGGTGAATTTCTTAACCATCCATTTGGTAAAGATGCCCAAGGTGTGATTAGCTATTCTCCTGGCGGCCGCATGTCTGCCATCCTTATGAAAAGCGGCCGGGCAAAGCTCGCCGGTACCAGTTTGATCAAAGCATCTGACCAAGAAAAGCTAAGTGTGGTAGACGGTTATGTCTCTTACGCTGGAAGTTGGCGTGTGGAAGAAGATCAGGTATTCCACACTGTAGATTTTAGCCTGTTGCCCAATTGGATTGGTACAGAACTTGTGCGCAAAATTAGCTGGACCAACGAATATTCGGCCGGTTCAGAGCCTGCTCAACTGATATTGTCAACAGCACCTGAAAAGACAAGCTCAGGAAAAATGGTGATTAATCGCCTGCGCTGGAAATTAAAATAATAGGACTTACGCCAGATTGCTCATACGCGTAAGGTCTAAATAAATAAAACGGAGAACCCCAAAATGCAATTAAGTTTATTAACTGAAGAACAAAAGATGTTCCGCGAAGCGGTTCGGGAATTCTTGAACCGAGATGTGATGCCTTACCACGAACAGTGGGAAAAAGACGGCATTGTGTCGCGCGAAGTTTGGGAAAAAGCCGGGGAAAATGGCTTTTTGTGTATGGACGCCCCAGAAGAGTACGGTGGCATGGGTGAAACCGACTATCGTTACTTGGCAATTCTGGCTCATGAAATGGGGTATGCCGGTGCTCATGGCCCTGGCTATATCATTCAAAATGAACTTGTCGTTCCATATTTGATGGCGTTTGGTAACGACGAGCAAAAGAAAAAATACCTGCCTAAAATGGCAACGGGTGAAATGATTACTGCTCTAGCGATGACTGAACCTAATACCGGCTCTGACTTGCAGGGGATTAAATCAACCGCGATCAAAAAAGGAGACCACTACATTTTAAACGGGCAAAAGACTTTTATTTCAAACGGGATTTTGTCTGACATGGTGATCGTGGCCTGTAAAACCGACCCTGAACAGGGTGCAAAAGGGATGAGCCTGCTGCTGGTTGAGCGGGAAATGGAAGGCTTTGAGCGCGGCCGCAATCTTGAAAAAATGGGTCTGCATGCTCAAGATACGGCCGAGCTGTATTTCAAAGATGTGAAGGTTCCGGTTGAAAATTTGCTGGGTGAAGAGGGCAAAGGGTTCTATTACTTGATGCACAATTTGCCACAAGAGCGTCTTTCAATTGCGATTAGTGCTCAAGCTGGCGCAGAGCGCATTTTGGATGAGACGGTTGCCTATTGCCAAGAGCGTACCGCTTTTGGTAAACCGATCGGAAAGTTCCAAAATAGCCGCTTTAAACTGGCGGAGATGAAAACTGAAGTGACCATCGGCCGGGCATTTGTTGACCGCTGTATCGACCTTTTGACCAAGAAAGAGCTTTCTACCGAAGAGGCTTCTATGGCCAAATGGTGGGTTTCTGACATGGGTAAACGGATTTCAGACGAGTGTGTTCAGCTGCACGGTGGCTATGGGTACATGACTGAATATGCGGTCGCGAAGTTTTACATGGACATGCGCATCCATCCGATTTACGGCGGCACCAACGAGATCATGAAAGAGATTATCGGCCGGGGCATGGGCTTCTAAATCTTCATCCTCGATTGACGGAAAAAATAAAAAGAGTCGGCCGGAAAATTTTCCGGCCGACTCTTTTTTTTGTATCTAATCAAGCAATTGCTTGATTTACTCAAACACTAACTTCAATAACCTTCGTCTCATTGACCACTAACCGCTTTGAGCAAGTCACAAGCGGGGCAGCTACCATCCAGCCGTATAATGGCAAAACCAGCTTGAGGGTCACCATTTACATCAAAATAGGTTGAGTCGATATTGAAGATCATCAACATCTCGACCCGAGGATCATCTTTTGAAATTGAGTATGCCTCTGCCAGCCATTGGGCTTGGTCCGCAGCCGTGGTGCCGCTGGCCCAACTAAATCGATCTGGCATTTTAGGAAAACCATCTGCGCTTAGATAACCGATTTCCGTAAAACAGAGCGGGACCTCATCATTGAAAATTGAGCTATAGGTCTCAACCATCGTTGTAAAATGCCATGAGTGATGGGGAACAGAGCCTTCGGCTGGATGCCCCGTTGTAGCAAAGGGCGATGTTGCTCCTGCGTTGTAGTGGGCACCGATACAGTCCAAATGCTCGGCCGCACCGGCCGCTGCCATTCCGCGTAAATACGCATCATCATCACACCCTTGCCCGCTACAGCCGCCGCCAAAGAAACCTGTTGGGGCTGGTGCACCGCTGATAACGGTGATGCTCGGGTTAGCTTGCTTGATGGCACCATACGCAGGTTCAAGAACCGCATCAACAAAAACTTGCGGATCAACTTGGCCAGCTGGCCAGCTAAAGTCAATGTTCATCTCTTTCCAAATTTCAATCGCGTCAGGCGGATCGGGTAGAGAGGCGATCTCATTTAAAAATTGGACATACCCTTCAAAATCAATGTTACTTGGGTATTCTGAGCCACTTATGCTCAAGAGAATCTTGAAACCGCTGCTGTGCGCAGCCTCAATGAGATTTTCGACTGTGGTCAAACTATTATCCCCTGTCCAAATGATCTGATGGCTTTGCCATGACATGCCGATATCTTGCATCAGGTCGAAGTTCTCCGGCCCATACGTGTACCCGCCTAAAGCGGTTATTCCGGTAAACTTGCTTGTGATCTCAAATTCAACAGCTGCGTCTTGAGCCTCAGTTTCGGTTGTCGCAATCGCGTCTGAACCGTTAACATCGTCACCGGCTGGAGTTGAACCGGTTGCAATACCGGTTTCAGCGTTACTTTGATTTTCCACCAATATCGTTTCAAAATTTGATTCGAATTCGAGTGCTGAAACAACTCCTGATTCAATTCTGACTTCTACCGCAGATGCCTGAGACACATGTGGGGCGGCTGTGCCAAATTCAGCCAGATCGATTTCAACCCCATTGGCTAAGATGGTGGTGTCATCGACAATCGATATCGATCCAGTTATGGTGACGTTCTCTGTTTTGTTTTCCGCCTGGAGCGCCTTGATTTCTTCCAGGCGTCTGAGCGTATGCTTTGCCTGAACATCTGCAATGTTAGAGTCAGCTGTTACGAGCACTTGTGCTTTTTCGGTCATTAATTTGACCGGATACAGCGCGTCGCCCGGAATGGTGGACGCTGAAGCGGTTACTGTTGCGGTTAAACCGATAGCTAAAACAGCAAAGGTTGCTAAGGTCTGTGCAAATTTCATGATTTGTGTTTTCTCCTTAAAAATAGAAATTTGATTCAATTGACCTGCATAACGACCCAGTTGCTTGAACGATACCTTTGGAAAAATATTTACTAATTTAAATGGTTCTGCCTTTTGATTGGATTGGAGCTCGGCCAACATTCTGGCCCGATTATTTGAAACGGATCCGGCCGAAGCCTTTGGCTTTTGGACTCTCATTACTTTTGCAGAAACAAGTAAAATAGGCTCAAGATCTGTAGACAAATGGGGATATTTTTCTAGGCAATCATCAACAGAAACGCCAGACTGCAACAAGGTTAGGCAATCGTCTAAGGCGATATCAAACTCTTCTTGTTGATTAAACATACAACCCCTCCTTTTCAAATTGACGCCGTAACGCTTCGATAGCGCGGCGCTGGAGCGCTTTTATAGCGGTTAAAGGTTTCCCCAGCCGGTCAGCGACATCGGCCGATGTGCATCCTTCTACAAATCGTAAAACAATGACTTGCCGCTGATCTTCTGTTAGTTCAGCTAGTGCTGCGACCAACTGCTCTTGCTTCAGTTTTTGTCCAATTTTTGTCATCAGACTATCCTCGTTATCTGAGTCCCGATCATCGAGCGGTAGCCACGTTAAGCGTTTTTCGCGCCGCATATGGTCTCGGACCAAGTTCCCCGCTACGGTATAAAGCCATGCTACAAATGGCCTTTTCCCCGGCCGGAATGTGTTTATTTTCGACACCATCCGCACAAACGTATCTCCGGTCAGGTCCTCAGCCAGCTGCTGATTGCCTACCCGGTAGAAAATATAGGAAAACACCAGCTCATGATGCAGCTCATAAAGTTGCTCAAATGCGGCCGGGTCTCCTGCTTGTGCTTGGGTGATTAATTCCGCCTCTTTCAAATGCATATATTTCTATGCCCTCGCCAAGTGCAAATTTTCTGCTACAAGGGATAACGAATAAGGGTAGAAAAAGATACCTCTTTGACGGTAAATGGATAAATAGGCGTTAATGTTGAGGCTGTAAGCAGATCGATCAAAACGGGGGTGGCTACCGAAATCGATCACAGAAATCACGAGGAATGAGAAAGCTTAGGCTATTTTTGACGTAGATTCCATATTTCTGTTGCCCTTCTTTATAGTTGATAAACACCCGCTCCGTGCTGACAATAAACCCTGCATATACTTTATCCGTTGCCCCATTTGGTTCTGTAATCAAGTGGGCGTTAAACCCTTTTTGGCGAGCCTTGGGTGTGCGTTCCCAAATTTCATTGGGATGTGCTCTCGTCTCCAAGATTTTTTCTTGAGCAAAGTCAAACTTACACGTATTTAAAGCTTCTCCAATCTCCCAATGTTGGGTTACAAGCTGTGTGTCCTCAAACCCTTCTAATTCAACAAACCGTATCTGGAACCAGACCAGAAGGGCGATTAAAAATAAAACAGGTATCGAGAAAAAGATACCGGCAAGAAGAAAAAGCAGTTTGCGATTGGACATAAGATTGGATCGCTACTATCCATCTGTTTAAAAATGTGTCAAGCGAGTCTAATGTTAAACGCAAAAACGGCCGATACCCAGATCGAGTATCGGCCGTTTGCGAGCATGCATCAGCCAGATTCTGTTTACGTCAGTTGGATATTTACAATAGATGAGCTTAATCCCTGTCATACGGCCGAGCCAAGTTGGTTAAAAGAGGTCCTAAAGGCCGTATGACTGGGATTTCGTGCGTAGACATCCCAGTCACGGGGGTTTAATCTGTGGTAAAAGCAATTTGATTCCCCCCTGTGACAGGGACGAGAAAAACATCGAACTCACGTTATTAGACTTTAGAGCCTCTTATTCTAGAACCTGCTCTGCATCGATATCTACCAGCGCAAAAAAGAGCTCTTGATCGGTTGTGACAAAGCTTACCCCATACTCTGCGCCACCCAGATCGGTCACAATGGTTGACCATTCAACATCTTCGCTAAATAGGGCATCGTCAATCCCCTCGGCTTGCCAAGCCAGATCAATGGCTCTGCTTTGGTTATCAGATATTTGCTGCTCCTCTTCTAACAGGGCTAAGTTGGTAATTTCGCCAACCTGCCACTCATCATCATACTCTTCGATGCTGACGCCAAATTCATCCAACCCTCTGTAAAAAGCCACTTCCCAAGTGCGTTCCCACTCGTCATACCACGTATAAATTTCCCATTCCGAAGGCTCTCCTAACGTTTCTAAAACGGCCGGATCAGACAGCGCAATCTCTTCTGCCATTTTTGATCCAGCGGTGTATTCCGCCTCGGTTAGCTGATTGGGGGCGGCCGTGTCAACTATTTCAATCGGCTGCCCATTATCGGCCAGACTCACGGCTCCCCACGCAATCCAGTTCCAATCTGTATCGTATAAGTCGATTTCCATTGTTTGCCATTCATCATTGGTCCACATTTCAACGTGCCAATCGGGATGGTTTGTTAGCAAACGGGCGATTGGGCCATCGGTCACTAGGATGGCGAGTGAATCTCGCTCCTGCATCGAGTCGATGTCATCGTCTGGGAACTCTGTGATCTCTGGAATCGGCTGACTTCCGCCTCCCATCATGTTGTTTCCAGACATGCTATTGCCCGACATGCTGTTGCTACCGGCCGAACTGTTGGACTCGCTCATGCTGTTGCTTGAGCCGCTCATACTATTGTTTGAGCCGCTCATATTGTTGGCCGAGCCAACAGCCGGTTGTGATTCCGTTTCTTGCTCCTGTTCTGGTTCAGTCTCGACCAAACCATCGTTTTCTGCTTGGGCAGCTTCCGCAACGCTAACCTTGGCAATCGGGGCAGCATCTTCGGCCGTTTGAACCAAATCCCCATCAACCAAGCTGCAAGCGGTAAATAGAAACAAAAACGAGAGATAAATAAGAGCTGTGAGTGTTAACTGTTTTTTATACATGATATTTTTAGCTGTTAAATTTTATTGACCAATCCCAATTCAGTAGCCACATGGCCGGGGAAAATAGTGTCGAGCGAATGGCTGTCCATTCGGCCGGTGAGCACATCGGCTAACACGTCTCGATAATCAATAGTGATCGCCAAATCCCCTTCTGCATCTAATCCGGCCGGCGCAAGGCCGGGCCACTTGGCGAAAACCTGTCCGCCACGTACACCGCCACCCATCAAAAACATGACATTGCCATGTCCGTGATCTGTGCCGCCACTGCCGTTTTCGACCAGCGTGCGGCCAAATTCGCTCATGACCACCACGGTCACGTTCCCCATTTGATCCTGCATGTCGGTGTAAAACGCCTGCAGACCACGCCCTAGAATCCCCATTAACGTGTTAAATTCACCGTCAGTGGTTCCTTGTGCTTCGTGCGTGTCCCAGCCACCCAGATCTAGGCAGGCGACTTCAAGCCCCACATCCGCTTTAACAATTTGCGCAATTTGTTTCAGCCCCATATGGAACTCATCTTCATAATAGTCAGCGCCGTTGGCCGCGTCGTAGCTGTCAGGATGCAGTTGTTTAACCGTTTCAAGCGTGTCAAATACCAGCTTGGCCTGGCTCCCCAAAGGATCGGTCGGGGCATCGGTGGTGTACAGCATTTGCAGCGACCGTTGCAAGCGGCGTAATTCATCTTGCCGCCCCTTGAAATGGAAATCTGCAATTGAACGGATGGCTAGCGGAGAAACGGGGCCGCGTAGAGAGGCGGGAGCCATCAGCCCTAACCCGATCGCCCGAAAGGGGGAATCGTTCCGGTCGGCCGTGCTTTGCAAATGGCGGCCGATCCAGCCGGTTCCAATCGTCTTGTCAGTTGGGCTGCCGTATTCCATAAACTGCATCGCATCAAAATGTGACCGTGTTCCGTTGGTCAAGCCGGTCGCATGTACCACGGCCAAATCACCTTCGTCATAGATGTCTTTGAGCGCGGCCAATTCGGGATGGAACCCAAACTGCCCATCAATGTCGATGGCGCTGCCCACGCCGCTACCCGGTTCGGCCACCGCCGTTGTCGGCCGGTTGTCGTAGTAATATTTCCCCTCGCTGTACGGGACCACGGCGCTCAAGCCATCCATGCCGCCGCGCAGGAAAATGCACACCAGCGTGTCGTGGTTGCCAGAGACCTGGTATTGATCCCGAAAAGCCATGCGGGGCATCCAGCTGGGTAAAAGCGAGCTGCTGGCACCGAGTACACCGGTTGCTCCGGCTGATTGTAAAAATTCGCGTCTGTTTAAAGTTGTCATTTTTTTAGTCTTTAGCTTTTGGCTAACAGCCGATCGCTGTTAACTGAAAACCGATTACTCAAGTTATCGCCACTGAAACGTGGGGGATGCCATCATGAGGCCAAAGGTGCTCGCCATTTTTCGCGAGAGTAAATGTTTTGTCATCGGGGTGTCCGCACCTAAATCATCAGATGCGTAGGCTGCAAACCGATCTCGGGCCGGGCCGCTAATCGGAGCACCCCAAAGTCGGGTAGCAATCTGGTCAACTAGCTCTCCGGCCGTTTGCGGATCATTGATCTGTTCGTCCAAACGGCTGACCCATCCCCACCCCTCATCAGGGCTTTCATGCACAGTATGGGTCAAGAGCATCGCTGCATTCCAACGATTGAGCAGTCCGCCGGTGTTTATCCACGCCCCTGCAACGTCAGGGTATCCATTGGGCGGATGCCATCCATGTGGATATTGACCCAGCCGCAGAAGCAGATCTTCAAATGCCCACGGCTCGCTATAATCGACCTCGGTGGCCCGAAAGATCGCAACCAGATATTCAAACGGCCGCATATATTTTCGGCCGGCTGATTGTTGAAACTCTGCAGAGAAAAAGATGTGTCTTAAAACCGTTTTGATATCGCCGTCACTATTAATCCAGACTTGGGTCGTGCTTTCAATCAAAGATTGAGCGGGCTGATCGGCCACAAATCTGCGGCATAACTTTGTGCTCAAAAAGCGGGCTGTGGCGGGATGGCGAGCCAGCAGGCTGAGTACGTGCAGACCGTCTTCTATGCCACGGTCGGCCGGGAAGCTTTTGCCCAGAATCGATTTTCGACCAAAGTCATGCATCTCCTCATCAAAGAAAAAGCCGTCTTTGGTGCCTAAATGAATCGTCCACCCGGTAAATGCACGGGCAACTTCCCGAATGTCTTCTTCACTGTAAGGGCCATCGACGCCTAATGTGTGTAGCTCCAATAACTCACGCGCATAATTTTCGTTAGGAGCCTCTTTACTGCTCGCGAAATTATCTAAATACATGAGCATGGATGGATTCCGGGCCGTGGCGATGAGCAGGTCTCTGAACTTGCCAAACGCATGTTTCTCTAACACATTTTGCTCAAACATCATCAGCTCAACCGGGTAATCGGTCTCGTCTGAGATATTAAAGTGATCCCGCCAAAAATCTGTCATCCGGCCGAGAAGCTGCTTTTGGCTGTAGACGGCTTTTGTGAAAATACCTTTGGTGATTCCAAATGGAATCTCATATTCCCGATCATAGTAGCCATCATAAAGTTCTCTGCGGGTCATCGACCACATCGGCATCAATTTGATTTTGCTGTCAAAAACAGTGTCGGTTAGCTCGCTCGGATTTAGTTGCTCTTCTAGCCAGGCTTCGGGGCCAATAGCTTGGGCATGGGCCAGCATTTCAGGTGTTACCCCCCAAGTTGCCCGTTTTAGCAGATGTTGAATCGGGTCAACATCGGTTAGCCGATTGTCTTGAGGCTGCTGTAGCGGGCGTGCAAGCTGCTGGAAAAATGCTCTTCGATTTGAATTCATCCCGGTTCTCCAATTAAAACGTTGGCCAAAAAAACGGCCGAACAAATGTCATGGCTGAAGCATAGGATGTTTGGTTGTTCTATTAAATGGATGCAGGCTAAGCGGTATTATTTAAAGGATAAGTGGTTAAGGGGTCGCTGAGATGATTGAATCAGCCTTAATTGCCCCAGCTAAACTGACGTGGAACAGATTCAGCCCCATTAATTGAGTAGATGTATCCCCCGTTCTCCCGTCGGCCGTCGATCGTAACTAAGCTAACCCGCCATACAAAATCATGTTCCCGATCTGCGGGTTCCCAACCGGCAGGCAAGGTAACACCGGCAGAGCGGGTAAACAGCCGTTTTGGATGTGAATCGACATCGGTTAAATCAACCACTTCGATCATGTATTGCTCGTTCTCTGCCAGTTGGCGTACAGAAAGCCATTGTAAAAAGACAGCTTCTCCGGCCGGATGATCCTCAAAATTAGGTGGATACAGCGGATTTGGCCCGGTTGGAGGCTCCGTAGGGGCAGGGGTAGGAGATGGGCCAGGTGTAGGAATAAACACAGCCCCTTCTAAAATTTGTGGAATACAGATCGGATCACCCGGCTGCACAATCGAGTCAACGGTCAAATAATTCATCTCAAGCAGCGCATCGAGAGGAATGTCATTGCGAGATGCCAGACTAAACAGACTGTCCCCTTCCTGAATTTCGTAGAATGGTGGACAGTTAGATGGGTCGATAATCAACGTTTGCCCGCCGATATCATAGAAAATCGGTTGTAGTGGCGGCGTAGCCGTGGGCCAAGGCACAAAAATCTCTTGACCTTCGATAATGATCGATTGATCTGTAAAGTTATTGGCTTGGAAGAAAGAGTCTAACGTATAGCCAAACAGAGATGCGATCCCGACCAATGTTTGCCCAGACAGCACCTGATAGGTGCGGAGTGGCTCGGGGGTGTTTGTGGGCAGTGGTGTTGGGGTAACCGTGGGAATAACAGTTGGGCTGGGGGTGTTCGTGATTAAGGGTGTGGCCGAGGGAACCAATGTTGGGGTTTGGGACGGCAACACAACCAGCGGGGCTTCTGTTGGGGTGAGGGATGGGAGCAGGCTAACCGGTATGGCGTTCGGATTTAGAAATCCAAAGGTGCCCACAACGGCCGTAAATAAGAAAAAGAAAAGCCCGATGCCAAACAGCGGGGTCGGCCGCCAATTTAACCCCGGCATTTTTGCCATTTTAGGGGATGAACGTTTTGCTTTGGGAGGGGATGCAGTCGCGGCCGCCTCGATTTCAGCCGCCTCTTCCGCTTCTTTTACGGCAGCTATCGCCTCTTCTACCGCTTGCTTGGCTTCAAGTCGCTCTTCTTCGGTTAAGAAGATTTCAGGAGCCAGTTCTGCGCCGCACATTAAGCAGCGGTCAGCTTTTTCGCTTAAGCGAAAATCACATGTAGGGCAACGCACCTCATGTTCAAGCTCAGCTGATTTGTTTTCGTCGGGTCGAGACGACTCATCCTCCGGGGTTCCAGAGGTTTCTTCTTCTTCATCCATAAATGCGGATCAGATTATAGCAGGTTGTGCGGCCGAATGTGATGAGGGAAGGGTGAGAAGTTGGAGGCAAGCAAGTGACAAGTTGTGTTTTAGGACGTTTGCTCTTGAAGAGCTTTCGAAGCAAATGCTAAATCTATAGGATTTACGCAAAAATCAAACTTGTAACACCAAATGCGTAAGCCCTAATCTATAAAAAAAACCTCGGGAGCCTTAAAAACCCCCGAGGTTGAAAATCTGTTCAAGTGTGAATGACCGTATGGGTCTGCCTTGCTTGATTATGGCTGCTTGCCTAGTTCAAAAACTGGCCCAAGTATCCATCCCGTTTAGAAATGCTGGCTGTAAATAGCTCAGGAAAATCCTCGACAACTGAACTTTTGACCGCGTCTAAAGACAGCATCATCTCAGCCCATCGGCCGACTTTTGGGGTCTCTGCATAAATGTCAAAGTTATGAATCTTATTCATCAGATCCAGCTGCATAAACAAAGGTGTGTACGAACTGTCGATGAGGCTAAATTCCTCCCCGTTAAAGAAAGGGCCTTCATCTATTTGTTCTTCAACCTTTTTGAGCTGGTCGATTAATTTGCTGCGATTTTCAGCAAACTCTTCGGCCGTTTTCGAATTCCGTAATCGAAAATTTGTGCCCAACATGCCCGACCCGTATTCGATCCATGCCCGGTTACGAGCTTTTTCAACAGGATCGGCCGGATGCATAACGGGCGGATTGATTTCTGAGACAAATTCGTTGATCACGGCAGACTCAAATATCGATGCCCCGTCATTTACCTGTACAACAGGCACTTTTCCCAATGGCGAAATCTCTAAAAACCAGTCTGGTTTGTTAGCTAAATCGATGTACTCAATATCATAGGGAACTCCCAAATGGTTTAGCGTTATGACCGAACGCTGAACGTAAGGTCATAATTTAAAGCTGACAAGCTTAAGTTTATAGTCCATGTTTACCTCGCTAGTGTCACGACTAGGATAAAATGATCGGTAATCTTATCGGAAACGTCGTGACTTTAAGTGTTTCTTCGCTTTTCTAATCCATCATAGTAGCATGGTTGAAACACTAGTTGTTGTTGGCTGTTATCAATGGCTTGGAGTATAGCAACCCTTCCGTATTTGATAACAGCCAACTGATGACAAATTTATGCCGGTTCGATTACCTCTAGGCCACCCATGTATGGACGCAAAACCTTGGGTATTACAATGCTGCCATC
The DNA here is from genome assembly GCA_020628815.1 of Chloroflexota bacterium. GTDB lineage: Bacteria > Chloroflexota > Anaerolineae > Promineifilales > Promineifilaceae > WTJY01. The sequence continues at coordinate 98,060 of JAHDEN010000001.1, read as the reverse complement.
TTTTTGCTGATTGTTTTCCATGATGGCGATCATGACGCGGGGCAATGCTAGCCCGCTGGCATTTAGGGTATGAACATACTGCGGCCGTCCACCTTCATCCGGCCGATACCGAATATTGGCCCGGCGAGCTTGGAACCCTTCACAGTTACTGGCGCTGCTCACTTCAAGCCACTCTTGGCAACCGGCCGCCCAAATCTCAACATCATATTTCTTGGCGGCCGCAAACCCAAGGTCGCCACTTACAATATCAACGATGCGGTACGGCAACTCCAACGCTTCAGCGATATCTGTCGCTTCGGTCAGGAGTTCTTCAAGCGCCGCATAGCTGTCTTCTGGCTTGGTAAAGCGGTACATTTCCACCTTATCAAACTGATGGCCACGCTTGATGCCGCGTACATCTCGGCCGGCGCTCATTTTTTCACGTCGGAAACAAGGTGTATAAGCGACATACTTTTTCGGTAAATCCGTATGCTCTAAAATCTCATCTCTATGCAAATTTGTTAGCGCGATTTCGGCCGTGCCCAAGAACATGAAATCTTCTTCAGCATCACGATAAATGTTTTCAGCAAATTTAGGTAGCTGAGCCGCCCCTTCAAACATTTCGCTACGTACCATAAACGGCGGATAAATCTCCGTGTAGCCATGCTCATCTACATGATGGTTGAGCATAAACTGGATCACCGCCCGCTGCAGCCGGGCACCAACCCCTTGTAAAACATAAAACCGGCTTCCGCTCAGTTTTACCCCTCGCTCAAAGTCAATCAGCCCTAACTGTGGTCCCAAATCCCAATGGGGTATCGGTTCAAAATCAAATTGTGGGATGGGTGTTCCCTGTGGTGCCCCATTTACATTTTCTTCGTCACTCATCGCCACCGGAACACTTTCGTGCGGCATGTTCGGCACCCACAGCATCGCTTCTCGTAAACGGGCTTCAGCTTTGTTTAGCTTTTCTTGCAGCTCATCAATACGATCCCCGATCTTGCGTGGTTTATCTTTGGCAGCTTCCGCTTCTTTTTGAGCCTGAGCAACTTGAGCTTCTAACTCAGCCGTAGCTTCACCGGCCGCCTGAGCTTTTTTAAGGTCGGCTTCCATTTTTTTCAAGCCACCCATCGCTTTGCCAATCGCTTTACTGGCTACATTCCGCTCCCGTCGCAGCTCTTCAACCTCTGCAATTACCTCTCGGCGGATAGTGTCTTGCTCTAAGACGGTGTCTATCGGTGCCTTGGTGTCATTTAACTTGACCAATTGCTCACGCACCCAATCGGTCTGATTTCGAATCAAATTTATGTCTATCATGTGGTTACCTTTTTAGCTTTTAGCTAACTTGACCGCCAAAATTGTATGATCAATTTGGCGAATAAATACAAAACGCCCCTTCGCTTCAGGGCGAAGGGGCGTCGCGGTACCACCTGAATTTTAAGTCATTGCTCTAAGCTTTGACTATACTCTGGAGGATATAACGGTCCTAACCGGTTTGCGTTTTGCGCAAACAACTCAGAAGTAGATTTCAATTGCTTTTGTTATTAGCTTGCACCGCCGCTAACTCTCTGGAAACAAACTGCAAAATACTTATCTTCGTCACAGTTGATAAATTTTGAATTTTGCCGAATTATAAGCGTCTGCCTAAAGAGAGTCAATAAGGTAATTTTACAAGTTAAACCGTAAGCTTGGTTTCATACAATTTTTTCAAGTAGATTTGTACGATTTTGGCATAATTTGGTTTAAATTAACCTTTATTTCTCATGCTGTTTTTGAGTAAAAGCGTAGAATATTGAAGTTGATATCCTGCAATTGGCCTTCAGCCATATAATTGATTCACAAAAACGGTCAATTTCAAATCGCAATCAAGGAAAGTTAGGCTTGAAAATAAAGTCAGGCGACACGATAGGAAAATATAAAATCGGGGAAGTCTTGGGGCAAGGCGGTATGGCGACTGTATACAAAGCGGTTCAAGAACCCTTGGGTCGTAATGTCGCGCTTAAAGTTCTGCATCAGCATCTAACCATTGAAAAAACTGTGCGCGAACGCTTTTTGCTTGAAGCCCAAGCGATTGCGAGCATGAAGCATCCCAACATCGTGCAAGTTTACGATTTTGAGGCTTCGGATGAAGTTAGTTTTATTTCGATGGAGTATATTGACGGTGGGGCGCTTGATCAACAGCTAAAAGCTCGCGAAATCTCAAAAGATAAATTTAAACCCATTCCGGTTAAGCAGGCGCTTGAAATCGCCCGAGATATTTCTGAAGCTTTAGATTATGCTCACAAGTTTGGGATCATTCACCGAGATGTGAAACCTGGAAATATTTTGATCGGCACTGACGGCCGCTATGTTCTTACCGACTTCGGAATTGCAACGTTACTGCACCAGAACCGAATGACGGCCGATGGGGCTACCAGCGGCACGCCGACTTACATCCCACCTGAAATGATTACGGGAGATCGTGGAGATAAACGCAGCGACATATATTCCTTGGGCATCGTGTTGTATCAGTTACTGACTGGCGAACTCCCGTTTAACTCCGAGAACTTGTATGGCATCCTCATGAAGCACATTAATGAGCCGTTGCCATCGATGAGTGAAATCAATCCTGAAGTTGACGAGGCGGTTTCATATATTGTGAATCGTGCGGCTCAGAAAAATGGGGATGATCGGTATCAATCTGGGCAAGAGCTAGCTGATGAGATTCAAAACCTGTTGAATAGTCCTAAATATGCTCAATTAAATGACGCAGAAGCAGATAACTCATTAGTTGTTTCTCCCATTCATGGTGCATCTGAAAATAACTGGGTTGAAATCACAAAGGTTCGGTTAACAGGCTGGTTTAGGTGGATATATCAATTTAGTCAAATTGACTGGCGCATGAAAGCAGGCGCGGCCGGGCTGGTTCTACTTCTTGTTTTTGGATCAATCTTCCTCAATCGTCGCGCTGGGCGGTCACCAGAAGTAGAAGCTGGAACAGGTGGTGAAGTGGTAGGCGGCCTAGTTGAATTGACCGATTCCTTTGATAACAACGATCTTGTTTGGCCCACTGGCGGTGCTCCTCGCTGGATCCAATTGGTTGACGGCGTTTATGAAATGCGGATTGAAAAAGCCGATAGTGTCGTTTCGGCTGTTCCTGTTGAGAGCCCTGAATACGAGCAATACACATTTAGCGCAAATATTATTCATAAAGATGGCCCGTTAGAAACAGGATATGGACTTGTGTTTAATTACAAGTCTCCTCGTGACTATCACGTGTTCGGGGTGAATGGCCTGGGGCAGTGGAGCGTTTGGAACTTGACCGATGGGGTGTGGGTAGCCTTGAAAGAGCAAAGTGGCTCACCGTGGATACCATCTTCGACAATTGAACCGTACAGCAATTGGAATAATCTGCGAGTTGAAGTGCGCGCAGATGAAATGGATTTATTTATCAACAATCAGTTTGTAGAGAGAATCCCTGTAAATTCTGAAATGGATCACAAAGGGCAGATCGGATTTTATTTGGCCACCCCGTTGAATGAAGATGCAAAAACCAGTGTTGTTCAATTTGATGATGTGTCTGTTATGTTGCCCGTTATCGAGTAGTAAGTTTTAGACTTTTAGCCGCTCTTTTTAGCGCTTCCTCTAACGAATCTTTGTTGACCGGTTTGCTTACATAATCGTCAACCCCAAGCTCTAAATATTTTTCTCTATCTCCGACCATAGCATTTGCTGTCATTGCAACAATCCAGGGTTGAGCACGATCTTGCCATTCGTTTCGAATCTTCTCTGTCGCCTCAGTCCCATTCATCTCTGGCATTTGCATATCCATAAATACCACATTGAATTGCTTTTGCTCTAACAGTTCAAGCGCTTCACGGCCGTTGTTCGCCATTTCTATCTTGTAGCCTAGCCGTTCAAACATTCTCAGCGCAACCTTTTGATTAACGATGTTATCTTCTGCCAGAAGAATTGAGAGCGGGGCATGATCAGCTAGATTTTCACCAAAGCCTGCAACCGCTTGTTCATTAGGATTCGAAACTTCATTTTCGTCCACGTCTTGGATTAGGTTCGGCTTTGTCGCTTTCACAAGCGCAGTGAATAGATGGGCGGCTTTTACAGGCTTTGTCAAGTAGGATGAAAATTCAGCATTTTTATCATCATTAATTCGGCCGAGTGAGGTGAGCATGACTAGCGGGAATTTATCTTTACTTCGATTTTTGCGTACCTCTTGGGCCAGTTCCAGCCCGTTCATTTCCGGCATGTGCATGTCTAAGATCGCCATGTCGAATTGATTTGGTCCCTCGGAGTCTAAAAGCGACAGCGCCTCTTCACCTGATGCGGCCAAAGTAGAGACTACTCCCCAGTTTCTGAGTTGGATTTCGATTATCTTCCGATTGGTTAGATTGTCATCTACAACCAAAATCTGCTTGCCAAACAATGGGGTTTCATTGTTTGTGAGATGTTCAGGCGGTTGATCGAAAGATGCATTGGCTGCAACGGTAAAGTGGAACGTGGAGCCTTTGCCTAGCTCACTCTCAACCCACATATCTCCCCCAAGCATTTCGGCCAGCTTTTTGCTGATTGCAAGGCCTAAACCTGTCCCGCCGAACTTTCTCGTGGTCGATTCATCTACTTGACTAAAGGTTTTGAACAACCGATTGATTTTGTCTTCGGGGATCCCAATGCCGGTATCTTTTACACGAAAGTGAAACAGCCACGGATTTTCAGTGCTAAGCTTTCGCTCGGCCGAAAGGTAGATAACCACCTCACCTTCACTTGTGAACTTAATCGCGTTTCCAATCAGGTTTAACAAGACCTGTCTCAAACGGGTGACATCGCTTAAAATCGTTGTTGGAACAACCCCCTCTGGCATAAAGGCTAACTCAATATCTTTTTCTTCTGCTTTTGATGCCAATATGTCTAATACCTCTTCTACGCAACGATGTAGAAAGAACGGTTCTTCCTCCAGATCTAATTTTCCAGCTTCAATTTTCGAGAAGTCAAGAATATCGTTAATAATTGTTAGAAGAGACTGACCACTGCCAACAATTGTTTGGCAAAAATCTAGTTGTTCTGGAGTTAGCTCTGTGTCTTTAAGCAGGCCCGCCATCCCCAAAATGCCATTAAGGGGGGTTCGAATTTCATGGCTCATGTTGGCAAGAAAGGCGGATTTGGCTCGGTTTGCATCTTCTGCTAGGGATCGAGCTTCAGCCATCGCGACTTCTGCATTGTATCTGGCCGTTACATCTTGCCATATGAGCATGGTGCCGATCTTTTCGCCCGCTTGGCCGTAAAAAAGATTTTTTCGGATTTCTAAGACCATCGGAGTATTTAGCTCAAAGTGGTTCATCGAAACAAGGGTTTTATCTTCCCAATCGTTTATGCTTTGCTCGTCAAAAAAGCCTTCAACCTGAATATAGGACAATAGCTCAAAGACGTTTTTACCTACGATTTTATTAAAGCCCCATCCAACCATTTTGCAAAGCGCTGGATTGACGAACTGGATCACTTCCTGATGATCTAGAACAAGAACGCCATCTTCCATTTGCTCAATTACGGTGTCTCGTGCAAAGACGACAACGTTATTGAGATTGAGTGTAAAAAGAACAAATGTAGAAATGAGCCCGCAAATACAAAACCCGACAACTGTGGGGGAAATTACCAAGTTGATTTGATCTGTAGCAATTTGCCCGATACTAACTACCAGAGGTAAGCAGATTGCACCGATTAAAAAGATGGACTGTTTTTTGAGATTGCCTCTACTTCGCTTGGCCAGATTAAATAACAGGCTGATTGAATAGAGATAGCCTAGTAGTGAGATGGCCAACACCGGGATGAGTAATGGCCCATTTACACTTTGGAAGGATGAGCGCACGGCCGGTTCGATGAGGTGGCCTTCGAACAAAATTAGCCCATGCCGCGAATTGGTGAAAAGGAGAAGTAAGACTGCTGCAAAATAACCATGCAACCCAGAAAGATATTTTGGTGGAATTCTGGCATTGTCATTTGCTAATGCGTAAGTGAATTGAATTAGAGTGTATGGGACAAATAGAATTGAAAAAGAGAGCGAGATACGACGGCTAAGCCCCCAAATAAGCGGTTTCCCTACATTAAGAATCGTAAATAGCTCCATCAATGCCATGGCGGTTAGCGTCAGCATGAAAATAGAAAAGCTGTATCCTACCCAATTTTTACTGGCCCGAAATGAATAGATGGTCGTGCCAAGTAAAAGGAGCCCGATAAATAGAATAATATAGAAGCTAACGGCTGGATTTTGAAACATAGAATCACAAGTGAATTAATTTAGATATCAGCTTCCAATTTTGATTGATTTGTAGCCCTATGTATATAGGTCCGTTTGCCCAAAGAGTATGACTAATAGTTTAGCGTAAGGGCCGATATGCTAAATAAAAAATGTTGCATAGAATATTGAATCGGTCCCAAAAGTAATTAGCTTTATTCACCAAAAAAAATTCTAATGAGTCAATTTTTACGATTAAATGTGTGGTCAGGCCCCAGAAACATATCAACAGCGCTCATGTATAGCTTTGCTCAGCGAAGCGACACAACGGTTGTAGATGAGCCTTTGTATGCTCATTATTTGAGCACTACCGATGCGGATGAATATCATCCTTTAGCTGCGGAGACATTAAAGACACAGTCGGCCGACTATCGTGATGTTTTACAAAAGATTATGCTGGCAGACCCTGAAACCCCAGTGATATTTTTCAAGCAGATGACCCATCATCTTGTAAATATGCCTTGGGATTTTCTGCAAAAGATGACCAACGTGATCTTAATTCGGAATCCTGTGGATATGCTCCCATCGTATGCTCATCAGGTTTCAGCACCAACGATGCGAGATGTTGGATATGCTGACAATATGCGCCTGTGGAAATATTTGATCGATAACGGTCAGACTCCCATTATTATTGATTCAAAACGAGTGCTGCAGGACCCTGAAGGCGTGCTGTCTAAGATGTGTGAGCATGTTGGGATTCCCTTTGACCCAGCGATGCTGAGCTGGCCAGCTGGGGCTCGTCCTGAAGATGGTGCTTGGGCACCTGCTTGGTACGATAGCGTCCACAGATCAACTGGATTTATGAAATATAAGCCTAAAGAGACTGCGTTTCCAGACCAGTTAAAACCACTGTTGGCTGAATGCCAACCGCTTTATGATCAGCTATTAGATTTAGCAATTTAGCGAATAAAGGGGGTGTGTTACTTTCGGCTCTAAGGTGCTGCGGTTGGTCGCTCTGGAACCGCGGTCGGCCGTTGAGGGGCACTTTCTGTTGGTGGTGGAGCTGCAGTTGGAGGGGGAACCGGCGTATTTTGGGATCCACCACCGCCGCCACCATTGTTGCCTCCGCCGCTATTTCCGCCACCGTTGTTGCCACCACCTGAATCGACTTCAACCGGGGTCGGAGTTTCTGTTGGAAGCGAAATTGTTGGCGTCGGGGTCGGTGTTGGTGGCACAGGTAGATAAGGTTGGAGACATTGAGGGACGTCTAACAAGCCACCTGGGAAATCACTCAAGAGCGTTCGGTAGTTCACCGCTAAGTTGGGCGGAATCGGGCTAAATTGGGGTTCTAGGCTCAAATCTGCTGGGTTAAGCGTCACCAGATCACCGGTTGGGATTGAAACAGTATCGTCGCGATCAATGCGGAAATCACATTCGCCTTCAAAGCAGGCTGCCACAATCAACTCTTCTTGTTCAGAGTAATTAACACCCATGCAAGATCCTACAACGCTAAAAAGAACATCGTTGTCTGTTGCTCTTACTTCGGCCTCTGCACCACTTTGATAGCGGCCGGTTTCAACTAAGATGTTGCTCTCTTCAAAAATGCGGAATTCAACCTGACGGCTTACTTGGCTAAACTCAATTTCTCCGCCGCTGCTCAAATAAATGCTGGCATCTTCCTCTTCAACATCTAAATGATTAATTTGAACTTCAGAATTTTCGACAGCAATGACCGCTTCATCCTCGAATAGAGGTTGCAAATCATCTTGGCTCTTGCCACGGAAGAAACCAATCTGGCCAGGGATTAAGGTCGGCCGGGGGGTGCTAGTTGGAAGGGGCGTTGCGGTGGGTTGAGCCGTTTGGGTTGCAGCAATAATGGCCGAAACAGTTTCCGTTTGCTGAATAGCAAGCTGACCATTCAGGTCCCGTTGATCGGCGGTTGCCCGTATTGCGGTTGCCTCGGCTGCCAATTGCGCATCATTAGCGTCACGGGTTTCTTGTAGAAACGCATTATAAGTTGCGGTCTGATTTTGCACTAAGGCGATGCGCGTTTGCTCTGCATTTAAAGTTTCTGTTGAGCGACCTTGGAAAAAGAAGAATGCGATGACTGAAAACAGAGCGATTGTGGCCAAGGCGATCCCGCCATAAAAAAGTGCTGCATTCTTTCTGATTTGTTGCTGCCGATTAACGGCCTTTTCTTTGCGGTCAGGGTCGTCTGTTTGCAGCAGTGCGACAGAAACATTGTCATCAGCATCCCGGCCGAGAGCAAACGAAACCAGCCCTCTGGCGGCTCGATTCCCTTCTTGAGCACTAACAACCTGAAGGATCTCTTCATCTTGAATGAGCGGCCGGCCGTCTGTTGGTGACAAACCGGTAAGCCCATCTGAGCAAACGATGACGGTGTCCCCTTTTTTGATGGGGAGTCCTTTTTTGCCTCGCAATTGGGCTTTTTTATATTCCTGCTCGGTTAAGTCATCTTTGATGTGGAAACCGATGTCAACCGGAACCGTCTCTTCAAGCCCGATCGCATGCATGAGCACATTGGCACGGGGGCTTGATGCGGCCGCCTCGCGACTCATTTTGTCTTGAATCGGAATAATATTTTTAAACGAATGGTCCAGCGTAAGCTTCGAGACCTTGCTCCCACGCACTAGATAAGCCTCACTATCCCCAACATTGGCTATGTATAGCGTTTGTCCATTAAGGATGACGGCTACCGTTAATGTAGTGCTTGTCCCCTTATTACTTTTTGTGCTCCAGAAAACCTCATGGTTCGCACTGTGCAAGGCTTTACTGAGCAGAGCTGGGATTGATTTTTCTAAGCCGTTTTGCAGATAGACAATTGTGGCGTCTAACGCCAATTGCGCCGCGCGCTCCCCATTATTCTCACCGCCGACACCATCCGCCACGATAGCATAATCCAGCAAATCACCGTTTGCACGTTTAATGCTACCTGCGCGTACCCTGTCTTCATAAAGCTCCCGGGTACCTGTATCAAAATGGTATCCGCTAATAATTTTTGGCATCGAAATAAATAATTCTTAGATACAGAAATAAAAATTTGATTGAGTTGCAGTTGAACCCACCAGCTTAATTTTAATCCGAAATGGTCATTTTTTGAAGGCAGTTTAAACTTAAATTAGGAATATTTTCCCGACATAAGTCGCATTTACTCCAAAAACTGATCAAATTTCCTATCTAATCAATTTTAGACAACGGTTCGATTTTATGTAAATATCATTTTAAAGCGAAGCGGGTTGTCATTTTCTTAGGAACATCATCCTGTGGCGTAGACACTGACAGCGAAATTTTAACTTGCTGAATAATCGCTTTAATTTTAACTAAATTTTCAAAATAGGCAGAAAATTACCGTCCAGGATCATCTAAGAATTTATCGGCCGATTATCTATTCTAGGGGGGCGGATCGAGTAGATTTTCTCGTCTAAAGCCTTCAGAATTTGCTTGACCGATGGTCTTTTCTGTGGATCGTTATTCAGAATGGCTGAAATGAGTTTGTCGATAGAGGCATGTGCATCAATGCGATATCGGCTGATTTTTTTAGACCGGATCGAGATTAAGGATGTATCTAAAATTCCACCTTTTGCACTTCTATTCATGTTGCGGCCGGTGAGCAGCTCAAACAAAATAACCCCTAACGCCCACACATCAATTTTATCGGGATAGATGTTTTCCGCTTCATCAATCCCTTTTTTATACTTAACAGCCTTAATGACCTCAGGTGGCGAATACCCGACCGACGCAGTTAAATCAGTCATCTGGTCAAACCGACACGCGCTACCAAAATCAATGACAACCGGCTGTGGAACTAAATTTAAAGAAGGGATATGACGCAGAATAATGTTGTCCGGTTTAAGATCTGTATGAGCAATCTTCTTTTCATGCATGTAATCCACAACTTGGACCAGCTGATAAAACAGCTCGATCGACCAATCAATCGTGTACAGGCCTAAATCTTGGTTCGGATTACGTGTGCTTAAACGAGAGTCTTCAGGAAATTGATCGATGTGTTTGGCCAGAGAGTAGCCGCCCAAATATTCCATAGCGTAATACCATGGGGTCCCTTCAAAGCTAGCCGCACGCGCCTCGTAGACCACTTCTTTCTTATCAATCCGCATGGGCAAAGTGCGCACGATGCCAGGATGGCGCAGCGAACGCAGCATAGCGGACTCTTGGCGCAGTAGGTCTTGGAACATTCGACTTTCTTCCATCCCGGTGCGCTGTACTTTCAAAACCACGCGGCGAGTCGGCCGATCTTCTTCATATGCTAAAAAGATCTTCGCCATGCCTCCGGTATCCGAAAGACACTTTTCGATTGTATACGCTTCTAACTTATCCCCTATGTTAAAGGTCATAAAGTTGCACTCTATTCAAGCTCGTCCATCCAATTTTCGTCATTATCATCCTGACTTTTAGATGATGCGGCCGGTGTTTGGCCTGCTTTTGGTTGTTCTGGTTCAGCCTGCTCGATTACCTCGATAAGTTCTTCATTGGCGTTCTTATCAATGGCGTTTAGCTTTGAGAGAGATGCCTGTTGCTTTTCACTTTTGGCATTCTTTTTGTTTTTGGTGTTTCTAGGAACTTCAAATTTGAGTTCTGCCCCTCGTTTAAACAGATCTCCCAAAATAATTGTATCTCCGTTTTTCAGGTCGGCAGGCAAGTCGGACTCTAATTGTTTCCCATTTAATTTGGTTCCATTGGTCGACGCATCGGTAATCTTGAAAGCACCTTGGTCAAATTGAATGATGACGTGCAGTGAACTGACGCTGCTTAAATCGTCCCCATCATACAACACAATATCACACCTGCGTGGATCACGGCCGATGTTGACATTGTGGGTGTAAATGTCAACTTTATTGCCAACCAACCCTTCCGGCCCTTTTAATACTTTTAGACGAGCAATCACCTCGTTGCCACGAATAGGGCCGGTGATGATTGTACGTGTTAGCAAAAGAAGACCACCACGCCGATAAGCTTCGCGTGCTACACCGGCCCCGAGCTGATTGAGGCGGCGGTTAAAAAAGATAATGACCCCAATGAGGGCCAAGAGCAAAAGAGCGGTGAGTGCCCACGGCAACCAGCTTAGAAAACTGGGTGATTGATCCGCTGATTCTGAACTAACAACGACAAACGGTGTTGGCGTCGGCACAGGTTCTGAAGATTCAGATCCGGCCGCTGTGCCTGACCCGGCCGCAGGTGGCTCTGTGGGAACCGCTGTTGGCTCAAATTCCTCTACTTCAATCAGTAGCTGTTGCGTTTCGCTTTTGAAAACCAGGTCGTTTTTATCTGATAAGCGAACCTGAACAAGCAGGGTCGAGTCGATTTCAATCTGATTAATGTTTAGATCGAAAACAATATTGGTTGGCTCTGGATTTTCAATCGTTTGAACCGGCACCCCATTCACAATCAACTCTGCCAACGTTAAGTCGTCATCCCCCAAAATATAAGGCCAGCTTTCAACCTGTGCCAAAATCGGAGTTGAGCTGGGGGTAAAGCGGATTTCATCGCCGACTTGTGCAGGTGTGCGCACAATATCTGGGTTGCTTTCGACAAGGATAGAGACTGGATTTGAACTTAGATTGACCGACCCGACAGCCTGAGATTTGCTGACCGGTTCACCGGCTGGCACAATCGCGATCTCCCGTTCACCCGGATTGATCGAATTGCTGTTAAAGCGCAAAACGTAGGTTTGTGACTGCGGTTCCAGGTCTTCATAGATTTCTGCAAACCTCTCAGTCAACACATCATCGGCCGCTAAGTTGATGTACTTGCCGCCTGATAGCTGAGCCATCTCCTCAAACGGTTCAGAGAAATCGTTTCTAGGATTTGCATGGATCACATAAATGCGTGTCCCTTGAGCCAGCGCTTTGTCAGCCATCGCCCGTGCTAACCGCACCTGTTGGGTTTGTGGGGGCCAGTTGACATTGTGGTAGAAAAAGATGAGGGACGAAGGTGTTCCGGCTTGCCCTTCAAGGCTGGTTGAAATTTCGGTCAGCGTTTCATCGATTCCGATAAAGGCTTCGGTTGGCTCATTGGCCGGGGTGAACGAAATCGACTCAAACCCTTGCATGACATCGGCCGGGTTATCGGCCGCCGTAACATGCAGAATCGTTTGATCAATCCCACCATCTGCGATTTGCTCAGTTAGGATAACTTTGTCTTCTTGGCTATCGATGATCCGCTCACTGATGAGCCCGCCAAACGCTGCTCGAATGCTTGCATCCCCATAATCCCGCTCATACGTCGTGTTGATGCCTGAATCGACTAAGATCGCAATAAGCTGTGGGCTTGTTTGGGCAGGCACAACTTCAAATTCGTTGATGCGGGTTCCGTTTTCATAAATCTCGATATCGGCCGGATTAATTTCTTCAACAACCCGGTTGTCGCTGCCCAAAATTCGTACATTGGCCCGAATCTCTGGAAATCCAGCTTCTAATCCAATGAGTGAAATGGTTAGATTTTCAGCACCGCGCACCGGCACAGCAAACAGACCGATTACTAAAAATAGAAGCGCCGATAAGATCCTAAACTGTTTTGTTTTGGGAGAGTGTTGGTTTGTGTTCATAATGTCCCTATTCCAGCCGGGATTATAGCTACTTTAGGCGCGGTTGGGTACGGACACTGTTCAAATCCATGCGTTTTATTCGTGTATCGTTTGAGTTGGCTTCACGGCTGTAAACAGGGCTTTAAACGGCTAATTTCATGTCTAACCAAGCTGGTTTGGCTTCAAACCCTAGTGAAACATTAATTTGATACATGGGATTTGTCTCTGCGTTTTTGGTGAGGATGGTATGACAGCCGATTGAACGGGCATACCGGATCGAATGAACCTTGAGCGCTGTAGCAACTCCCATCCGACGATGCGAACGAAGAACGCCGGTTAAGGCGGTTGAAACGGTTTGAGTCCGGCCGCCTCGTTTGATAAAGCAGGTCAATCCCACCGGTTTCTCCCCATCCCACGCTAAAAAATAGCTGTCAGGCATCCCGTTTGGGTGCAACAATTCGTTTTTGATGAACTGCTCTAAGCTGTCTTTGATGCGTGGCTCATGGTGCGGCACGTCTAGCATTAGTTTCCAGTCAACGTCGTGGACCAGCTTTTGCCAATGGGGATCGTTCTCCCAACCGGCCGGGAGCTGGCTGACACGTATGCCCGATTGCTCAACCAGCTTCAGTTTGTCGGTAAAACGATCTGGATCAAAGCCGTTTACATCTAAAGCTGAAAGCGGATAGCGCATGATTTGCTGAAATCCTTGGGATTTTAAGAAGCTCAGCTTTGGCTCATCAGACTCTTGGATTTTTTGAACAAGCCCATTCACCTGAACCTGCGGGGCCGCCTGTTTAACCCATGTCAGCAATTCACCCATCACTCCGTTGTGCCAACTCTCATCTCGGCCGATAAGCCCCAAGCTAAAGGTGCCGCTTTCAGCATTTGTCTTGGCACATTGGGCCATTCCTACAATTTGCCCATCCGCTCCTTCGGCTACAAAAAAATGATAGCAAAGATTTTCAGGGCGAATTTGGTCATTGTTTTTCCAAATATCTACAGTTGTGGGGGTATCTGAATAGATGCTGTTTCGTAGCTGTACGCAGTTAGCATAATCAGCGTCAGAGAAATTAAACGGGCGAATATGGAACATGGTTGAAGGGATAAAGTTTTAGCACGATCCAAATTGATACTTAAAAGCATGTTGCGTAGCGGGTTGATTCTGCCTGCTACGCAACACGCAACACGTATTAAATTGCCTGAATATCGACGTTTATTTTTGGACCGCTGGCAGGTAAATGTGGTTGTCGAAGGTTAACTTTAGCCCTGTTAAAGTCACATTGTCAACGACCATTGCAACCGGCCGTGCTCTGGCCGGATCATCCACTCCAAACGTTGAATCAACCTGAATCCCCATCTGAATGAAGGTGTCTTTCCATTCTTCAAAAGTCGGGAATTTGTCGAGCTGTTGCCCATTAAAATCGATAACCTGATCATCTAAAATCATGTAGTGGTAGTTAATTTTGTCAAACAGCATGCTGGTTACAAACTTAACATGGTGCCACTGGTTCCCCTCTATACAGATATATTCAATCGGCGGATCAAAAGGCTCCCAAGTTCCCTGTTCGGTCCAATGGCGCAGTTGCCCTCGGTACGGGGCGTAGACTATGCCAAAACCGTAGCTGTCGGGCGGCTCTGTAAATTGCCATACCCATTCAATCCCTTCCATGTCTGATTTGGTGCTAAACGTGCAGTCGATGTGTCCCTCAACGTAAAAGTCCATTTCAAACTCTAGCCAATTTAAGCCTGCATAAGGATAGTCCCCCACGCTGCCGTTTAGACGAGCCACGTTATTTGCACAAAAATAGTTGTTAAAAGCATCTCCACCGGTTAAGGCGCAACGGAATGCCCGGCCGTCGATGGTGTTATCTGTAATCCACTCAAACTCTCCCTCAATGGTGGTTCCGGGGGTCAAAATATCAAGATACTCTCCCCAACCGGTCGTTTGCAGACCGGCCTCTGGTTCAAAATATCCCCCTTCATTCTCGTCAAAATCTTCGTAGACAAACAGGATATGATCAAAATTCCCGTCCTCGGCGTAGGGGAAATCAAAATCGGCCGGGGGGACCGGCTCGGCGGCGGCGGGACCCATCAGTGCAAAACCGGCTAATAGGATGGCGAACGCCGAAATAAAAAGCAAAAATCGAAAGCGCATATTCTCTCCAGAACCGTTGGTTCATAGTTCTGGAGAGTAGTTTAAACGATTCGGATGTTTGTTTCTTTGGGATTTGAGTCGGGTGACTTGGGTCAGGCCTACTCTAAAGCTTGATACAGAAAGTTGGAAAAATCATCTCGAGCCGCAATAGTGCGTGACGGAAGATATTGCATAAAGCTCATCCCGATCAGTTTTTCAACCGGATCGATCCAGAAATTGGTGTCGGCCGCGCCGCTCCAGCCATGATTGCCAACCGAGCCTTGCATTTGCGTATCAGCTACGTTGACGATGTTATGAAAGCCAAGGCCAAAACCAACCCCGGGAAACTCATTTGTGACAGCCAGCGGGAGCATGCGCAGGGGTAGATGGTTGCTTGTCATGAGCTCAATTGTTTTGCGCCCCAAATACCGTTTGCCTTCATAGGTTCCGCCGTCTGCAACCATTTGAGCAAATTTGATGTAATCTGCGGCCGTTGACAGCAAACCACTGCCGCCACGCTGGTTTAGCACAGGCGGCCGGTGAAAGCTTGTTTCAGGGGGATCAAGCAGCTTCATGTAGGGATCTTCCGGTTGCAAACTGCCATACAGGCTGGTTAATCTGGGCAGTTTTTCGTCAGGAATCTCATAGCTCGTATCAACCATGCCCAGCGGCTGGATAATATTTTCTTGCAAATAGTCACCCAGCGGCTGCCCTGAAATGACTTGAACCAAATAGCCCACGACATCGGTTGAAACGGAGTAATGCCAGTCAAACCCTGGCTGGAAGCGCAGCGGCAATTTGGCGATGCGCTGCATCATCCCCTCAAGCGTTAGCTCTCGCTCAAACAGGTCCGCATCCCGATACATTTTTTCAAGCGGATGATCATCTCGAAAGCCGTAACTCATACCGCTGGTGTGGGTCAGCAGATGCCAGAAGGTGACCGGTTCAGCTTTTTCAACGCTGCCGTCGCTGTTCAAAACCTCCAGGTCAGTAAACATGGGGGCAAATTGGCTGATGGGATCATTCAGGTGGAAGCGCCCTTCTTCGTGGAGCTGCATCAGCGCAACACTAACAATCGGTTTGGTCATCGAATAAATCCGAAAAATCGAGTCCAGTGCCATCGGGGTGTTTGATTCTAAATTTTGCATCCCCCAAACATCATGATGAAACACCTTCCCATAACGAGCGGCTAACGTGACAATCCCGGCCGTTTTGCCATCTTCACAATATTTCTTAAACTTTTTGTCGATGAGACCTAGCCTTTCTGAGCTGACACCAACTGATTCGGGAGAGACAATTTCCATTTGATAATCCTGTTGCTAAAAATTTGGATGATTGTAGCAAAAGGATGTTAGAAACAAACATTAAGAGTCGAGTCTCAAGCAGATTAAACAGATATTTGAGGCTATCTGTCAAAAAGCGCTTTTTCTTCTCAAAAAACCGGTTATCTGCGCAACAACTCGATTTTTAGATGCAAGATTTGTTGAAGCTGTCATAATCCAACCACCTGCTTAAGTTGTGTGCCTGCATACCACACAAAGATTCATCACCTATCCGGTGATCAAAGCTAGATTGTTTTTAGACAATCAACAGGCAACACCCGTATCGACTAAAGTTTTTTTAGAGGAGAGAAAACCACAAGATCGAGCTCGCACCACCCAAACCAAGCTATAAAATCGCCCCAAGGGATATAAACTATCATCCACTGGGGCATATGCCTGAATTTAAACAAGATGTTTTAGCCGCCATGCGTCGCTATGTGGCGGAATACCCCGAGCTTGTAGAACTGCGCATGGGGCCCAAGCGTCTGCTGATGCTGCATCATCCAGATTTGGTACGCGAGGTGCTGGTTAAACGAGCGGCCGAGTTTCCTAAAGCGGCCCCGTTTCGAGCTACCTTAGGTAAAGCCTTGGGGAACGGATTGGTTCCGAGCGCGGGAAAATTCCACGCGGGGCAGCGTAAAATGATGCAATCCCTGTTTCATCATAAACGGATGGAAGCGTACAGCCGTGTGATGGTAGATTACACCCTTGATTTGCTAAAAGAATGGTGGCGAAATCCCAATCGAGACATCCACGACGACATGATGCGGCTCACGATGTTTATCGTCTCGAAAACGCTATTTAATGCAGATCGCCGCACAATGGCCAAAGATGCCCAGCGGGCTGCAAATGCGATTTCGAGTAACCAAATATGGATGGAAAAGGAATTTTGGTTGGGGTTTAAAGTGCCGCTTTGGCTCCCAACCCGAGGGAATCGGGCTTTCAAGAAAAATAACCAAATATTGCAGGATGTGTTGATGCCGATTATCGAGGAGCGGATGCGCACCAATATTGATCACAACGATTTGCTAACAACCTTGCTGAATGCGCGTGATGAAAACGGCCGGCCGATGGCGAAGCAGCAGATCTTTGATGAAGTCAATAACCTGTTTAGCGCGGGTCACGAGACAACGGCAAACACCCTGACATGGACCTTTTACCTGCTGGGAAAGCACCCTGAGATCCAAGCGTTACTCACGGCCGAAATTGATGATGTGCTTGACGGCCGGTCACCTAAATTAGATGATTTAGAGCGGTTGCCATATTGCGAAATGGTGCTGAAAGAGTCTTTGAGACTGTACCCGGCCGTTTGGTCCTTGGCCTATCGTGAAGTCCAGAAAAACAGCATTATCGGCGACTACCAAGTTAAAAAAGGGACATGGATGGTGATCTCCCCATATTCACTCCATCGTCAGGAAGCGTATTACCCAGACCCTGAACGGTTTGACCCCGAGCGGTTCCATCCAACAAAAGCGGGCAGCATACCCCGCTATGCCAACTTGCCGTTTGGGGCTGGCCCCAGAGTGTGCATTGGGGCCCAATTCGCCATGATCGAAGCCCAGATGATTTTGATCCAGCTGTTTCAGCATTTTAAGATTGAGCTTGAGCCTGATCAAAAAGTGAAACCGCGCGCTTTAATCACTATTGCGCCGGAAAATGGGTTGCGTATCAAGGTCACTCCCCGCAGATAAAGTCAGTTTGCATTGATCTCCCTCTTTCTATCATTTCGGTTGGTCTAAAAAATTTGGTCGGGATACTCTTCCCGCATGGCCGAACGCATCTCCCAAATACCATTTGTGGAAAAAATGGCGCTTACACTTGCAATCCTCAGCTCGGGGATTGTTTTTTTAGATCAGTCTGCTGTTAATGTCGCTTTGCCCGCGATTCAAAAATCGTTAAACGCCGATATTGGTGCCTTGCAGTGGATTTTGGATATCTATTTGCTGGTCCTGTCTGTCTTGATGCTGATTGGGGGCGTGCTAGGAGATATCTTCGGCCGGGTTCGCATCTATATCATCGGCATGGTAATTTTTATCGGGGCATCTTTGATGTGTGGGGTGGCCCCCACGGCCAATTGGCTGATCGCCGGCCGTTTTTTGCAGGGGGTTGGCGGATCACTTGTGGCACCGGGCGGATTGGCCATTATCAACGCCGTTGTGGCACCGGAACGACGCGGCCGTATGTTGGGCATTTGGGGAACCTTTTCACCGCTGATTACAGTTGCCGGGCCGGTTGTGGGAGGCTGGTTGGTTGATTTTGCTTCATGGCGCTCCGTTTTCTATATCAACCTGCCATTGGGGTTGATAGCCGTTTTTGTGGCCTGGCGCTTCGTGCCTGAAAATAAAAATGATGAGATTGACGGCCGTATCGACTGGCTGGGGCTTATAGCATTGATGTTGGGATTAAGCGGACTGCTTTTTGCACTGATCGAGGGGCCAAACTTCGGCTGGGGATCCCCGCTGATTATCGGCTCGATCATTGTTGGTGTGCTTGGAGTCATCTCTTTTGTTTGGGTTGAATCTTGGGTGCAGGCCCCCTTGATCCCGTTAAATCTATTTAAAATTCCTGAATTTACCGGCATAAACCTAATGACCATCATCTTGTATTTTGGCTTAGGTGGGCCGTTTTTCTTTATTACGCTAAACCTGCAGCAGGTGCAGGGGTATTCGGCCGCACAGGCTGGTTTAGCCATCATGCCAATCACAATCGCACTGTTTCTGATGGCGCGCCAAATGGGTAAGCTCATCGATCGTATCGGGGCTCGCCCTTTGATTGTGATCGCCAATCTGATTATCGCGGCCGCCTTCTTTTTGCTGATGTGGCCCAGCGTGGATCAGTCGTATTGGACCCACTGGCTGCCGGGCATTTTGGTATACGGCATCGGGCTGGGCTTTTTGGTTGTCCCGATCACAAGTTTGGGGTTACAGGCGTTGCCATCTAACCGATCTGGGATCGCGTCTGGGGTGAATAATGCGGCATCAAGATTAGGACAAATGCTGTCTGTAGCGATTTTAGGCGCTGTGATGGTCGGCCGATTTCGGAGCGGCTTGGCGAGCCGCATCGCCCCATTAGGGTTGCCCGAGCAAGCTGAAGCGGAGCTTGTGGCGCAGGCCCGCAGTTTGGGCGAACTGGTGATCCCGGCCGAGTTAACGGCTCAAACAGCGGCTCAAATTGAACAGATTGTCCGGTTTGCTTTTGTCGATGGATTTCGCACCAATATGTTTATTTCGGCCGTTTTGGTTTTAGCCAGTTTGGGAATATTATTGTTAACCGCGCCCAAAGAAAACCCACGGGAGCCTGCCGAGAAACTATAAAGCTATGTCGACCTTTAATAACCGATCAAATCGAACCTATGTGGTTCAAATCGCTATTGTAATCATCATTATTAGCGTGGGAATCCGCCAAAGCTTTGGCATTTTTCTACGGCCGCTGGTCGAAGAGCTTGATATCACCCGGGAAACCTTTAGCTTGGCAATCGCCATCCAGCAATTAATTTATGGCTTTCCGTTGGTGGGCATTTTGGCCGACCGCTTTGGCTCACGGTGGGTTGCTATCGGGGGGGGATTGCTCTACAGCGTCGCTATTTTTTGGTTCGCAATCGACCCCAGCGTGTTTACCCTATACACCTCGTTTGGGGTTTTAATCGGGATGGCGCTGAGCGCAACGACCTACGTTGTTGCTTTGGGGGCTGTGGCCAAAGTTGTGCCCCCTGAACGGCGCAGCACCGCATTTGGCCTCATCACAGCGGCCGGTTCTTTTGGCATGTTTGTAGTTGTGTTTGGGATGGAGCAGCTGCGCACGGTCGTCGGCTGGCAAACCACATTTATGTTTATGGGGGTGATGGTTTTAATCATCGTGATTGTCGCCTCTTGGTTCCCGGGTGCGCCGCAGGACGACGGGGATGATCAAGCTGCTGATAACGCATTGGATGGCAGTTCGGCTGAGAAAAACAGCCTCATGGGGGTGTTGCTAAATGCGGGCAAGAGCGGCAACTATTGGCTCTTGTTTCTGGGCTTTTTTACCTGTGGCTTTCATGTCGCATTTGTGAGCACCCATCTGCCCGCTTATTTGTCAGATTTAGGCATTGCGACCCGAATTGGCGCATTGGCTCTCTCTTTGATCGGTCTATTTAATATGATCGGCTCGCCTATTTCAGGCTGGCTTGGGGACCGCTATCGCAAAAAATATCTGCTAAGCGGTATTTACCTCGGCCGGGCAATTGTGTTTGCCGCCTTTATTCTGATTCCGGTTAGCAATGCGTCTGCCCTGATTTTTGGCTCTGTATTTGGACTGCTTTATTTGGCAACGGTGCCGCTAACGAGCGGTCTTGTCGCCCAAATTTTCGGCTCGCGCTATTTATCTACGCTGTATGGATTTATTTTCTTTGGCCATCAAATCGGCTCGTTTTTAGGCGTTTGGCTGGGGGGCCGATTTTTTGATACGCAGGGGACCTACATGCCGGTTTGGATCATGGGGATCGGGTTGGCCATCTTTGCGTTTTTGATCCATTTGCCAATCGCTGATCATTCGCCACTGGTTAAGGCTCAGCCAGCAGTGGGAGACTAATGACGCTGCCGTAACCGTATCTTAAAAGTCAACCAAGAGTGCTTCATTCCTGCATAGGCAGGAATCTAGTGCCAGGCTTTGCGCTGGATACCCGCCTCCGCTGGAATGACATCGCCACATGAAAGAGTATTAACTAACCTCAATTTTGGATAAGAGCCAAGACGCAAGTTGTCTTCCAAAAGAACGGTATCATCGGGCCTTTGGGCCTTAGATGACATCGTTCTAGTTGATTTCAAGTTAGATATTTGGGCTCAAATAATTTGTAAAGACTATTTTCAGACGTTCCGAGCTTAAGCAAAACTCGGGTTAACTATTTTAATTAGTGTGATTTTGCTCTTGAATACGGTTGAGTAACGTTATTTTAAGCTCTCCGTTCAAAATCTACTCAAACTTAAATCCAAGCCGTTCAAGCTCCGGCCGTAAATTGGTCCGGCGTGGGCTATTTAGCCGATTTGCGATAGGCCCCGTAAATGCGGCCGCGTCCAAATTGCGCCCTTGCGTCTCATAATGCTCTGCTAATTCTTTGTCATGCTCCGCCAGCTTTTCAGCCGGGTCGGCCGAGCTGTACTGCTCATAATGGACCACAAGCTCATGCGGTAAACGGGGTTTTTGACCGGGCACATGTTCTTCATCTGGCCAGCCGATGCACATGCCGTACACGACATAGCAGCCGTCAGGTAGCCCCAAAAGCTTTGCAGCATCTTCTGGATGATTGCGCATTCCACCGATCATCACCACGCCCAAGCCAAATGATTCGGCCGCAATGTTGGCACTCATACCGACCAAAGCCGCATCGACTGATGAAACAAGGGTGGTTTCTAACCCACGCACCAGCTCTTGTCCATGCATCTTGCAGGCGGCATCTAAGCGGCTAATATCAGCACAAAACGCAAAAAAGACGGGGCAAGTCTCAACATGTTTTTGCCCACCGGCCAAAACGGCCAGCTGTTTTTTTGTTTCAGGATTTTGAACCACAACGACGCTGTAGGTTTGCATGTTGCTGCTAGTAGGGGCGCGACGAGCGGCATCAATGATTTCTTTTACCATCTCATCCGATACAGGTTGATCGGTGTACCGACGAATGGTTACATGTTCTTTTTGAAGTTTTGTGGTTGGCGTCGAATTGGACATCTTTCCTCGAGTAAAATTACGAAATTTAGCTGATTTAGAAGCCTATTTTATCAAGCCAGCACCAAATGGTTAACAGCCGCTAATTTTCTTCTTCTTTAATATAGATGGGCGTCATCTGTTCAGGATGCTTGCCTTTCATGTCAGCATAGAATGCACGAATCAAGTCCATATCTTTGCGAGTGTCTCCAGACAAAATGATCGGCCGAATATCAACCCCCGCACAGCGTTTCCCAAAATCAAGATATGACAAGTAAATCGGTAAATTAGTCCCGCGTGCAATATGGAAAAAGCCGCTACGCCAAGCATCCCGTTTAGCACGGGTCCCGGCCGGGGCGATTAAAAGCTCGATTTTTTCAGCTTTATTCGCAATTTCAATTACTTCTTTCACTTTATTCGCACCCGCACCCGATAAAACCGGAATCCCCCCAGACCACAACGTAAATTGTCCAAAAAATCCCTTGGTATATGCAGCTTTAACCAAGTAGGATGGTCTGATACCGAGGCCAAAACCAGCCAGCACCATTAAAAAACCATCGACAAATGATGTATGTGGCGACGCCAGCATAATGTACTTGTCGGCCGGAGGGCGTGATCCCTCTAAGGTCCATCCCCCTAATTTGAGGATAAGGCGAGAAAGTGCGCTTAAAATAGTGAAAAACATCTTAATTAAGCCTAACTTGAACCCCACACGAATGCTTGTGCTTCTTACAAAAGACAAAACTTAAAAACAGCTTAAAAATAGGAGATTTGACCTAATTTTCACGAATTTAATTACGGAGTTAGATGACATAAACCGTAAGGTAGGATATGCTTATCTTAAGGACCGAAAGATTTTAAGGATTATTTCTAATGCAGACTGAAAACAACTCAGGGATTAAACGAATCCTAGCCGTTGACGACAACGAACAAACATTACAAATTGTAAAGCTAACACTTGAACGCGACGGTTATCAAGTGATGACGGCCACATCTGGTCAAGAAGCCTTAACCGTTATCCAAAGAGCCGGATTGCCCCATTTAGCCCTTGTTGACTTAAATATGCCGATGATGAATGGGTTTGAGTTTTGCAAAGCGCTACATGAATTTAGCGATGTGCCGGTTGTGATGCTCACCGCAATCAATGAAGAAGATACGATTGTGAAAGGTATTGAAATGTACGCTGAAGATTATGTTGTGAAGCCGTTCCGGCCGAACGAACTTCTAGCGCGCATTCGTCGGGTGCTTTTGCGGATGGGGGACTTTGCTTACACGCTAGACCCTATGGTTAAAATTGATGACTACCTGAGTGTAGACTTCTCAGCCCGTCGTGTTTACGTCGATGGCAAAGAGACATCAATGACCCCAACCGAAACAAAGATTTTGTATATTTTGATCCGGAATGCGGGCAAGACAGTTACAACTGACTTTTTGCTCCGACGCATTTGGCCACTTGAAACGGCATACGAAGATCGTTTGCACGTTCATGTACATCGCTTGCGCCGCAAAATCGAGAAGGATCATTCAAAACCATATTACGTGATTTCACGTCGTGGTACGGGATATATCTTCCCCAAGAACTAAAATACACCTCTGAGACAAGCTATGTTTCAAAAAAAGACCTTCCTTGTGGAGGTCTTTTTTTTTTGGATTGTGCGATTGTTTTCTTTTTTAAAACGATTGCTAGAAAATACTTGAATGAATTTCGATGTTTCACTCTTAAAAAATGCTTTAAACCAGCCAGATTTTGATCCGGTACCGGTTCGTTTGCCCATGGTTCCGGCCGACCGTGCTTTGGCACCACCGCCGGCCGATCATCGCATTGGTGCGGTTTTGGCCCTGTTCTTTCCAGATGGGGAGTCGCTCAGCACCATCCTGCTAAGACGGCCGACCACAATGCGTAGCCACCCGGGCCAAATCGCTTTTCCTGGCGGCAAGCAAGATCCCGGTGAAACGTTAGAACAGACGGCACTGCGTGAAACATGGGAAGAGGTCGGGGTGGAGAGCGATAAGATCACCATTGTCGGCCGGATCGACCCGCTGTACATTCCGCCGTCACGTTTCTACGTGCACTGTTTTGCAGGATGGATAGATCAACGGCCGACATACACCCTTAGCGAGGCAGAGGTTGCTGAAGTCCTTGAAATCCCGTATTCACACTTTTTAGGTGAAACCAACCGCCGCCGAGAGCCAATCGATGTAGGCTTGCCTACCGGCCCGTTTGAGGTGCCGTTTTTTGCTTATGCTGACCATAAAATTTGGGGGGCTACAAGCACCATGCTCGCAGAGCTCTCCCATCGAATAAATATGGTTTTGTAACAAGCTCTGCGGTTAATATCGGCACGACTTGAACTTGCCTATGCTTACGGCTTTGTGTTAACTTATCAAATGCTCAGTAACTAAATTTTTTTAGAGAGACCCATGATTAAACTTAATAAGATTTCAAGCCGCCAAGAAGAAATAATTGCACAAGCTGCTAAGCTTTTTCGCGAAAAAGGGTACATCGCTACCAGCATTCGTGATATCAGTGAATCTCTCGAGATGACTTCGGCCGCACTTTATTATCATTTCAAAAATAAAGAAGAGATTTTATTGGCCATCATGCATCTGTCATTAACCAATCTGATCGAAGCGGTTGAGACGGCCGTGAGCGAGCAAGAACAAATTTGGGAAAAACTGCGGGCCGCTTTCCGGACCCACATGCGGGCGAGCCTAGACTATCAAGATTTCGCCTATGTGCTGCTGAAAGATTTGCGCCACCTAAGCCCAGAATGGCGCACCGAAGTGATCGCCAAGCGTGACGCTTACGACCGCTATTGGGACAAACTGCTGCTTGAAGCACGCGAAAAAGATGTTATTGCTGAAGGCATCGATCTAGAGATGTTTCGTCTTTTAGCATTTGGCGCCATTAATCTAGCCATATCTTGGTACAACCCAGAAGGGCGTTACTCCCCAGAGCAAATTGCAGATATTTTTCTAGACTATCTAGGAGATGGGGTCAAAACACGGCTTACTGAGTTTTCGAACGAGCTTGCTGGCTAAACCTGTGTAACTGCATCGGCCGAAGACAATTAATCCTGCTCCATGAAACAAAAAAGCCGCCTCGCAATAATTTGCGAGGCGGCTTTTTTGTTTCAATCCGTAATCTTAATTCTGGATTGTTTAAGAGCTGGATGTGCGGCTAAAGAGTGATTGCAGGTTGAGTGAAGGCTTTGTTTTATAAAGCGTGTATTCAGAATGAAATCGCACCCCATAAAAGAGACAAATCAATATTGCCAAAGTAAAACCGATTAGTAGAGAGGAACCAAGCGTTAAGCCATACTGGTACCCGGTCAATGTGCCGCAAGCGGTAAGGAATAGGGGAAGAAGATAATTGTCCCGAAAAAATTCAGACCAATTAAGCTTTTTCCATACTCCGTATGCCCACATGAAGAGGTTTATCATTAGCCCAAAGATTATTATATTTACGAACTGTCCATTCATATGTGATTCCTTTTTCTAGAGAAAAATTAGATCTTATCATGTTTGGCCTCTCCCACGGTCGTATTATACTTCGATTCAAGATATTTCCGCCATTTGGCCTAGTCGCTATCCGCTAAATACCCGATGTACACTGCAGATAAAAGGCCTACTCTACAGTAATAATTTAGTTCAAAGGTGCTTCCTCAGTGATTAAAAAATCTAAAAAAATTGGTGTTCTACTTATTGTGCTCTCAAGTCTGCTTTTTGCTGTTCCAGTTTTATCGCATGGCGATGATCCAGAAGAAGAAACTTCGGCCGAAGTTTTAGACGATCATGCGTCTGGTACAAGCAATATCAGTTTCATCATCGGCGGAATTCTTGGAGCTGTCTTGTTAGCGGCCGGAGGGGCATTCTTATTCTCTCCCCGGCCCGGCATGATGACACTCATCGGCTTAGCCTTAGCTGGAGCAACAGGTGTGATTCATCTAATGGTTGGCTCAGTTTGGGGAGACACTCTACTGCTTCTCAATGGAATCGGCTTTTTAGGCTTAGGTATCTTATGGGCTATACCAAAGCAATTTATTCCAATTCAAAAGCGGATAGTGTCGATTGTGCTGGCGATGTACACACTGGTGACAATTTTGGGATATTTTCTAACCCATGATCACTATGATTTTGTGGCGATTTTAACTAAGGTTATTGAGGTTCCGTTGCTGGTTATTCTAGCTGTGTCAGCTTTTCAATCCACGGCCGAAGCTTAAATAATGATAGAAGAGCTTTACGACTAGCGTTTAGGAATTATGCAATTTCTGCAATGCCGGATGCGGGCCAATGGCACATCTAAAATACATCTGCCTAGAATCGTAAAGGTAAATTTCAAACATATCGATGGCAAAGAACAAAAAAAATCGGTCTTCAAATAAAAGTGGTGCCCCAATTCTCCCCATTATCATTTTTGCCACAGTTATCATGTTTGGTATGGGAATATTGGCGATTAGGCGTGATGAAAATCGGGCGGCTGAATCAATCATGGTTGGCTCAACCCTTTTAAGCGCCGATGGTTTAGAACTTGGTAAAATTGTTTATGCAGAAAATTGTGCGTCGTGTCACGGAGAGAATCTTGAAGGTCAAGAAGATTGGCAACAGCGCAACGCAGATGGGACATTCAGAGCACCACCGCATGACGAAGATGGACATACGTGGCATCACAATGACCAGTATTTGCTCGACCGTATCCGATATGGGACCCGAGAACTTGACCCAAATATGCAGGCTGAAAGTAACATGCCTGCCTATGAAGACATGTTAAGCGACGAGGAAATTGATGCGGTATTGGGTTATATTAAAAGCACATGGTCTCCTAGCATTCAGGAACTTCAAGCTCAAAGATAACAAGTAAATCAATATGACAAAGTGGAAATTTATTGCATTTTTTTTTAGTTTATTAGCGATCGGGTTAGCAAGTTGTTCTCGATCTGAGCCAGATTCGGCCGAAGTTGAGTCTGCACAAGAAGTCACTTTCGATGGCCCCGCCTTTGTCTTATTCTTTACCGACCCGTGAGCGCCGTGAGAAGAGTTTGCTCCCATCGTGAATGGGCTTGAAGAAGAGTATCCATCAATTAAATTTTATCGGTTTGATGCAAATGAGCCCGCAAATCAGAAAATTCAAAATGACCTAGCACTCCGGGGCCACCCGTCCGTTGCTCTTATTTCGGAAGATGGGGAGATAACTAATCGATTTTTTGGCTCGCAACCGGCCGATCTTTTGAAACCAACTCTGGACGAATTGATCGAATGATTGAATCAGACATGATAAATAAATCAATGAAAATACGAGCGGTGTTAGCCGACGATCATGCGATGGTCAGAGCGGGCATTCGTCAGTTTGTTGAAAAGACGGATGAAGTTCAGGTCATCTATGAAGCTTCGAATGGTCAAGAGGTCATCGATTATCTTTCTACCTGCAACTCAAAAGTTGATGTTGCTATTTTAGATATAAAAATGCCGGAAATGAACGGGATAGAAACAACTAAATTTATCCGGCATACATACCCAAACATTCGGGTCTTGATCCTATCTGCTTATGATGATGATCCGTATATTTCCGCAGTTTTATCCACTGGTGCCGATGGTTACATGCTGAAATCTGCAACCCCAATAGAGTTAATCTCTGCTATAAAATCGATTCATGGCGGCCGATCAGCCTTGTCCCCAGCCATTGCCCAAAAGTTGATTGGTCAACTTGCTCAAGAAACAAAAAATCCACTCACAGATCGGGAGGTGGAGATGTTGCAGATGTTGAAAAACGGGAAGACGAATAAGCAAATAGGGGTTGAAAAAGGGATTAGCAGTCGCACGGTGCAGAGCCATTTGGCAAATATTTATCGGAAGTTAGATGTATCAAATCGGACCGAGGCCCTTAGTAAGGCAACCAATATGGGAGTTATTAAAATTTAACCATCGGCCTAATAGGACCAAGAAGATTGAAACGCGCCAATAATTTATTCCATGCTCCCAAGCGGATTTTGTCTCTGCAGTCAATCCCTTTGATTTTTTTGCCCATCATGCTTCTCTTAACCGGTTTTGCCCTTTGGAGCATGTTATTACACCGGGCAGAAATGGAGCTGTTGGTTGAGAGTCGGAATGCTCAGGAGGCGCAATTTGCTATTGCCCTTTTAGAGAGCAAAGCTGATCAGTTGTCTGCAGGGGATGGTGCATTTCAAGCCGAGATGTTGGCGCATGAGTTAGCTATCTTAAAAAATGATCAAACAGATCAGGCGATTTTAATTGTTGATCAACAAAAGAACGTTATTTACTACTCAGGCGACGTGCATCCTTCTCGCCATCTGGTTACACATCCAGGTGTTGATGAAGCGTTGAATGGGGAGAGTGGTGCGATAAGTGAGCCGTTTCCAGATTCGATTCATCTAATCTCATATGGACCTGTTGAGAGCTTGGGATGGGCTTTTGTGATTGAGGAATTCTGGGACGGCGGCCGATTTGCTCGCTTAAATTTAACACTGCTTATTCCACTACTTTTGATCCCACTTGTTTTTATCTTTTTCTTGATCATGTGGAGCACTAATCGGTGGGTACTTAAGCCGCTCGCGATCTTAAACTCTTACGCTCAAGAAGTCGGAAATGGCAATTATGATCAGAAAGTCCCCCTTGTCTCTGGTATCCAAGAGATTAATGAATTGTATGCCGAGCTTGAGAGCATGGTTCAAAAACTTGGTGAAAACCAGAATTCACTACACCGGTATGCGACTATGATTCAGTCTGGTCAAGAAGAAGAGCGAAAACGGTTGGCTCAAGAGCTACATGATGACACAATCCAGTCGCTGATACATATCGATCAACTGGTTCAGTTGCTTGATATTCAACCAAGCGAAAGTGAGCCTTTGCGAGAACAAATCGCACTGACTTCGTCTAACTTAAGAGCAATGATTCAAGATTTACGGCCGTCCTATTTAGACGAGCTTGGTTTGGTGCCCGCACTCGATATGCTGGTTAAGTCTCTTGGTATCGGCCGAGAGGGGATATCAATTCAGTTTCAATCAGCAGGCAATATTCAAAGACTATCTATGGACGAAGAGTTGGCCCTTTATCGTATTGCGCAAGAGGGGTTAAACAACAGCCTAAAGCATTCAAACGGGAGCAATTTGTCAGCAAAATTAGAGTTCAAGCCAAAATTAATTCAACTCTCAATTGTTGATAATGGTACCGGTATTCAACAAAATGTTTTAAGTAATGTCTCAAAGCATTTTGGTTTACGCGGGATGCAAGAGAGAGCTCACAGCATAGGAAGTGAAATCTACTTTGAAAGTGAGTCTGGTATGACACTAATAAGTGTACAGCTCGAAAAATAAAACTGAACCTATTCTTGAGAAAATTATAAAGAGTAGTATCAATTTGCGGAAAATAGTTGCTTGTTCGAACTAACTAGTTGTAAGATCGAACTAATTATGAATAGTAAACACCTTGAAGAGCAAATTATTTCATTTGTCAGAGCCTTTGGATTACACAAAAACGGCGAGACTCCATGTGGCAAGCCGCTTAGTATCGGAGAAGCTTATGTTCTCATGGAGCTTTCAGCCGACAAGCAGCTGCCCCAGCAAGTTTTGGTTGAACGCTTAAATTTAGCGAAAAGCACGGTAAGTCGCTTGCTCAAGCAAATGTTAAAGCGTGAGTGGGTAAACCGAGAAAGAGATTTGAATGATGGAAGGGCGTGGGTTTGGTGTTTAACTGAAAAAGGGGAAATTCTTGCAGCCGATGTTGCTGAAGCGAGGCAAAAAAAATATGAACAAATCCTGACTCATATTCCACCTGATTCTCAAACAGTAATTTTTAACTCAATAAACCTACTCGTGGAGGCGATCAATGAATCAACCCATCACAAATAAAAGTGGAAATAATCGCCAGGCGATCATAATCCTTGCAACAGTTTTCCTCACGACGATTGCCGTCGTTGCTATCTTGTTCAGCTTTGATTTCCTAGGTGTGGGCAGCAGTCAAGCAAACGAACCTATGATTCACACACAAGGAATGGTGCATACAGAAGGCATGGTCCATTCGGATGAACTACATGCTGAAATGATATCTGATAGGCAAGCAGAGATTGCGGAACGTAGCTTAAAAGTGATGCCGTTTGATCTTGAGCGGACCACGCATATTTTCGAAAAAACAGAGTTTGGTGGCGTTCAGCAGGTTCTTTCTGATGACGGCGATTTGAGTCAAATCGAACTGATTCAGGCTCATTTGGCAGAGGAAGCCGAGCGTTTCCAAACAGGTGATTTTGGCGATCCCGCTCTCATCCACGGGCACGATATGCCGGGGCTGGCTGAGTTAGAGGCGGGATTTGAGCATCTTGAAGTTGTGTATCAGCCACTGCTAGAAGGTGGAAAAATAAGTTACTCTACGGCTAATGAGAGGCTTAAAATCGCAACCCACCAATGGTTTGACGCTCAGCTTTCAGATCATGGTTCGCATGCTCAAGAACATTAAGCTATTGTCAATATTCAAAAATAAATCATGAAATGAGATTGCTCTTCATTATTCTGAATTAGCAAATTTCAGGCTAGTCAACATCAAAATGTTGATGAGTAGAAATGCGGCCCCTGCTAAAACCGGGATTGAAATAAAGCCAAGCCAATTGATGTATTTAATTGAGCAAAGCACGGTTGTACAACCTGAAGATTGCACGATTATTCCGTTCTGAATCAAAATATGATAGATGGAGATGCCAATGCCTATGACCGAAAGAGGGAGAATGTAATTGGGCAAATACTCATCCTGTTTGATAATGCCAACCACGGCAAGAATTCCAATTGGATACATCATGATTCGCTGAAACCAACACAGTCGGCAGGGTTCAAATTGACGCACCTCGCTGAAATAAAGGCTCCCCAGCGTAGCAACCAAGGCCACAATGAGCGTTAGATAATATCCATATTCCTCGATGATTGAGGCAAGCGGATTAGATTTTATGTTTTGTGTCATCATAGTTTCGTTTTGAATAAAGAGTTTGTTTCAAAAGCCTACCTACTCCGGTTAAGTAACGCATCCGCCAAATGACTGAGGAGCCCTACGCTATATTGCGGTTTAATGATTAATCTTGATTCGATAAGATAGGTCCTCAAGAAAAACTTTAATTCGAGAAATCGAAATTTGAAACATTTGAACGCATCATTTTTCAACTGGGTTCTGAAAATTAAGAAATTTACTCGGCCTGTAGATCCTAACTACAAATACAATTATGAATCAATCAAAAAATACTTTTCGAAAAAACCTTTTGTATAATATGGCTTTGTTTGGCGCAGGAGCGATCTTTGGTGGTTTGGTCTCGCTTTTTGCCTTCATCACAATCACTGGAGGTACGGCCGAGCCGAGCCAGCCAATTAGTGCTCCCACATTAGCTGCTCCGGTTTCTGCATCAACTCAGACCGTTATCGCTGAAGTGCCACTACCTACCCAAGAGCTCTTGGCTCCTGTTGTGCAAGAAGAAGGTGCTGTAACAGAGGAAATCAAGAATGAGCCACCACTCGAACCCTCATTAGAACCAACAATCGAACCTACGCCCACAGCGGAACCCACATTGGCCCCTCAACTTTTTCGTATCGATTCAGATCAATCTGAGGCTAGATTTTCAGTTTATGAGACTTTTCCAGAGGGAACAGCAGTCGGCCGGACAAACCAGATAGCGGGTGACATTATTGTTGATTTTAATACGCCTGCTAATTCGCAACTTGGCGTGATCCGAGTAAATCTACGTTCACTTGTAACCGATGATCCCCAAAGAGATCTATCGATTCGTTGCTGTGTATTGCTAACAGCTCAAGACATCTATGAGTTTGGAGAATTTGCCCCCAGTGCTTTATCTGGTTTGCCGGAAGAAGTTGAAGTAGGGCAGCTTTATACCTTCAGCGTAACGGGGAATTTAACCATTCGGGGAACAACCCAGCAGGCAACATTTGGTGTAGAGCTTTTGGTTGACTCCTTAGAGGAGTTGCGAGGCAAAGCCAAAACAACTGTAAATCGTAGCGATTACAATATTTTAAACAATGCTGATAACGGCTTTGATTATCACGGGGTAGTTGAGGAAATAGAGCTGGAATTTGATTTTGTGGCGGATGCAGTGAGCCAAAATTAGGAGGCAAGCTAAACTTATGCCTTATTCTTTTTCGATAGAATCTGTTTTTTCTGTTTTGATTTTTGGCTGGAAGAAAATGTTTAAAAAGATTACGGCTCGTCTTGTTTAATCGATTATTTCAGGGTCATCTAATTCAATCATGATTTGTCGCACAGATTCTGGAAGGGGTGCCTTTGCCAGTGTTTCGTAATCATATCCAACCAAAACGGCCGTGCCGACGGACGCTACCCGTTGATGAGTATGGCTGACAATAATTTGCTCCATATGGGCCTTGTACTTTTCGAGCTTTACAATTTTGGCTCCAACCGTAATGGTGTCAGGGTAGGTGAGGGGGAAAACAAATTTACAACTTGTAGACCCTAAAATCATACCGGCCCCAAAGCGCTCTGGCTCAAAGCGTAAAATGTATTCTAAGCGGGCGCTTTCCATGTACCGAAAATAGACGGTGTTGTTCACATGCCCCATGCTATCCATATGTCCCCACAAAACGGGCAGCTCAAGGGTGTAGTTGTATGGGGCGAGCAAGTCTTTCATGAGCGTGAAGTTATAAGTAAGAAGTATGAAGCCGGCAGTAGCTTCACAGGGGCTTCATACTTTCTACTTATCACTTTTTACTGATTACTAGCCAGCGTTTTTGATGATTTCAGCATAGGCATCGGCCGCAGATGTGGGGTAAGCGGGTTGACTAAAGTCAGTTACGCTGTCCCAATTGGCTGCGATATTTTCGATTGTAATGCCACCATCTAACGGGAAAAGATGCCCTTTTGAGCGCTGCCATCTGATTTGAGACATAAATCCACCGCCCACTTCATACGCTTGGCCGCTATCTTTAAAGCTTTCGTGACACAAATACGCCACCATTGGAGCCGCATTTTCAGGCGCTGTCGCTTTGTACACATTTTCAGGGACGAGTCCTTCAGTCATGCGGGTGCCACCGTAGGGCAAAATAGCGTTTGATTTGATGTCGTACTTCATTCCTTCAATGGCTAGGGTACGGATTAGACCGATCAATCCCATTTTCATGGCGCCATAGTTGGCTTGACCAAAGTTGCCATATGCGCCTGAAGATGAAGCGGCCATCACCATCCGGCCGTAGCCGCCCGCACGCATGTGGGGCCAAGCCGCGGGTTTTGAAAGAGCCATACAGATGAACCCGATAGACAGAAGACCATTCCTCTTCGCTCATTTTTGCAAAAGATTTGTCGCGCAGAATCCCGGCGTTGTTGATGAGAATGTCGATTTTGCCAAATGTGTCCATCGCTTGCTCAACAATCCGTTCACCGTCTTCAACGCTTTCGTAGTTGGCAACAGCTTCACCACCGGCCGCTTTGATCTCGTTGACGACGCGATCGGCCGCAGAGTTATCGCCACCCTGTCCGTTGACAGAGCCACCAAGGTCGTTCACAACCACGCTGGCACCGCGTGCGGCTAAAATTTTTGCATACTCAGCGCC
This sequence comes from Chloroflexota bacterium, assembly GCA_020628815.1. Lineage (GTDB taxonomy): Bacteria > Chloroflexota > Anaerolineae > Promineifilales > Promineifilaceae > WTJY01. The sequence goes on along the minus strand of JAHDEN010000001.1, from coordinate 64,603 downwards.
CAATCCGCCACCTGCTCCGGTGACGATAGCTACACGGCCGTCAAATCTTAGTTCTTCGCTCATTGTTTTCTCCTGATTTCAACCACAAAGGCGTGGGGGTATATTTATTTTAGAGTTATTCAGCACGCATTTAACTGTATATTTTGGCATCTACTGAATAAATTCTTTTCAAAGATTATCAACATCAATCTGAAACGGGCAACCAATTCTTGCGTATACCTGATTGAGGTCTAATCTCGTCGAAGAAATAGATCATTCGTGCTACAATCGCATTTCATAAAAACATCACCCTAACAGTCGATCACAACTATGTCACTGGATTTTCAACAACTCACAAACGATATTGAGCAGATGGCTCGCGCGGCCGGTAGTCGCTTTGAAACACGTCAAACGCTATTGGATGAAGCGGTTGAGTTTTTGCACAACAATGCAACCGCGTGGGATGCGTTTGAAGATGCCTATCAGCGGATTGTTCAAGATGTTTTGCAGGCAACCAATCACCGGCCGTATCGGGGTTCTGCCCGGCCGCTTGCACCCCAGGCCAACCCGTTAGACGCTGTTCTTGAGGCTAATGGGGATCATCTACCAACCAAAGCGACAGTTATTTCAGTAGACGGCTCACAGATTGTGCCAGATCGACATGCGCCATACGTTTATTATCTGATCAATACGGGGGGTATCGTTTATCAGCATGGGACCCCTGTAGCGCCTCAAGTTTTCTCAACCCCTGAACTCCATTTTCCCAAATCACACGAGCTAGATGACTCCCGATTCTTTAACCCAACCGGTGTCTCGATTGAACGAGATCAGGCTGAAATGAATGAATTGGCGCGGCAAACGTTTGAAAATCGGCATGGAGACGGACCGCTTTTATCGATTATGGATCAGCGGCTGTTGTACGTTCCCATTGGAGAAATCGCCCCGCAGTTTAAAGAGAAGGTGATTAAAGAGTGGCAGGCGGGGATGAAAAAGATCAAGGATTCTGGCGGGTTATTGGTGGGGTATATCGACCGGCCGCTAAAAAGCTCTGTCATGGTGATGTTGCACCAAATCCACCCAGCTTGGTCGGCCGATGAGCCGGACAGTTTGGGCCATTGGGAAGGGATAACCGATGCTGACCTATTTGGCCGTTTATTGCGGCCGGGTGCCCGCAGCATCGTCTTTGCCGATGTGTCACACGCCAATACCCGTTTTAAAAAAGCCGGCCGTGACAACGAGATATGCTTTTTCTACCTGAATACGTCTGACCGAGAAGATGCACCCAATATCGCTCGGGTTGATCTGCCTTTATGGGTGGCACAAGATGAAATAGCTGTGCAAACGATTCATGAGTTAATTGTTGATCAGTGTAAAATTCTGGGCCGATATCCGTATGTGCTCACCCGTGCAGACGAAATGGCGGTTGTGGGTAAGCAAGATCAGGCCGAACTAGAATTTAGAATCGGCCGGATGATGGACCAGTTTGGGGTGGCAACTGAATCAACCGCCAAGCAGCTCACAAAAGATATCGCGCGTGGCGGTCAACGGCCGCATCAACTTTAAACCGTTAAAATTGACATCAAGGATTAGTTTGAGCAATGGCAAAATACACGTCAACCATATTTGTCGGACATTCTGGCAAAGAATACAAAACCATCGTTTTCCCGTTTAAAACCACCTTTAAAGCTGGGATTGGTGGAGTTTACATTGTGACGAAACGAGTTGAGGCTGAGGGGAAAGTAACCCATGAGCCATTTTTCGTAGGCAGCGGACATGACATTGCAGGGAGCTTTAAATTCCACCCAATGAGCTATCAGTTTAATAAATATGAGGTCAATACGATTTGTGTGATCAAAGAGGCTGAGGAAGTGGCACGCAAAGAGATCTACACAGATTTGCTCCACAAATATATGCCTCTTTTGAACGAATTCTTTTAGTAGGGGAGCCTTTCGTTACGCTAATAGCTGACAGGCTTTATTCAACGATGGGGAGCTCAACGTGGAACGTGCTGCCGGGACAGCCAACATAGTCATATCCATCACTTTCAACCCACAGCGTTCCGTCATGCGCTTCGATAACCCCTTTTGCAATCGGTAAACCTAATCCCGGGCCACCGCCCATAAATTTAGTTTTGCTGGTTGAATGTAGGTTAATGTCCCCGTCCCCCGTAAATGGCTCAAAAACTTTTGGCAAGACTTGATGGGAAATACCCACACCGGTATCTGCAATTCTGACATCGATCATGGCATGTTTACCGGCCGAATTGCTGCGGCGCGTTAGCGGAACCAGATCGATCTTGACTGTACCGCCGTCTGGCGTGTACTTAACCCCATTGCTGATCAGCTTGAAAAACGCTTGAACCAATCGCTCTGGATCACCCATCACCACATGATTTTTCTCGAGAGGGGCAACTTCTACATGCACACTGCGCCCTTTAAATTCCCGATTAATATTATTGATGACTTTTGTCAGAACCGATCCGAGTGAAACCGGCTGACGGGTAATTGTGAAATTGCCCGATGTGATCAGGCTCACATCAATCATGTCGTTAATAATTTCGCGCAGCCGATCAATCCCATTTTCGATACCCCCCAAGTACATGTTGAGCTGAAGATCATCCGCTTTTATATGATCGTGGAACATCTTCGAATACCCTTCGAGCAGGGTTAGCGGGGTTTTAAGCTCATGAGCGGCCAAATGGATAAAGCGTTTGCGATTCTTCTCGAGCATCGACAGCTGCTCTTTGAGCATGATCATTTGATCCAGCATGTCAGCTTGTGAACGATTGTCTGCGACCCGGCTGATTTGCCCCATAGCCAGCGTCATCGTCCGGTCGATGGTGGGGAATTCTGACAAGACGATGTCGGCCGCTAAATGGTCTTTAAGCGAAGAGATGATTTGCTGTTTTAGCGTGCTTATGATGGTGGTCCACTCATGGATTTGCCGATTAAGGTCGTCTTTATGGCGCTGCATCCATTCTTGGATATGTTGGGTTTGCTCCGAATCATCTTTGTCGAAACAAAGCTGCAGGGTTTCGAGCAGGGTGGGGATCAGATCTTTGGATACATCAAACGGCAGCTTGCGCAAAGTATCTTTGACAATCCGTAGGCGCTGTTCATTTATCCAAGAGTGTACCGCTCGATTCATAGCTTTTTGTTATGGGTTGTGACCTCTTCCACACAGGTCTGCTTTTCCGATAGGCTGTTAGTATTATTCCTTACGATCTTTCTTGTGGTGTAACCCATTTAACACTACAAGTATAGTCACTACTGTAACGCTAAAGTTACGCAGCTCGCAAATGGCTTAAGGTTGGGTCACGCAAACGGCCGAAAGCTTGGGATTATCGGCCGGTCCTTTTAGCAAGCTTATGTTTACGTTTGTATCAAACGTGGTTGTTTCAAACGCCTCCACAATCGCGATTGCGGGGCCACCGGCCGCTTGATTGATATCATAATCGCGCAGCGCAGGGAACCCTTCTATGTTTGCGTTAAACACCCGCTGGTCTTCGGCCGAATCGGTGTTCACCCCGTAAAAAATCTCTGCAAAGAACAGCTCCACAATATAAACGCCTGGCTCAGGTACAGGAATAAAAAGCTCCATTGGCCCCCAGCGGTCTGTCTGGAAAAGCGCATCATCTTCTGTATTTGCTATATCTGTAATTGTTTCTGATTGTTTACCGTCCCGTATCCAAGCGGGATTGGCATCCTCGGCCATGAAGGTGCGCCCATCTTGCCCAACTATTTCGGGGCCACCGATGTTGACACAGGCAACCAACTCCCCTTCCACATAGACAAAAGGTCGTTCTTCGGGTTCAGGTTCGGGGGCAGGTGTACCGGCCGGGAGTTGAACCGGTTGATCGGCCGTGTAATCTCGTGGCTCGAAAATATTAATCACCCCAGACAGATGATTTGTGACCCACACCGTGCCGGGGAAAACGCCGCTATCCCCAATCGCACGGATATCAAGCGGGACCGATCCAAAGCCGCTGGCAAACGGATCTAAGCAGGGTTCCATTAGGTCAGTGGGGCAATTGGTCGCCACCTTACCATCTTTGGTCAGGCGAACCTGAAAAATATCGTTGGTGTATGACGGCCCCAAAATCACCCCTTGCAGGGCGCCATTTAGGTTGGATGCGGTGTATTCGGTCAATCCGTTGGTCGAAGGGCCTAAATTTGCGATTGCGGAATCATCCACAATCGGACCTTGAAAATCACATTCAACCGGATTGGCGCGATCAGCCGGAACCGGAGGCCATGCTTCAGGCAGGCGCCGATCATCTGGCCCCAGCCATTCACCCACATCGGTGGTGTTGTCGTGCAGATAGATGCCAGCTCCGGCCGGATTGCCTCGGGTCGGGTTGGCGTGTCCGGCGTAATACCCTTCTGTGATCAGGTGCAGCCCCGCGATATTTTCGGCCGGTTTATCCGGCTGCCGGTCGCTAACACTGGTCCCGTTTTGCCCATCGTGCAGCTTTATGCTGGATGGGTAATCGGCCGGATTTGGCCCTGGTGTTGTTGAGCCAGGATCTCCATCCAGAACGTTATTGGTACACCCATAGCTTTCTTCATATTCGGGATAGCCGCCCCAATCAAAATTTGAGCCGTTGTCTACGGTAAGCAAATGTCCGGCCGAGGTGAGTAGCAGGTCAAATGGGTTTCTAAAGCCGCTGGCAAAGAGCTGAACCGGGCCATTTTCGACTATGACAGCCTGATTCAACCCATCATTGCCACCCCAAGGATCACCAAAATCGTGCGGCCCATTTGGCGATAAAACGGTGTTGAGCGTGGGCAAATTGTATTTGTACGCTTGTCCCCACGGGTCGGTTTGGGTGGGCAGGCTCATGATCAAGTCCAGGTCGATTTTGAGGATCGCGGCCGAGAGCGCGGTTTCGGCCGTGAAGCCCAACGAGCGGGATGGGGCACCGGTATCGGTAAAACCACCCTGAGCCACATAGATCACGTTTTGCTCTGGGAGTACCAATATTCCGTTGGTTGAATGATTTTGCTCAGAACGGGGCAGGCCGCGCACAAGGTCAACTTTTTCCCACCCCTCACACCCGTTGGCGCGGGTCACCCCATCCACACAAGAGAGCAGGCTGATCACGCCGGAATTTGTGTCTAGCCCGTAGTCTTGGCCTTCGATGCCACCCCCTTCTCGATAGTCGCTAGACGTGACGTAAAGGCGGGGATTTTCGGCCGTGCCTAATATGTAAAGACCGGTTAGTTGACGATCCCGGCCGATGTGGGGTGAGCCGTCGTCGTTGTGATTTTGGATGGTGCGGATCAGATCGATGGTCTCGGTTTGGGTGACTGAATAGTTGTTTGCCCCGTTGCGCACCACGGTGTAAGCCTTGATTTGCCCGTTGCGTTGTGCGACATACAGACGGCCGTCGGGGCCAAACTGTAGCGAGGTGGGGAAGACCAATTCGGTTCCGGCCAAATTGCTGATGGCAAAGGGATCAGGCTCGGCCGTTGGAGTTGGTACAGCCGTTTCTGTTGGTGCGGCCGTTGGTTCAGGGGGTGGGGGGATGGGGTCTGAGTTTCCGCACCCAACCCATAAAAAGATGGAGAGCAGGCAGGTGGTAAAGAGTGAGTTGCGGGGTAAAAAAGAGGTTTCCATCTGGGTGTTCAATCCTTGAGTGTATTGATCGGTATGTAGAAAATTTTACCTCCGGTTCCCAGAAAGGTGCAGATGCTAATTTGATCGTTATCCAAAATCGTAAATCCGAAATTGATTGGGTAAAATACAAAATATGTTTATCACGTTTGAAGGAAGCGAAGGGAGCGGTAAAACGACCCAAATTAAATTATTGGCCGAATACTTAGAGTCACAGGGGAAAACGGTGATTGTGACTCGCCAGCCGGGTGGGACCGATATCGGGACCCAAATCCGCCATGTGCTGCACGATGTCAACAACAAGGCGATGACGAGCACGGCCGAAATTTTGCTCTACTCGGCCGACCGTGCGCAACATGTCGAAGAGCTCATCCGGCCGGCACTGGCTGAGGGAACCATTGTGCTGTGTGATCGATACACCGATAGCACCTATGCGTATCAGGGATACGGCCGGGGGCTAAACATGGATGATCTGCAAATGATCACCCGCTTTGCAACGGGGGGACTTAAACCGGATTTATCGTTCTTTCTGTATGTTGATGTGGAGGAAGGGCTGCGCAGGCGAGAGGTAGGCAATCTGGAAATGAACCGGATGGATCTGCAAAAAAAGGCGTTTTATGATCGGGTGGAGCAGGGGTATCGGGCGATGATTGCGGCTGACCCCGGCCGGTGGTGCGAGATCGACGCGTCTGTTTCGATTGAAGAGGTGCAGTCTAAGCTGCGCTCAGAACTAGGAAACAAGATTTGAATCTCAAGCCTTTGGCTAATCTTCCCAAGTAAAGAATCGCTCAATATCTTCTTTGGATAGCCCACCTTGTTCTTCAGGCTCGCTTGGTGGCTGCGCAACTTCTTTGGGCGCGGCTTCTGCCGATTCTGCTTCTGGCTCAAGCTCTTTGGGGTCGGGCTCAGCAGGAGCTTTTTCCGCTTTTTCGGCCGTCTCATTCGATTCGTTCTTTTTATCATCTGACTCAAGCTCATCGATTTCAACAATCACTTTTTCACTCTCTGCTAAGGGGGTCATATCCGGTGCAATCGGATCTGGCTCTTTGCTTGGCTGAGGGGCTGGCGTAGATTCTGGATCTGTAGCTTTCGCAGAATCATCAGCTGCTTCTGGCTCAACAGGCGCTTTTTCTTCTTTTTCTGCTGTGTTTTCAGCAGGCTGAACCGCCTCAACAATTTTTGCTTCCGGTTGCTCATCGGGCGAGACAGCGGGCCAAGCGGTTTGATTTTCTTGAGAGAATTCATTCTCTTCGGCCGGAACCGCCAGATGGTCTATCGCGAACCCATCTCCCGGCTGGGCGGGAGCGTTTTCTTCGGCCGTTTCGCTTACTTCTGGTTCTGCACCTGCAAAATCGGCCGGGCCTGCGCTTAAATCGATATGGATCACAGGGTTTCCGGTTGAGTAATCTGCACCATCGATCAACGCTTGCGCATTTTCATAATGTGCAGCTGACGTTTTTATCTCTCCCTCTCCGTGTGTTTCATTTGTTTCAACCGGTTCTACCGGGTCTTTGACGAGATTTACCTGCTCAACCGCGTTTTTACCCAAGTAATAGATGTCGGTTGTATCGGGATCCAAATTGTCTAACGTGATCTCTTTGGCTTCACCCTCACCCCCTTCATACACCAACTGCACGGGTGACTCAGATGGGTCAAAGTCATACTGTCCCAAATCGAAAATTTCTGTGGTGTCTGGCGTTACCGTTTCAAGGGTGATATTGGTTTTGATCGGTTTTAGCTCGTCCCGAATAACTTGGACTTGACCGGCCGAAGCTGCCTCGCTTTCTTTAGATTCAGGGTCTGATTGATCTGCACTCTGTTCCTCGTCGATTGCGGCTTTCAGCGCTTCAACTTCTTCTTCAGATGGCACTTTCATTGAAACTACCGTTTCAGCCTCTGCCGAATCAAGAGCCTCTTCGGCCGGAGCAGATGTGTCTGATGTGGATTCAACAACGTCTTCTGGGGTCAGCCCTTCATCATCCACTTCAGCATTTTTGGGTTTTGATGGGGCCAACAGCTCGCGAATCAATTCAGCTTTGGTTTTTAGCCGTTTCTCGTCTGTTTGAGCATGGCTTTCACCACTCAGCGGTGTCATATCCCCGTCATTCAACTTTTGTTGCAGTTCTTTGACCCCTTCTGGAATTTCAATGAGTGGTTTAAATTCGTTGTTGTCCATTGTTTCTGATCCTTGACTGTGGAGCTGATCTAGCTCGGTCTGGCTTTTGGCCGATGGTGCTGACGGGTGGTGTAGATATGCTTCGATGCTGTTGTCTACTTTGACCGGCCGGCCGATGAGAATGCGCACCACGTTGGCCAGTTTCAGTCGTCTGCCTTTGCGTCTGTGTCGCCGTTGTGTTCGCCTGGCTTTGCGCCTATCCCATTTTGCATATCGCCGGTCTCGCCGTTTACGCCAGCGGATAAGTCGGCGCGCTCGCCACAATCGCCGTAGTTTGGTGAGCATTTTGCGGCCAGATGCGATTGAGCCTTCTGTAACAGAAGCTGGTTCTTGGGCATCGGCATCATCCCCAACTTCGATTTCCTCTCCAAAACGATCGACTAAATAAAGCCAAATTCTTCTTATAGTATAAATTCCGATGAGGGCAATAATAAATAGCCCAATTAGCACTGTTTGGTAAAACGGCTTTAATCCACCCGGCTCTTCAAGCGGGGTAGAAAGCAGGTTGTCTGGCAGGGGGAGTTTGAAAAGATCGGCCGCCGGTTTTTGCGTGCCGTCCGGTCGGATAAGCCCCATTTGCCTTTGCGGACTCCGTTTCCACGGCAAGCGACCCGCAACCTGCGCTGGCACATCGGTAAAGTCATACAGCGTCCAGGCCAAATAACCGGCCGTGGGGCCAGACTCCTTCAGCTCCAAAAGCTCTCGCAGATAGTTGTATTGTTCTTCTTCGCTGTGCCCGTTTGGGAAAAGGCGGCTGTTCCACGTTGGCAGTCCGAATTCCCCCAGCAAAATCGGTTTTTCGGCTCCAACTTTAATTTTTAAGCGGGTAACCGTATCGATAAATTCAGATGTCGGGGCGTAAAAATGGAACGATACAAAATCGACCATCTGCGCCATCTCGTCCGCATTTTCAGCGTGGGCCCATCCAATCGTTATAAGATGATGCGGATCGTAGATGCGGGCTTGGTCAACCGCATGCTTGAGCCAAATATTGACTAACTCTTCCCCGGCCGCCTCATAATCTAAATCAGGTTCGTTTTTAATGTCCCACGCTAAAATGGCCGGATGCCGATTAAACGTTGTGAGTAGCTCCTCCATATGGCGGTCCGCTTTGGGCCAAGTTAGCAAGTTATAGTCAGATTTGAAGTCATACAGCGTGACGATAACGCGCAAATCATGACGCCATGCCTCGTTCAAAATATCGCGCAACCGCTGCACCTGATCGGGAGCATTATCAACCGGCTCGTCGATACCAAACTGCTCGTATGGAACAAAAATGCGGATGGTGTTCATCCCCATTCCAGAGATAAGGGCCATGTCATTGCTGATCGTATCCCCTTCATAGTTGGTCCACATGTCGGTCCAGGTATTGTCTTGCGGATAATAGTTGAAGCCACGAATTTCATATGGCTCAGCGCCCAACATTAGCTGTCCATTTTCGATCCGCACCAGCTCATCGGCCGGAGGGGTGGATTCAGCATCAACCGGCCGCTCAGCTCCAAAATCCTGCAAGTCACGCCGTAACCAGTGGCGCACTTTCCAATTTCCCTCGTCAACCATCATGACCACTTGATAAGCGGCCAAATCTTCTTCAGCCATCACCTCTTGACCCGCGCCATCTTTAATATGTTGGGCGACCCGGGCTTGGCGATCTGTAAACACCGCAATCGTCCCATCCGCACTGTAAAAATGGAGCTGGAGCAAGTGATCGGTGGCAACCTGTTGCAGCAGCAGATCTTGCTCCGCTACATGATTGATGTTGTCCTCAACCATCGCCAAAGCGGGGCCGGTAAAATATGTTTTTAAGCCGTGAGGCTCACCTTTTGTGTACGAAAATCCCTGCTGTAGCCAGGCGCGAATATAGGCGGCTTCGATATTTTCTCGTATGAAGGGTTCTAGCTCTCGGCCGGTGTCCGCATCGTCCGGCAGCCATTCTACGTTTACGGGCCAATCGAGCGGCACATTGGGGTGAATGTTCAGTGCGGCGGCCGGGTCAGCCCCCGTATTAAAGTAGGTGATGAGGGCCCCAATCCCATAAATGGAACCCAAAAAGGCACCACCAAAAATGGTGATGAGCAACATCCATAAAATGAATTTGATCATCGTTTTTGACATAAAATTTAGCTATCAGCTAGCGGCCGTATTCAAACGTGAGCCGCCCTTCACCTGTGCCGACATACACTTGCAGCGTGTAGGCGCCGGTCAGCAGTTGGGCCTGCCGATGGGCGAATAACGCATACCCATCATCTGAAACAACTTCTTCTTCAATCGTTTTGCCCGTCTCATGGGTTAGCCGGAATAAAACCGGCGTTCCATTTGGAATATATTGATCCCGCTCACCCAGCAAAGGGCCAGCATTAAATGTCATGTAGCCGTCAAACTGGGCGTTGCCTTCCGCCATTTCAACCGGAAACGCACCGATGGCTGGCCCTGGTTTAAAGTTGATAATCAGCGGCTCGCTTTCAACCGCAAAAACGGTTCCGACCACGGTAAAACGGGTCGGCCGCAACGGGGCCTGCAACGGCAAATGGGCAAAGCCATCTACTGTTTTAGACGGCAACACACGTCGATTGCCGTCTTCGTCTTCAACCACAAACTGCACCAACGTGCCGTCCGGCATCACGTTGCCAAACTGATCAACGATCCGGCTAGTGCGCACCTGGGTTAGCTGTTTGCCGTCAGCCACAACTTCTTTCGGTTCGTTTGTCATAGTGAACGGCACCGGCCAGTCGGCCGTCTCAATTAGCTCCGTCTCGTTCCCATATGCATCCCCGATTTGTGCGGTGACAAAGGTTTTACCCGCTTTGGTCTTGCTGTTGACCCGCATCCAAGCAACCAAGTGGCGGGTAGTCGATTTAAACTCTTCCAGCACGTTGCCGGGGTGATAAATCGTGAATGTCGCGGTTGTTCCGTCTCCAATTGGATTGGCGAATTTATCAAAGGGGACGATGGTGGCAATCGACCATGTTTCGCCGTTGGCCGTGATGGTTCGCGGCCCGACAAGTGGGGTGAGTGGTTCAATCGCTTCCCCCGGAATCATTTCAAAGCGGGCGCGCTGGGTTAGGCCTTCGGCTTTGAAGACGGCCGTCACAAAACCGGCTTGCTCAGTCTCTTCGGCCGGAATGTTAAAAACGATCTGCTCGTTTTCAAAGCTGCTTTCGTACAGCCAAACCCCGTAGCTGCCCAACAGAGACAGGCGGCCGATTGTGCCGTCTTCAACGTCTGCAAGCTCTCCTGAGATCGTGAGCGGTTGCCCCACCGGATGACCTTTCGGTGCATCTAGCGTTAGTTCACGTTCCGGATCAATTGTGGCAGACCCTTCGCTACACGCTGATAAAAACAGGGCGCACAGCACCATCCAACGCCAAAAAGAGCAACGGGGTTTAGGTAACCCGGTTGCTCTGGTATTGGCTAAATTAGTGGCTGAGCTTTTAGACATTTTTGAATGATAAATAGTGAATCGATGTCCCGGCCTACGGACTTGCGATGAAATAATTTACGCTCACCCGAATGGATGAATAACCTAACTCTTCGGGGACCTCGATCCGCTCCATCCAAGGGAAACCCAGATCAAAATCTTCATACACCCCATCGTCCAACACGTTGGAGAAATCGCTACCGTTGTTGTCGATTAACCGCACATTTTCAATCGGCTTCAGTTTGACCTCAAAATCCAGCTCTTTTTGTGGCTTTACACTTTCGGTTAAGTAGAATGAATCGACCCACATTACTTCATCCGCCTCGTTGTAATAGGTGACCAAAAGCTGCGGGATGATCGCTTCGATTGTGCCGTGATTGATTAGGGTGCCGTTGATCACCCCGCGCAGCTTGCCGTCGTCTCGACTGTCAACGTCAAAAAATACGGGGATACGACCTTCTAAGCGGTCATCAACTTCTTCGTCAAAGTTCACATAGTCAAACACCGCATCTGGAATTTCTTCTGTGCTAATTTGGATATTTTGCACACCCACGTCCCGATTCAGATCATGAGGGGTGACAACCGCTTTGGCGTACACCACAAAACTGTCAATCGGTTTTTCAAGATCGATGGGGGAGTAGTCATCTGGGTGGAAGGTGCCAACTTTGTCTCGGTCCGTCACACGCATCCCTGCAACCCCTTCAAAGTCAACTCTGAAAGGGGTGATTTCTTTGGGGAAAATTTTGTGGCTGATCACTTTTTGAGCGTTGTACCACGAGATCGTTTCGCCCTCACTGTCAAACAGATGGCCGGATACGGTGAGGTCGGCCGGATCAACGTCTAGGTTGATCAGCTCTCCAACCACGTAGTAACGGCCGTCCTCTAACACCAAACGAGACGATAAAATTTGCAGTTCCGGCCGGTCTTCGAGCGGCTTAAAACTCGTAATCGTCTTTTCCGCTCTGGCTCCAGAGTTCACCTGCCAAGCAACCGTCCCTTGCCGGTAAAATTTGTCAGGCTGCTGCTTAATGTCTAACGGCAGCGGCACAATGTACCAGTTGTTCCCTTCCCGTTTAACCAGCTCCAACTGATGGGTTGAGTTGTATTCATTTAGGGACGAGATCCAATCAAGATCAACCTCAACCAAAATCCGCTCCTCTTCTTCTTCAAGGATGCGAACCTTGATGTTGTCGAGCTTGGCATACGAGGCGAGCATACCGCCCACAGACGTCATGTCTAACAGCCAATCATCAAACGGCTTAACCAAATCGGGTGCAAGGCGGGCGTGGGCGTCGCGAAAACGGCGGAAGTCGAGATCGTCGTAATACCCTTCAACCTGTTTGATCGGGTCGAGCTGAACCTGCCTAACTTTTAGATAGATGCCAGTGCCTATGGTGATGACCATCAGCAACAGCAGCATCGAGCGGACAAATTTGGCTGATGGGGCGGCCTCCATCGGCAGTTCAAAGTTTTGAGCTCGGTCGAGCCACTTGTGCCACCAGGCTTCCTCACCGCTGGCCGGTTCTTTTAGGCGCGACCACTTTTCCAGAGACCCATCGATCCAGTTCCACAGCCGTACGGCCCGCGTTGAAACCGGCCGGCCAACTTTGCGAATAAACGGAAAGATGCCGGTGATTTCCATCGCCATGGCGGCGTACTTGCCCCAAATGAACATGCTGGCGACGGTTAAAGCCAAAGCTAAAAAGCCCATAGGCAAAATGCCGAACATCGCTCGTTGCCAGTAGGGGATTTCTTTTCGGGGCAGTTCTTCCGGCAGGGCGGGGATGTCGGCCCGCTCCCACATCATGATGCCGTTTTCAAGGCGGCCGATTCGGTGCCATCCTGAAAAATAGAGCAGTGGGTCATAAAACTGATCGTTTGAGAAAACAAACTTCAGTCGATATTTATCAGGCGTGGCCAAAAATTGCTGGAGCGATCCGATGCCAGGGATGCCGCGGAATTTAGCCCCTTCTAGCCGTTCGATTGGGGTTGTGGTGAGTTCGGGTAAACGACGTGCAGAGTGGTAGTTGCCGTCAACACTAACGGCCGTCGTTTGCGCCCCTAGCCAAGCAACCTGGTCACCAAATCCCAGTGTGAGGTAGCGCCATTTCCAGTGCTCGTCCTTTTCGATAAAGCGAACAAGTGGCTCCATATCAATTGGGTCCGGTTGGAAGGTGCGCAACTGGGTTAAGTTGGCCGCAAACAGCGAGAAGGCTAAAAATCCAGCCAGCAAAGCCCCTTGGGTTACACGCAGGGTGATCTTGCCAAACTGCTGGGTGACATACATCCCCAGCCGCCCTTCAACCAAGCTGCGAATAAATTCGCCGATCAATGGCTGAACCGTGATCGTGGCCCAAAATGTGAATCGGTCGAGGGTCAAAACATGGAACGCACCGCCCAACAGCATTTCTGGGATCGGGGTGGTGCCGCCTGTTCCAAGCAAAACGAGCATGGCGAGTGACAGGGTCATCGGCCACGCTTTGGTGGTAAAGCCTTTGTAAAACGCATAGGGTAGGGCGATTAGCCCCAATCCATACGGAACAAGCCAGAAGACAAGCCCGGCCGACGTGTTGACCAAAAACGAGTCGCGCGAGCTGTGCGGAATTGAAACCTGCGTAATCGGATCGTTGATCGACCAGATCCAGTAGGGGAGTACAACGATGACGAGCAGGGCGATCATCCCCACACCGTAGACTCCACAGCGTAGCACTGTCGGCAAAACCCGCCTCACCCTGCGCCAAATCAGCGGCCATAAATTTTTGCGGGTCAGGATCGATGGGTGTTCTTCTGTCTCACCTGGCACGGGAATTTGCAGATCTTCGACGATGGCCAACACCATCACGGGTGCCAAGAAAAAGACTGCCCCGAACAGAGTGGTTACATGATGCCCGGCCGTGGTCGCCGCATTAAATATCCAGGCAACCAGCAAAATATGAAACTCACCTTTGCGCAGCCAGCGATACATAAACGGGATGGTGTTTAGAATAAAACCGAGCGAAAAAGTTGTGGGCAGCTGGCCAAAGGTATGGATAGTTTCTGTAATGCTGGAGCAGAAAACAAAGTAGAGGGCGGCATATCCTGGCGCTTTGGGATCGGTGGCCCAAATTTTTGAAAAGCGATAAATTCCGACGGTGCAGTTGGTGACGGCAAAAAGCTGAACCACGGCAAAGGCAGACTCAAGGCCGATTAGCTTGGACAGCATTCCCACCGTTTGCTGAGACCCCGGCGGATACCCGACCATGGGGAAGCCGGTGTACCAGCGGTAGTTCCAGTGATCAAATAAGGTTCTGCGCCAGTGATCTGCAAAGAAAATATGCACCCATGCGTCATACGTTCCCCGGAACGTCCAAAACACCATGCCTCCGTGATACGAGAGGCACAGAAAGATGGCAAGTAATAGGATTTTATGCTCTTTGATGAAACTGCGCGCTTGTTCCATTGGTGGGTCTGGTGGGTCAAAATCATCTCGTGCAAAGGCTTTTGCAAGCGGGTACACAGACGCTATTTCTTGGATAAAGATCTACCGGATTGGTTTGTTCAGAAATATACTTTTGTTGCCCAGTTAAGTGCAGGTGAAATAGGTCTGTTTTGGCCCCATAGTTGGGGGAGATGGGTACTTTTCTAGTACCTATATCACCCTAAACCCAAGGGTCTTTAAGAGCGATTCTCATGTTGGTTTAAAGAGAAAAATATTATGTCTAGATTATGTAAAACAACTCCACGCGCAGATGGATTTCGCATGCCGGGTGAATTTGAGAAAAAGGCCGGTTGCTGGCTTGGTTGGCCGAGCCGGAGCGATGTGTGGCGCAATGGTGGTAAGCCGGTTCAAAAAGTTTGGGTAGAGCTAGCAACTGCAATTGCGACGAGCGAGCGGGTAACTGTTGCGGTGGATCATGATCAATTTAACAACGCAAGGGGGATGCTGCCTGATAATATTCGCGTAGTGGAATTGAGCGCGAACGATGCTTGGTTTCGTGATATGGGGGCGCTGTTCCTGGTCAATAATCAAACCAAGGAAGTTCGAGGGCTGGACTGGGGGTTTAATGCTTGGGGTGGCTTAGACGAGGGGCTTTACTTCCCGTGGGATAAAGATGATATGGCGGCCGCTAAAATGTGCGAGATCGAGTGGATTGATCGATATCGCGGCCCGATGGTGACTGAAGGTGGGGGATTGCAGTGTGATGGACAGGGAACGCTGTTAACAACTGAGTCAGTCATTTTGAACCCGAACCGAAATCCCGGCATGACAAAGGGTGAGGCGGAGCAGATATTTTCTGATTACATGGGGATAGACAAAGTTTTGTGGCTGCCGCGCGGGTGTAAGTTTGACGAAACGGACGGCCATATTGACGACTTGGCTTGTTTTGTGGCCCCGGCCGAACTTCTGCTGTCTTGGACCGATGATGAAAATGACCCGCAATATGAAGTGTATGCTGAGGCGTTTGAAATCTTGAGCCAAGCGACAGATGCCAGGGGGCGCAGGCTCACCATCCACAAAATTCACCAGCCAGCCCCGGCCGTATGGTCACAGGCTGAAGCTGAACAGGTTGATGTGACGGCCGACGCAACACAGCGGCTGGCAGGGTATAAAGTGATGGGGTCGTACATTAATTATTATGTGGGGAACTCTGTTGTGGTTGTGCCAGAATTTGATGATCCGCACGATCAACCGGCCCAAGAATTGCTGGGTCGATTATTTCCGGATAAACGGGTGATCGGGCTTAAAAACGCACGTGAGATTTTGTTGGGCGGGGGGAATATCGCCTGTGTGACTCAGCCGCAATATGCGGCCGAATAGCTGGACCAAAATGATGGATCAAGAGAAACAAGAATTAGAAGGGGGGCGAGCCAATCAAATTTTTAAAGACGGCGATGTGGTTGTGCGGCCGGCAGGTGACTGGTCAACGGCTGTGCAAACGTTGCTGGCCCATTTAAACGAGGTTGGGTTTGACGCGGCTCCCAAACCGTTGGGCTTTGACGAACAGGGAAATGAGCGAGTCTCTTTTGTTGAAGGGACTGTTTTCAATAGCTTGTCAGGTGAGGCAGCACGTTCTGAAATGGCGTTGCAATCGGCCGCTAAGCTGTTGCGCAGCTACCATGATGCGACAGTCTCATTTTTGTCATCAGCAACTGTTGGCCTGCCGTGGATGCTGCCAGCTCAGGAGCCGTTTGAGGCGCTGTGCCACGGGGATTATGCCCCTTACAACGTGGTGCAACAGGGACAGGAAATTGTCGGCATCATCGATTTTGATACGGCCCATCCAGCCCCGCGTTTATGGGATGTGGCTTACGCGGTTTATCGTTGGGCACCATTGACCGGGGCGCATAACCCTGAAACCTTTGGCAGCTTGGAAGAGAAAATCGGCCGGGCAAAACTGTTTTGCGATGCGTATCAGCTTGGTCCACAGGAGCGAAGCCGGTTAACAGATATGACCATTCGTCGGCTAGAAACGATGATCGCTTACATGCACGCACAAGCGGCGGCCGGAAACGAGACTTTTGCAGCCCATATTCAAGACCAGCATGATCAGCTGTATACAGGAGATATCGGGTTTATAAAGGCACATGCTGCTCAGATTCGTGAGGGGATTGGGTAGATTTGCTGTTATTGAGTAAGGTCGTTTCTATTTATCTTGTCAAAAGGGGCATGACTTTGTTGAAACAAATTTCTTTTTTTATCGGATTGCTTTTATTTGTTGGGATGGCGGTTGCCTGTTCAACACCTCCGGCCGTTCAACCCACTCTCGACTCGCCAGAAACCATCCCCACGCTGGCACCCACGGCTGCCACGGTTGCTACGGCCGAACCGGAACCGACGGAGCCTACAGCAACTGCGATTCCTGAACCCACGGCCGACCCTGAACTTGAGACGATTGTGATCCCGATCGCGATTTATATTTTGGATGATGCAGATGGAGAGCTTTCAAGCGGCCGGACTGTCGCTGATATTGAGCAGATCTACGAACGGGTTAACGAGATTTGGAGCCAGGCCAACATTGAGCTTGAGGTGCAAACCATCCAGCGGGCAACGGTGCCACAGGATTTGCTTTTGCGGCTCAACAATCGAGATTTTTTTAGCTTTTTCAATGCGGTTAATTCAGGCGATATCGATTTGCCCAGCTTTGCGCCAATCGTCGGTTTTTACACCCAACAACTGGGTGGCCCCAACGGTATTAACCCCTCAAACTCAAACGCCTTTTTTGTAATGGATACCCCCAGTGTGTTTGATGAGCGGGTGACGTCGCATGAGATCGGCCATATTTTGGGGCTGCACCATGTGCTTGATGACGCGGGGCGTCTGTTGTATTCAGGTACAAATGGGATGGCTCTTTCTGATGAGGAGATTGTTGTAGCGAGATATTCGGCCGAGGGGTTGCTGAACCGGGTCCGTTAGGGCTTAAATTTTTTGGAGAGGTAGGCTAAACTCGAACGTAGATCCTTCTCCCAATTTGCTTGTAACACCAACTTCGCCACCCAGTTTTTCTACAATCCGTTTGGCGATAGAAAGCCCCAGCCCAGACCCGTTTTTATCGTTTTGATTGGGACGGGTATATTTTTGAAAGACAGCCTCTGCCTCTTGTTTTGATAATCCTGGTCCAGAATCTTTCACCCAAAACTTGGTAAATTCCGATCCTGCATTTGAGAATCCCAATTCAATATCAGCATCTTGCCCACAACATTTAATTGCGTTTGCAATGTAGTTGATCCAAACCTCTTCAACCCAAGGTCCGTATCCCACAACAATGGGCCATTGATCGGGAACAATCATCTTCCCCAAATATTTTTCTTCGCTCTGTGCAAGCCGTGCCATCACGTTTTCAATCACTTCTGTCATGTTTAGGGGCTCGATCAAAATATCCGCTCGGCTGACATCGGTAAAGGTTAATAGTTCTTCGACAATTTCAGAGATTTTTCTTGAATTACGATCAATTACATCTAAAAAGGTCCTTTTACTACCGTCGTCATAATCGTCCCAATAGGTTCTTAATTGGTCGGCAAAACCGTTCATGACCCCCAACGGGCTTTTGATGTCGTTGGCTACAGAATTGGTGTAGGCCTCTAGCTCGGTGATTTTATTTTTCAGGGCTTTTTGTTTTTCAATTTTGTTTAGATGAATACTAATGCGGGCGACAACCTCATCTATTTGATACGGCTTTGCGATGTAATCATCAGCGCCCAATGCAAACGCCTGCATTTTTGTTTCAGAGTTATCCTGATCACTTAAATAAATGATCGGAACTTCTTCCGTATCTTCGTAGTGGCGTAAAAACTTGATCAGTTCAAACTCATCTACTGTAGACATTGATGCTTCGATTAAGACTAGGTCTGGGGATTTACGCAGGGCTTTATGCAGGGCTAGTATGCTGTCGTTACAAACGGTAACGGTATAACCATAAATTCCTAAAATAACTTTGAGGGGTTCAACATCTTTTGTGTGCTTATCAATAATCAGGATGTTGTTGTCGGGTAACGATACACTCATAGGTCGACTTTTTTGTTTAAATGCAGCCGCTTGTTTGGGCGGTGCTTAAGTTTGAACGATTTTTATAAAATTTTGCGATTTACGCTCCTTTCACTATGGTATTTAAGCAGAGATCAAAGCCGGAGGGTATCCGACTTTGATCTCATTTTTCTGTCTAACGGGTGATGACCGGCAAGAAAATCTTGATTAAATCACGATCTGCGCCGATTACATACAAATTACCGGTAAAGTCTGTGGCAACTACTTCTAGAGCAGGGTCGTCATCCATATTTGCGATGACGGTCGCCCCTTTAATAGATGCGTCGGTAGCTTGTGGCCAGTCGCCTGATACGGCCGAGCCATCTTTCTCAAAGGCGTAGATGTTAGCGTCGCTACTTCCCACTAGAATTTCATCTTCGCCGTCGCCGTCGATGTCACCAATGCTGGCTTTGCCGACAATGTCACCCGAGGTCGCACGTGGCCAACCTGGAATGTCTCTACCGTCAAAGTCTTTGGCGTGTAGCTTGTCGTCATCACTTCCGATCAGTACATCGGCAAATCCATCTCCATTAATGTCTTCGACAATAGGGGAGCCTTGAACGATCCAGCCGGTTTCACGTTTCCAGTAGATTGAGCCATCTTTCTTGATGACATAAATATACTGGTCGCCCGAGCCGAAGATGACCTCGTCTCCTGATGAGTCAAGAGCGAATTCAGCGATGATCGGTGTCGAGACGATGATGTCGTCTGTGCAGAATTTCCAAAGTTCAGTTCCTAAATGGTCGAAGGCGTACATACATTTGTCGTATGAGCCAACCACAACTTCAAGGTCACCATCGCCGTCTAAGTCCCCATAAGCGGGTGAGCTGTTCAGGCTTTGGCTACCAAACGCATCTACAATATCGCCGATGCTTGAGTTCCATTTGGCGCTACCGTCTGCATTACGGGCGTACAACCGGCCGTTTGATGCAGAGATCAAGATGTCGTTTGAGGCGTCATCTTCAAGGTCAACAATGATGGGTGACGATAACAACCGGCCGTCGATGATTTGGATCGGATATCCATCAAGGACTGAACCGTCATGGTTCCAGCCGTAAAGCATGCCGTCTTCTGCTAGGGCGATAACCTCTAGCTCATTGTCATCATCCAGATTGCCGGCCGCTGCTGAGCCACGGATACCACCGTTGGTAGCCGCTTTCCAGACCACAGATTGTCCACCTGTGAACACAGCAACTTCGTTCCCGATTAAGTCACCAACGATGATCTCGTTGTTTCCGTCAAGATCAAGGTCTGCCACAATCGGGCTGCCTTGGTACCGGCTGGTTACCTGCTCGGCCAAAACATCAAATGGAACATCTGAACCTAAATGGGTTTCCCAGATAAACCAGTCGATCGATTTCTCTAGTTCGTACCATTGCAATGATTCTGATCTGCCCGATTCGATAAAATCAACGAAGTCAGGATATGCTTTCCAAACTCCTGAGAATTCAGTTGGCCAATGCCAGCTTTCTTCAAATGAGAATCCAAGCGGCAGGCTTTGCCCTAACAGCGGCGAGCCGATATTCCCATCGTAGCTGGCTGAAACAACCTGTAGGTTGTCTAAGTGACCAGGAACGAGCAAATGCACTTCTTCGCCGGTATCTTCAACTGGTAAATACACGTCCCAAGGTAGCTGCTGCAACCCGTCTAACGGGTTTATCGATGCATCGTTCAAGGAGACTGATAAAGTGGCCCAATACCCTTTTGTATATTCAGGTTGGTCTTTGCGTGTGTTTGTTTGGCGCTCGTTATCATCTGCATGATACGGTGGTAGCGCCTCGTGGGTGTCTGGAATGATCACAAAGTCTGCTTCACTACCAAAGTTGCCACGTTCGTTTTGCAACACATTGTTGCTTGAGTCAAATAGCTGCCAGTGAGATTGGCCGCTGCCCGAAACATCTAGATCATGTTTCAAGGTGTGGTTAAAGTGAGCACCGCGCGCACCGGCCGTGTAGGTAATGTTTACCGTGGCCAATGTGTTAGGTACATACGTTTCAGAGACGCCTTGGCAAACCATGGTTAGTTTGTCTAAACGTGCGCCGTCTTCGCGGTTATAAATCGTTACGGTGTGATCGCCTGGGGCTAAATCAACAGAGTATGGATCAATGTCGTTCACGTAGTCGGCTACATCAACTTCGGTTAAGCCTTGATCACGTGGAACTGCCCATTGGATAGGTGCTTCGTCATCAATCGCAAACCAGAACGAGTCTGCAAAGAAGCTTGTGCCTTCTGCGATACCGGTGAATTTGTATGAGCCAGGTACGCTGACGTTAAATGTGAAGGTCGCGCTTGTGGCTGCGTCCGGATCGGCCGGGTCAAACTCACCTTCTGTGTCAGGCATATGAATGTATGAACCGCCGCTAGCTGCCGCATCATTGATGACCGTGAAGCCACTTAAGATGCCGTTTTCAGCTTCGATAGAAACATTTTCACACGCATTAACTTGGGTTAATTCAACTGGTGTTCTGGATGATGGGGTGAAACACAACTCAGTCTCGATTTTTACGATCAGGTCGTTGTAATCCCAGTCACTCCAACCGGTATTTTTTAGGTCTTCAAACGCAACGTTTTTGATTTCAGAATTACATTCGAGCGGGCCACCATAAATCGTTGCCTGACCCAAATCAAGTGGATCATCATCGGCCGGTACTCGGCTGCTGCTGTCACTCAGGATCGCGCCACCTTCTGCATCTTCACCAACTGCGTATGCGCTGTTGGTGTAGCCCACACCTTGAACGATGTAGTCTACGTTTGTCGAGAAGGTGAACGTTTGCTCGCTGTTTCCAGCCAATTCAGCAATAGTCCAACTGCCGTCTTCGCTATTCAAATAGCTTTGGTTGGCGGGTAAAATGTCGCTTAAATCAATGTTGTACGCTGTGCCAGTACCAACATTTTTCAGGGTAATGGTGTATTCAACCGTGTCCCCTTCAGAGACAACAAACAGATCACTCACTTTGTCTACAACCAGAGCGGGTGCGCTAAAGTTGTCGGTTGTGGTGTTGCTGGCTGCTGAATCTTGGTCTGTTGTGACAGATGCTGCGTTGCTAACGATCGCTCCGTCTTGTAGCGAACTATCTGCAGGAACACGTGCTTCGATGACGATAACTTCTTGCTGAAGTTCACCAATTTCTGCAAACGTGGCGGTTAAGGTGTTACCGTCAAAAGATCCGGCCGATGTGCTGACCGGCTCGAGTCCTTCTGGCAATGGGTCCGAAATAACCACATCATACATATACGCTTTGATCGGATTCATTGGAACGGTTAACGTATAAACGATCGTTGAACCATAGGTGAATTCTTCAGGCGCATCTGATTCTTTCTTGATAGAAATGTTATAGGTTCGGATTGCCGCGGTTGCGGTTGGGCCCGAATAAACCCGCTCATCGTTCAAGCCATCACTGTTGGTATCCGCCGGGGTTCCTGGCTGGGTTGAATACTCGGTAATGGTGGCTGTGTTGACTAGGTCAAGCGAGGCTGACAATTTCGGATCTGTATTCACGAAATACCGAATTGTGGCGGTGCCGTCGGCCGGGATTTCGTTGATTGTAAATTCAATCTCTGTGTCACCAACTGAATTTGTTAGGGTTGTACCCGTATCTGTTGGAGCCGGGTCAAACGTAACCGGATTTGTGCTGTTATACGTGATGCCTGCTGGCAACGTGTCTGAAATTTCTACGTCAAATGCCGGTTTGTCACCACTGTTTGAAATAACAATTTCGTAGTAGAACTGGCCGTCCGAACCAACGCTTGAGTATTGGGCCGATTTGGCAATGTTCAAACAAGGTTGTTGCAGCTTGATTTTTGCTGTTCCTTTAGGGCTTTTGTAGTCATAAGATGTGCTAATGCTATCTTCTGCTTGACCACCACTAAACCCATTAGAGGTGCCATACCAACCTACATAGGCCGTATTGGTCTTATTGTAATTTTTACAGTTATCTATGTGGAATTCGTTGGCGGTGTTTGTGCCTTGAACCCCTGTAAACAGTGTCTGGAATTCAATTGAAAATTGGCGCACAGTCCCGCTGGAAGAGTTGTCAATTGAATCAACGAACCAACGCAGGTCGCGATACCCATCATCCAATGGATTTTGAGCATGAGCCGTTGATAATGTGGCATTGTTGATGACGGTGCTGTTTGCAACATAGTCGAACCCTTGTGGCAAATTGTTTTCTTCAACCACAGGGAAGTGTGCATGCACGTTTGCTGGAACATTTACATCTAAGGTCCATGTCACAATATCACCGATGGTGACGTTGTTTGGTTCAAACGATTTGGTGATCGTTAAACCTTCAACGTACACGGTGTTGTCGGCCGTGTGATTGTCTTCAGGGTCGCTGGAATGGGTCCATGCGTGTCCTGTATTGTCGCTGCGGCTGTTGTAAGCCACTGACGCAATGTTGGTGAGTGCTTCACCCGGAATCACACCGTTTTTAACCGTGGCGTTGTATGTAAACGTTTGGCTTTCACCCACCGCTAGACTCGCGATTTGTGACCAAGTTGCCGTGCCACCATTTCCAGCCTGAGCGCCTGTGTCGGCCGTGAAGCTGCTGCTGGCAGGTGTGGCTGAGCCACCGCTGGCTGAAACAATCAGCCACTCGGGCAAAATGTCGAGCAGATTCAAGTTGTACGCCGTGGCGTCACCTTGGTTTTCTACCGTAATCGTATACGCAACCGCATCGCCGCCGTTTAATGAGCTGCTTGGGGTCGATGATTTAGTTAAAACTAGATCCGGTGCACGGTAATCAACCGTTGCAAAGTCCCGTTCGCTGAACCCATCTCCATATGTATTTTGGAAGCTTAATTTTCCGAAGTTACCGACGATCCAGTTGGGTTGAACGTCTGGCATATCGCCTAAGATCGCACCAAATTGCGTTTCCCAAGTGCTGCCTTGGTCAACATCGCACAATCTCCATTCTAGATATTGCAAACCATTTAGATCACCAATCGTAGGAGAGCTGACGTTGGTTGTACAGCTGCCTGCGCTCGTAAATGTGCCACTTGAGGTGTAAGTGTCCGTTGAGCCAACAAAGGTCATGCCGCGTGGCAAGAAATCTCGAATAACAACTTCTTTGCCATCAACATCGGCCGCTTGGGCAAAGTTGATTCTGAAATAAATTGTGTCGCCGGTAAATCCGTAGCTCTCATCACCCCATAAACCGGTTACAGGATCTTTTACATCTTTGGTTAGGGTTGGTTTTCTAGTTGTGACAGTTGCGTTTGACTGGTCAGGAATCCCAGCGTCTGATCGGTCCTCAACCACAATGTCTTCCCAATCGTTGCCAAGGGTTGACTGATTGGTCAGGCTGTCGGCCGAAACAATCGGTTGGCCTGCATAAGGTGCACGCTCATAGGTTTCGTCTACCGTTGCGGTAATTTCAATTGTTCCGCTTGATCCCGGAATGGTATTAGGCGTAGGAATATCAAAGACGATGGTTGTTTGGCCCGCTCCCGGAGAATCTTCTGTGATGCTGCTTGGGAAGAGTGATGAGCTTACAAACGTCATTCCATCAGGCAAGATGTCTGTGATGACCACGCTGGTTGTTGTGTAGTATTCAGAGACAAAATAGTCGATATTAAATGTGACGGTGTCACCGATGCCTACAACGGTTGGCGAAGCGGATTTTGAAATAGTTAAATATTCAGCAATCACGATAACGGGTGCGTCATCATCTGGGGTAGATGTGGTTCCATCGGCCGTTGAGGCTGAATCGTACATACCTGTCGCTTCATAGGTTACTTCCATCACTTGATCTTCAGGAATGATCCCACCGCTCATTGGTCCCGCAAAAGGACCTGCAAGAGCTAGAAAATCATCGCTGGTGCGGAAGTTGTGTGGAATAGCCACATCGAACAAAATCTCTACAGGAGTGGCATATTGAGCTGTAGTCAACGTGCCAAGATCCCATTCTAAAGTTAGTGATCCATCTTCGTTTAATGAGATGTCTGGCGTGGTTGAGCTGTTGTTTGGATTTGGGCTGATTGAAACATCGCCCAAGTACGCAACACCGGCCGGTAAAATAACCGTCGCCACTACATCTTCTGTGGACCCCACATTATTATTTTTAATCGTCGCTTTGTATTGGTAAGGCCAGTCTGCACTCCCATCGTATTCTCCCGCACCGGTTGCTTGCTCATCGGCCGTTGACTGAATCGCAACTGTCTCGATGTCGATCGCTTGTGGTAAAGCTAAAACCTGAGAGGTAACTTCTTGCCATGCCAGACTGTTGTCAGGCGCATTGTTGAAGCTAGCCAAAACAGTGTTTGTGATCGTATCTGCGATTGTAATATCTGGGCTAAGCGACCCTGTGATAGATAGACCCAATTCTTCGTTTACCTCTAAGTCCGCAATATTGTCCCAAAACAGCAATGTTGATCCATCGGCTTGTTCTTCAATGTAAGTTGGACTTATTGTTGCGCTAACGTACGTGACGCTAACGGGTAAGGTACTCGAGATAGTTACATTGTAACCTTTGTCAGTCACCGGATCGGATCCAGTGTTCCCTAAAGTAATGTCGAAACTGACTGTTCCGCCTAATAGGGGCTCTTGATCTCCGACCCCGTGGGTTAGGGTCAAAGTTCCAGCATTTGGATCTGCAAACGATGTGTTGGCAAATACCGCAGTTGCTGAAATCAAAAGCGAAAAAATGAATAGAAAAGCTGATTTTTTTGAGAACATAAGTCATCCTGCGCCGATGCCGTCCCACAAGACATGGAAAAACATACGTAGACGCAATATATAAATTGAACTAAATCGCTAGAGATGAACTCGCTGCCTTCTTAAACAACGATAGCTTTATGTTCAGGCAATTAAGAGGTAATGACCTGCTGTGCATAGGTTGGCTGGGTGTGGAATCACCTGACCAAAAATTGGCGCTAGCAAAAGAGGCTCTGCTAACACCGCGAATGTTAAATAGATTACCTTTCGAAAATTCTGACGGTTTTGACATCTAGCCCCGTCAGGGTCCCCGATTGTTCCTAGTAGGAAATTGGTAAACAGCACTGAAAAGAGAAGTGATTCTTAGAGCGTGCCGTGTCTATTGCAGAAAAATCATAAATGGTTTGAGGGTGTAATCCAATGGAGAGTTTGTACTGACCTGTAGGGAGTGAAGAACTTTTACACAGTCACGGGGTACGCTTTGAGCGTATTTAATCTTCTGTCTTAAATGAGATGCTAAAGCAAAAAGGGGACGGCGCTTGTTGTGCGCCATCCCCTTGGATTGCTATGTTATCTGCTTAAAAACGGTGTTTACCGCTCAACAGATGGTAAATATGCTCTGTAAATAACGATTGGATCTTCTTCATCGATTCCCCAAGTTAACAGGGCGCCGCTAAAGTCGGCCGCGAAGATTTCTTCTTCTGCATCGTCGTCAGCATTCAAGATGACAGGAGCACCTTTGTATGATTCACCCGTCTGTTTTGGCCATGATGGGACGGGAGATCCGTCGCTGTTCCAAGCGTAAAGCTTACCATCTTCACCACCGATCATGATTTCATCTTCGCCATCAGCGTCGATGTCACCCGCTACCGGAGCAGAAGTGATCGCACCATAAATCTCTTGTGGCCAGCCTTCAACAGTCTCTGCCCAGAAGTGGAATGCATGGAGTTTCTGATCTTCTCCACCTACCAAAATTTCTGGGAAGCCGTCTGAATCTAAGTCGTGAAGCAGAGGGGCTGAGCTAATAATCCAATCGGTTGCCCGTTTCCAGATTAACTCGCCATCTTGATTCAAAACATACAAATAAGAGTCACCAGATCCGAAGATCACTTCGTAACCAGGTTGATCTGGGTCAAAGTTCGCTACAATCGGGGTTGATGAAACGCTGTCTTCTGCACCAAAGGTCCAGATTAGGTCTCCCATCGCATCAAATGCCATGACAGAGCCATCTGCTGATGGAACAACGATCTCGAGTGCGCCGTCACCGTTCAGATCTTCAACTACAGCTTGTCCGTTGCGCTCTTGTGCGGCGAAGCTGTCCGCATTTGCGGCTAAAGCTACTTGCCACTGCAAGGTGCCATCTGCTTTGTACACGTACATGTTACCGTCAGAGCTAACTTGGATGATATCGTATTCAGCATCGTCGTTAATATCTGCGATAGTTGGGCTTGAAAGCAAACGCTCGCTAGATACGGTGATTGGGAAGTTAGCGACAGGGGTCCCGTCGTGATGCCATGCATACAGCTTGCCACTTTCATCGCCAACAAGTAGTTCTACATCTCCATCAAAGTCAATGTCTTCGATAGCAACTTCAGCCCGGATACCACCATCGGTTTCGGCCGACCAGATTAGTTTTTGGCCGAGGTCGAAGACAGACACTTTGCTGCCAATCAAATCACCAACAATGACTTCAGGAACCTTGTCGTCATCGATGTCAGCAACTACTGGGCTGGCAAAGTAACGAGATTCAACATCTTCATTGGTTAGTGGCAACAAGGGCTGGCGCGTGTTGCGGTTGTTCCACAAGAATGGTCCAAAGGCGTTTTCGGCCGTATACCAATCTTGTTTTTGGTTGAACCCGGTGCTCATAAACTTAACGAAGTCTGGATATGCTTTCCAAATCCCTTCAAATTCTAGCGGCCAAGTCCATTCTTCTTCAAATACAAAGCCAAATGGCAGGTTGTAGCCAACCATGGGCGAGCCCGCGTCGAAGGTGGTGTTAACCATCTGGCTGTTTTCCATGTGTCCTGGAATTTGCAGATGGATCTCTTGATCTGTGTCATGGACAGGCAGATAAAGGTCCCAAGGAAATCCGGTTAAGTCATCTTGCAGATACTTTTCTGGACTGTTGATCGAGAAGGTTAAGACCGCACTGTGTCCTTTAACCATCTGCTCTTGATCACCACGGGTGTTGGTTTGGGTGTTGTATTCGTCACCCGAATCAATTGGTGGCAATCCTACTTTTGAAGATGCGAAGATCTCAATCGGCTGGTTTTCATCAAACAAACCGTCTACAGCTGATAGCTGAACTCCGTCACCATCGTATGTTGTGAGTGAGTATTGACCACCTTCTGCAAAAGGTAGATTGTGCATAAGCGCATGGTCAAAACCGGCACCACGTGCCAACAACGTGTATGTGATTGTTGTGCTAGCTAATACAGATCCTGGGGTTTCTTGAGCTTCGATACAGTCAAAAGTCAGTTTGTCTAAACGGCTGCCATCTTCACGATTGTAGATGGTTACGATATGCTCGCCTGCCTCTAGTTCTAAAGACAAGTTGTGCCAGCCGTTAACGAAGTCTGCAACATAAAACTGATAGAAGCTGTTGCTTGGTTTGATGTGCCAAGGAATGGGTGATTCATTATCGATTTGGAAATAGAACGAATCGCTTTTGCCGTTTAACCCTTGAACATCACCAAACACTTGGTAGGTGCCGGTTGCCGGAATGTTAACCGAGTAGGTAATCATTCGGCTGGACGACACTGGATAATCGAAAATACCTGCGTTTTCTGTATGGACGTAGCTACCACCGCTTGCAGAAGGATCTGCTACCGTGGTAAATCCGTACATCGCGCCGCTTTCCGCCTCAAACTCAACATTTGCACAGCTGTTTGTCGCATCTGCTGTCGCGATGGTGTTGAACCATAAATCAGCTTCTGCAGTTGGTGTTGCATTTGGCGTAAAGCACATTTCCGTTTCTAGCTTCACGATAAGGTCGTTGTAATCCCAGTCAGACCAACCTTCATTTTTTAGGTCTTCAAAGGCTACGTTTTTAATCTGGGTCTCGCAGACGGTGTCGCCCAAGCCCATAACGGCTGCGGTTGAACTGTCGTCTGGATCGATGTCGGCCGCAACCAGCATCGAGTTGTCAGTTGGGATCACATCCCCGGTGCCACCTTCGCCGGTCGCTTTGACCGAAATCTCATAGCTCTGATTGGCTTCCGTTGAAATAACAGTTGCATTCCAAGTAATGGTGTAGCTGCTTGCCTTCGCAATGGTTGGGATATTCCAGCTGCTGGTGGCGGCTGAAAGATTTGCTGGTAGCTTCGCAGCGATATCAACGTTTGATGCTGAATCGCCACCTACGTTGTGTACCAACATCGTGAACTCGATTGTGTCGTTAGCCGAAACGGTTGACTTGTTTGAGAATAATTCAACGGTTAGAGCGGTTGGGACAGCGTCACCAAAGAGCTTAGGCGTACCATCTGAGATGGTTGGAATACCGTCGAAGTCATGATCGATCATCTCATCGATTTGACCATCGTTGTCTTTGTCTAGCTGGGCTAAGCCAGCCTCAAAAATGTCGAATTTCTTGTTGCCATCGCTGTCAAGGTCTAAGAAGTTGAGAACTGAATCGTCATCATCGTCTTGTGGCTTGGCACCGATTTCCGCATTATAAGTAGCTGCTTGGGTATCATCTGTTTCGATCGCATTGTTGTACCCGTTCGCACCAACTGGCCCATCTAGGACGCCGTTTTGATCAGGATCAAGCCATGCTAACCATTCATCAGAATAGGTTGATGGGGTCCGAATCTCATACAGGTCGTTGATGCCGTCATTGTCACTGTCTAGGTCAAAGGCGTTAGGAATGCCATCGCCGTCTTGATCGTCTGTACATGGCAGGCTGGCACATTCAACATGGTTGGGGATACCGTCGTTATCAAAGTCGAGGTCATTGATCGTAACCCCATCACCGTCGATGTCGTCAAACTGTTGGAAGTTTGGTGTGCCATCTTCATCGGTGTCACGCAGCGAGTATCCGATTACGCCAGAGTCGGCTTCGCTTTCAACTGAGTCAACTAAACCGTTGTCACCAACGTCGCCCGTTAAACGGCCGTCGCTATCCGTGCTCAGGTTGTTGTGTCCCGATTCATAAGCGTCTGAAAGACCATCACCGTCTGAATCAAGATCAAGAGAGTCGATAATGCCATCTTCATCAGTATCCAGGTTGCAGTTTAGGCTTTCTGATTGAACATAGAATTGGATGTTATCGAGAAAGTTGCCGATGCTAATGTTGTTGTATGCGGTTGCAACGGCTTGATACTCGAAGCGAGTTTCAGTTTGACCGCTAGGTACAACATATTCACCTGTGTAAACGACCCAATCATCTCGGTCGGTGGTCATCGTTTGAACCGTTGTTAATGCACCACTGGCTGGTCCGATGTTGAGCTGAATGGTGTCTGCTCCGCCACGGCCGCGATGGGCGAATGACCAGGTCATGGTGCTACCAGGTGTGGTTGAAATATCTTGATACAAGGCGCCAAATCCATTGGCGTTGATTTCCGCATGTTGTTCCCCATTGAATGAATGGAAACCACCATGGCCCGATTGCCAAATTTCGATCCGGCCGTCAGGAGCGGTTGTGAGCCAACCGTTGACATCACCTTGGTTAAACGTGACAGCCGCATGTGGTGGGTTGCCCCATTTTTGGCTAATGATCGAACTGCTGAAGTCGATGTCTGGATCTTCAAAAGAACCGTTTACAACAGCAATAGGTAAGCTATTTGTGTTTAAGAAACATTCGTGTGCGTCAGGGATGCCGTCATTGTCATCGTCTAAATCTGCTACATCGGGGATGCCATCTGAGTCAGAATCTAGAACAACTTGGAAGTCAGGTGGTGTTGATGGATCTGTATTTGTAATCGTGTAGTTAAGTACACCGCTTTCGGCCGAAGTCTCAACCGAATCTGCTAATCCATTATCACCAACAGGGCCATCTACGCGGCCGTCATTGTTTCCATCTGCTTCACCGTGACCCGCTTCAACAATGTCATTAAAGCCATCATCGTCGCTATCTAGATCCTTGCTGTCAGGGGTACCATCATTGTCGCTGTCACCATTGTTGACCGCTGTGGCCTCTTCAACGATATCAGGAATACCATCGTTATCGTCGTCTTGGTCACGCAGGTCTACAATACCGTCTGAATCAGTATCAACACAGTCTGGATCATTTGCATCGATCAAACCATCTTTGTCATTGTCGATCCCATCGCCACAAGACATTTCAAAAGGTGGGGCTGCATTTGGACAGCTTGCACCGTCGTTGTTGCTGTTCGCACCACCGTCTGCAATCGGGTAAAAGTCTAGAACCGCGCCAGTTAAATCTAGATCAGCAAAATAGATAACCCCGGTTTTGTTTTTACTAAAGTAAAGATCACCATTGTTGTCTGAGAATGCCGCCCCATATGGAGCTCCATCAGCCACGGAAGCATAATCTGCAACCTGTTCGATTGTTAAAGCTACCGGGTCAATTTCGATCACTTGCCCTTTGGTAAAGGTCCAGAAAGAGCTGGTAACCGGATTGAAGGTGATGTCATGGAAGTTAAATGAAGGATTGCCAACTTTAGTTAGAGTTTCAACTTCTACTGTAGGTGGTGTGGCACTCACGTCAATGCTGTATAAAGCTTTTCCGTTGGTCACAACCAAATTACCATCTAAATCAAAGTCTCCGCGATAGTTTGTGCCACTGGCGATATCAACTTGACCTAGATCTGTGTGAACACCTTGGTTATCGATTTTCTTTAAATTGAATTTGCCGTTGACCTTTTCGATACCGTAGATGTAGTTATCTTCAACGTTATAACCGATACCGTTGTATCCACGGTTGTGGGTTCCCAAAAGTTCGTATTCGAATGTCGTTGCATCTAATCGATTTAGGGAGCTGCCTAGAACTTGATAAAAGGCAGGCTCACAAACAAACGCGGCCGGATCTGCACCATTGCCAGGATCGGTGTCTAGGCTTGGGCAACTGACCGTTGTCGTTACGATTGAGTCAGAAAGCTCGACCTGAGCCTTAACAGAGAAGGCTGCATTGCTTGTACGGTCTAAAGTGAGCGTTAGATCACCACTGTTGTCGGCCGTATCTGAAATTGAGCTTGCTTGACCGGTTGAAAATGAAACTGCAATTTCAACAGATTGAGAGGGGGTTAGCCCACTGAATACCAAAGTAATCTCATCGGTACACGATGAAGTCACCTGTGCTGCTGCAGCCAAGTTAGGCTGTGCAAACAGCGATGCAACCGTGAACAGCATTGCACCAAATAAAATATATAGTTTGGATGAATTTGAATAAAATTTGCGTTTCATGTTTGATGTAATCGATTATGAAAACGCGGGGGAGATTACGCTGTAATGACCCGTGTCGCATAGGCTGGCTGGGAAATCTCCTGACCAGACGCAAGAATATTGAGTAGGCTTACCGCAGGTTAATAGAGCTATCTTGCGAAATTTCTGTCGAAAAACAACATGCAAAACAACCGCATGGGCTTTTGTAACTAATAGTACTTTGGTCGATCAGTGAATCTACGTACGGGGTAGATTCCTCATTATTTTAGAATTTATGTAGAACAAAAAAGAGCGGTGCAAAATCTTTGCGCCGCTCTTTTACAACAGTTTTTATGAGTCAGTATTGTCGGGAAATTTGTATCCAGTTCCCCATTCTGCACAAATATATTTGGGATCGCGCGGTGCGTCTTCAATCTTTTTACGCAGTCGGTGGACGTGGGTATGCAGTCGATCTTCAAACGCGACTTCGCCCGGCCATAATCGCCGGAGCAAATAATCGTAGTTGACCGTTTCACCCGCATGCCGCATTAAAATGTGCAAAATGCGGGCCTCAGTTGGGGTGAGCTTTACCTTCTCGTTCAGAACATGCGCTTGGCGCTTGTAAAAGTCTACCTGCAACCGATCGTCAATAGACAGCAGAGGAGAGGGTTCCCATGGGAAATCCCCCATCCGATCTAAAACGCTGCGAATGCGTGAAAGTAATTCCCGTTCTCGAAATGAGTTTGGATCGGTTTTGACCACAAAATCTTCTGCATAATCGGTTAGACCTTGCACGATCGCCTCTTCTGAAGAATCGGAAGAGAGCATGATGATCGGAATGTCGCAAAAACGGAGAACCTTTTTGCAAAATCCGAACCCATCCATGCGGGGCAAATGTAAGTCAACAATTGCCAGGTCTGGAAGCCCCCGTTCTTGAATGATTTTTAACCCTTTTTCGGCCGTTTCTGCCGTCCACACACCAAAATCATTTTTTTCTAAAATGATCTCGAGCGTGCGCAAAACAACCGGGCTGTCGTCGATAACAAGAATGTTTTTTGAATTATGAAAAAGCATAGTGTGGTAACTCGTTTAAAATACAAGCGCTCTGGGTAGGGCAAGAACGATATCTTTCAATTTGATTTGATGTTAGCTTATGCCGCTACGTCGCGACGATATACGATCCGATTAAAATAAATAGCCCACCTAAATAATCTTTTGGAAAGCGGGGTAATTCGCGGAAAATGATCGCAGATGCGATGAGCATCATGATCAGTGATAGCTCGGCCGCTAGTGCAGATCGGGTAATGCCGATTAAGCTAAACAGCGCCATGCGAACCAGAGAGCCACCTAAGGCTAAAACCAATCCAGCAATAAAGTAGGGGCTAATAAATACGGTGATTGCATATTGCGCAAACGCCATAAAAGATCTTTCTTCTGGGAAACCGCCTAAGCGATTAAATGCGATGCCATACATGACATACGAAGCTGCAACAATGAGCGAAAAGAGAATGTTCACTCCCATCGTAACCATATCTGAGTTATGCATGAGTTTCTCCTGAACTTTAGTTTTTAGTGATGCTGCCATATTATTTCTCCAGACTTGTTGTGTCGGGGCAATCAAAGGTTTACGTTTCTACTTTGACAACCGAAACTATAAGTAGGGGGTTGAATTTCAATCTTGTTTGATTTGGGGATGGCAAGGCGCCTATCTTAAATCTTAAGCAGATTGATAAAAGCTGCTATAACGAGGCAGCTGCTTTTTCGAGCATGGCTCGGCCGGTTCTAATAATGTCATCTTCGGCCGGTGGTTTCCCAAACTCCGTGGGTACCGGAATAAAGCCTTTTGATGCCATCGGCATGTCAGAATTAACGCTTACTACAGAGAAGGGGGGTAAATTTTCAACTGGTAGGTTGATCATGTCCCACTTGTCTTCTGGAATAAACGATAAAATTTCTTGTCCTTCTTCAGATACTTCTAGCAAACGACGTGTGAGCGTGACTTTGCCCAACTCGGCAGACAAATCAATGTCACAACTGCGCCCAATTTCTTGTATGCGCCCTGCAATGGCTTGTTTGCGAGCCTGCGAACGAAAGCGATAGAGTGGGGGTTGAGCGTTATTCCAATTGCCAAACACAAAATGGGGCTGAGGATAATTCTCTAACCATTCTGTGAGCGCTTTGGCCGCTTTGCTGTTCATCGGAACGAATCTGGGTCTTTCCAAGCCACGTGCTGCCCATATCCAACGTTTTGAAAAGTCGAGATAGGTCACACGCAGGTCGGCCAATTCATCAATCGTCATTCCCCCATTAAATAACAGGGTGAGTAACGTATAGTCATGGCGGCCGGCTTGATCTAAACCACACGATGCATAAAGTTGTTGTATTTGCTCTCTTGACAGAGCTTTTAATCTTTTCTGCATTTTCTATTCTCCATGCACAGGACAAATCCCCATTTGTCTTTTGATTGATTCAGGTTTAAGGGGGAGCAATCTGTTAGCAGATAGTCGCTTGTGCCTGAATATAAAATCGGGTGTTAACTTTACGCTTGCCCCAAGCGGTTAGGGCGAGGCAACGTTTAACCC
>JAHDEN010000001.1:16312-30342 GCA_020628815.1 Chloroflexota bacterium | reverse complement strand
CCCTTCAATGGTGGCGATGATTTCGCTAGAGCTGGAGGGTTTGGTTAGGATGGCGTTCGCTCCGGCCGTCATCGCAGCCTCGCGATCTTTTTCTTCACCAACACCAGTTAACATCACAACCGGCAGATGGGCCCATTCAGCTGATTGACGAATAACTTTCAGCATAGAAATGCCATCCATTACAGGCATGTTGATATCAGCAAAAACGACGTCAATATCAACATCTTCCAAAATATCAAGCGCTTCTTGACCATCTTCGGCTAGTTCAACTTCAAAGCCATTTTTCTCGAACGTTACGCTCATAACCCGCCGAATGACGGGGGAGTCATCAACTACTAAAACTACGGACATATGTTTCTCCATTAAAACTGATCTATCGCTTCTTCTGGTGTTTCAACCATTGTGAAAATTTTGTCGAACTGTGTCAGACGAAACATACGCATAGTGCTTTCATCATGTGGGGTAACCAACTTGGTGTCTCCCCCGGTCTGACGTGTGCGTTTTAGCGTGTTGACCAGAACTGCAATGCCAGCACTGTCCATAAATTCAATATTTCGTAGATCAAGAACGATCTGGTTGTGCCCAGCTTCGATTAAAGCGACTAACTTTGACCGAAGTTGAGGAGCCGCAAAAGAATCTAATCGTCCTTCAGGGCAGATAGTGATCACTTTTTTCACGACTTCTTGTGTGGCTATGTTCATGGCATATTCTCCGTGGGTTAAAGACCCAACTGTCTATTCTTGGTTTAAAAAGATCAATACTACTAATGGCTTTTGCCAAAGCGGTGTTGATCATTGATGGTTGAGGATAATGATCCTTAATTAATTTAATGCGGCTTCTATATTGGCCGAATCTTCGACTGTTAGTTTTTTGACAAGATGCCAATGGTTTTCACCGTCTTCACGTTCATAAACCACTTCATCCATCAGTTTTTGAGCAAAATACAGTCCAAACCCACGTTCTTGCAATTCGCCAAGGGCAGGTTGTCGTACCAAGTCAGGTTCAAATTCTTTGCCGGTGTCTTTAATATGAATATCAAGCCTTGATTCTTTTAGAACAATGTTGATTTCAATTGTTAATCGGCCTTTTTCACCTTCAGAATAAGCATGATCAACTACATTGGCGCAAATCTCTTGAGCAGCCACCTGAACCTCGCGTGATACTTGTTCAGCACCCGGGATCAGATCTCCTAAGCGTTGCAGTATCGCGTCGATTCCCAGACCGGCCACGTTTAAAAAGCGATGTGTACTTGGTAAGTCGATTCGAATGTTAAAATCACTTTGACTCATGATCTACTCCTTTCGTGACGATCAATGTCTGGTCATCGTCTTGCTCACGGGTGCCGCTAAATTCTTCAATAGCCATATACATTTCGATCGCTATTTCCATTGCGGAGTAGTGGCGGATGGATGACACTAATTCTAGTAATCTGTCGTAGCCGTACATTTCCCCATCTTCATTCCAAACTTCAACAAATCCATCGGTACAAATAATGAATAAGTCGTCAGGATGAAGCTTAATTGAATCGTGCCCTGCTACATCCATATCAACGACACCCATCGCAGGGCCGTTGGCGGGCAATATTTCTGGGTTTCCCCCGGCTGGACAGTAAATGACTGGGGAATGACCGGCGTTGCTGTAACTCAGTTCTCGAGTTTCGAGATCGAACGCAGCAACAATGGCGGTTGCGAACATTTCTACGGCCGTAAAGTCACCATACATGCTGCGGTTCGCATCGTTCAGCACGTCGGCCGTTAACTGATCAAGATTGTGGTTGACCCTGGCTGCACTTTGGAAAGATGAACGTAACATCGTCATCAAAAGCGCGGCCGGCATACCCTTGCCCGAGACATCCCCTAACACAAACTGCGGTAAAGGGGCATCGGGCAAAAAGACATAAAAGTCTCCACCCACTTGGGACGCTGGTTTTGATTGCGCAAACAAATCTAACCCTGCAATCGCCGGTGGGGTGGTTGGCAGGAGCTGCATTTGTACATTGCGCGCCATGTCTGCCTCGGCCTGTAATTTCGCCTTGTTCAGCAGCTCTTGATGGAGTTGAACATACTCAAATTGGGCACTTATTTGCTCACCGATGAGCTGTGCCAACTTTAAGTCTGGCGTGGTAAATTGGCCGTCTAATTTGTTAACAAAGACAAAGCTCGCTTGAAAAGGATCTTTGACATGGAGGGGTAAAAAGAGCAGATTCTCGATTTTTTCGAAGTCAGTTTCATTAAAAATCGTTGACTCTTTTTCTTGGTGCATCTCTTGCAATGCACGAATAATATTGCCGTCTAGCAACGAATTATCTGGGTAAGCTGAGACGATGGGAGATAACCCACCGCTGCTTACGAGCGTAAATAATCCTTGCGAATGAAAAAGCGATTGCAGCGTGACGATTAGCGATGAAAAAAGTGGCTGTATTTCAAGATGCCGCCGCATCGTTTGGCTAAGTTGATACAGGGTGACCAATTGGTCCTGTTTTTCAACCAGCTCATCAGAAATCGAATCTACATCGCTTTGTAATTGCTGCGTGTCGCCAAAAAAGTTTGCGTCTAAATCAAGCCGCTTTTGATGCGTGAGCCCGTCAAGCCCATCTACAAAAAGCGTGCCGTTTTGCGAATCGCCAAGGCGTACTCTTGAGCTGATTGAAAGCAGCTCTGCAACTGAGCTGAATTCATTGCTTAGCCCGATCGACTGTTGCGTTTGAATCACCTCTTGGGTCGGTTTTGCCGAAGCCCGGTCACGGTAACTCTCGCTGCGGATGCAATAGACGGTCCGGCCGTTGATACGGAAACCGAAACTATCAGCACCAGCTTTTAGCCAATTTTCTCCAAGAGACTCAAGATAAACTTTAGTTTTTCGGTTTAGAACCCAAGTTTGGTTCATCGTGTTAAGTGACCTTGAAGCAAAATGTTAGACAGCAGCTTTGAACGAGACATAATCAAGAGGAAAACCTGTTTTTGATTATGAGTTGAACGCTTTGGTTGCCTCGTCTTCTGTAATATAAATAGGGAAAGCTTTGTCTAGCCAACTGAGTTCAAAAATAATCTGAACCGCTTGCTGTAAACCAAACAGGTGTAAAGTTCCACCGTGTTCGCGTGCTTTTTTAATTCCAACAACCAAGGCTGAAAGTCCGGCCGAATCGATGAACGTTACTTTTGACATATCAACCAAAATGTTGGCCTTGACGCCTTGTCCGCTCATTTTTTCAACTTCTTCTTTTAACCAAACTTTGGTGCCTTGCGCTTGGTACGCATCAAAGCGACCATCTAATTCAAGTTTTGAGACTGTTCCAATCATTGTCATATCTCCTAGATAACCCAATTGAACGGGTTCAGAAAATTAGTTATTGCCGTTCAATATTTTGTAAGAGTAACGGGTAACTCATTAGGTGTGAATGGGGATTAAGTAACAACCGCATTCAGATTTTTCTGTTTTTCGAGTAGCAGTTGAAAGTGGAAAATGTACCAATCAACTACTTCTGAAATCGGTAGCCATTGTGAGGCCAAATAGTTTTGTCGAGCGATTTTTTCTCGGTTAACCGGATCATCAATCACACGGGCGATCGCTGTGGTTAAGCTCTCCACATCTTCCGGTTTAAAAAACTCACCCGTATATCCCTCATCCATGATGACCTCAGCAAAGTCGCCGATGTTTGGCAAAACGGTGGCTTTGCCATAGTTGCCCGCTTGGTGCAACACGCCCGAACTGCCCGTTGTGCTGGAGTAAGGGAAAACAACGACGGCCGAATCACCAAAAATGACCGGGACATCTTCTTCAGCCACATAGCCGGTAAAGCGCATGTTTTTGACATGGCTGTACTGTTTTTGGGCATTTGCCAAATAGCCTTTGGCATTGGGACTATCTGTTCCGGCGATTACGAGCTCAAGAGGGGGGCGATCTCCGCTGTTTTGCAAGATTTCGAACGCCTCGATGAGCGGTTCAACTTTTTTATAGGTGCCGAACTTTCCAAAGCTCATGATTTGCAATGGGCCGGGATTTAGATCAAACGACGGTTCTGGCTTTTCAGCTTCGAACGAGCCATGTGGTGCCAGCACCACGTTGTTCGCTTCATACTTCTCAGTCAGAATTTCTACATATTTGGGGATGGTTAGCGCCACGATGTCGGCCGTTAAGATCATCCGGGTAAACATGTTGCCAAAGCCGCGGATCACATTCTCGATTAACGCGTTTTGAGCAAATCCTGCACTTTGCAGGTCAACCGTCTCCATAATGTTGTGGAGCAACACGATGGTTGGGATTCCGCTTAATCTGGCCAAAGCGGGAGACATAAGCCCCAATGCGCCAGAAACTTTGTCGCCACCAAAGGTCGCAAACTGCATGTTGTACAAAATCACATCTGGCTTTGCTTTGGCAACGGCGTTCATGATCCTGACAGAGTTTCGTTTACGGCCGAATTCCCAGCAGGGCACGATCGTTAGTGGGCAAAGAGAATCAGTTGCAGGTTGATCTTGATACTCACCCTCTCCGTTTAATAGGTTATCTGCAAAAATGACCACTTCAGATACTTCTGCTTTGGTACGCATGTGGCGCACAAAGTGATATGCATATTCGTTTAATGATCCCTTCCCCGGAGGAAAAGTGGAAATCATTCCGATTTTTAATGGCTTAGGCATTGGCATAAACCCCTTTAAGATCATTGCTCTTGATAATGAGCAAATCTCGTAAAAAGCGTTGAATTTCTTTTCGGGTATCCACTTTCGATCCGGGTGCATCGACCCAAGAAACTGGAACCTCGACAATACTAAAATCAAATTTTCCGGCTAAATACAGAATTTCTAGATCAAACGAAAACCCCATAATCGTTTGAGCCTCATGTAATCTGAGAGCCGCTTCACGGGTGTACATTTTGAAACCGCATTGGGTATCTTTTACGCCAATTCGGAAGAAGGCTTTGACGATCCAGTGCAACCCGTTACTGAGTAAATGACGGAACATGCTTTTCTTGGCGACTTCGGCACCATCGGCCGCTCTTGAACCGATAGCGACATCATATTTGTCATTTCTTAAATAATTTAGTAGCTTGTCAACCTCTTCAATTGGAGTCGAATTATCTGCATCGCTAAATAAGATATATTGGCCGCGTGCCGCTTTAACACCGCGCCT
Source organism: Chloroflexota bacterium (assembly GCA_020628815.1). GTDB lineage: Bacteria > Chloroflexota > Anaerolineae > Promineifilales > Promineifilaceae > WTJY01. Next base: position 25,215 of record JAHDEN010000001.1, on the reverse strand, counting down.
AACGGCCGACCCTTTCCCCCCATTCTTTTCGGCGATCAAGACCCGCATATTGGCAAAACCGGTTCTTTGCAAAAGCTCAACGGTTCGATCGCTGCTACCGTCATCAGCAACAATTAGCTCCCACGGGAATCCTAAACCGGATACGTGTGAAGCGATTGCACCAACTGTAGGAATAATGCGAATTTCCTCGTTGTAAGCGGGTATCACAATTGTAAGTAAGGGTTCTTCTGTGTTCGGTACTGTTTTCCAGAAGTGATAAGCGTCATATGACATGCTAGCCTCCGTTTAGCATTTGCATAAGTCACCGACAGTGATTAAGAAATCACTTAGTGCATAGATTGTGGCCCAATCAATTCTGATCTATTGACTGGATCGGAAGGGGGCAATGATAATTTTCTAAATGTGGGTTAGTAGCTTTACTTTTCTTGGTGCAAATAAATGCCCGATCCACAAATTTAGTATTTCGTTTACCAGAGCAGTTTACCGTTAACCAGGCGTGAATGTTAAGGGAGGCAAGCAGTCCTTTCAGGCTATCTTGGGAGATAAGGGGTAGGCAAAAGGTCCGAAATAGGGGACCTAAACTAGTACGGGCTCTCTAATTTCAAAAATCAAATCGATTTGATTACTCAAGTTCTTCCGCAACGCGGATCACAATTTGCTCCGCTACACCGGCCTTTGATTGCAGCGGAAATTTTGCCACAAGGCCGTCCGCATCCAGCAATGTGACCCGGTTGGTGCTCACCCCAAAACCGGCTCCCTGCGCAGTCACATCGTTTATGGCGATAAAATCAAGCCCTTTGCGGATAAGTTTGTCCCGGCCGTATTTGAACGCATCCTGTGTTTCGGCCGCAAAGCCCAAAACAACTTTAGGGAACCCAGATTTCTCCCGTTTTTTCTGGATCGCCTGCAAAATGTCCAGCGTGCGCTCAAGCCCGATCGCCATCCCCCATGCTTCAGCTTGGGTTTTCTTGATTTTTTGGTCAGATTTAGTGGATGGAGTGAAGTCAGAAACCGCCGCTGCCATCAACAAAATATCAGCATTCTGACACGCCTCCACTGTGGCATCGTGCATATCAAGTGTCGAAGTGACATTGATGACGGTGCATTCTTTGGGGGGATCAACGGTTACCGGCCCTAAAATCAAGGTGACATCTGCACCGGCATCAATGGCGGCTTGGGCTAAAGCAACCCCCTGTTTGCCGGTTGAGCGATTGGTGATGAAGCGTACGGGATCGATCTTTTCGCGAGTAGGGCCCGCTGTGACCACGACCTTGCGCCTAGCCAGCAAACCATCCCGCCCCAAAATCGGCCGGAGTGCGGCCAAAATATCAAGCGGTTCAACCATGCGCCCTTTGCCCATCAGCCCGCTCGCCATGCGCCCTTCGGCCGGGCCAACAAAATGGACGCCACGAGACAACAACGTTTCTACGTTAGCAACTGTAGCCGGATTGGCGTACATGCCGCCGTCCATGGCAGGGGCAACAACCAGCGGTGCGCGCAACCCAACGGCCGTGAGCGTTAGCAGATTGTCCGCCATGCCATGGGCCAGTTTGGCCAGCGTATTCGCAGTCGCAGGCACCACGACCATTAGGTCAGCCGTTTCGGCCAAGTTTACATGTTGCACATGCTCACGGTCATCCCACATGTTGCTGTACACCGGCCGGCCGGTAACAGATTGAAACGCTAAGGCTGAAACAAACCTCTGGGCCGACTCTGTCAAAATCACATCTACTAAGCCACCTTGCTGCGTTAATTTTGACGCCAAATCTACCGCTTTATAGCAGGCGATAGAGCCTGTTACACCCAAAATAATCCGTTTGTTTTCAAAAATTGTTGCCATGCGAGAAGTGTACCCTTCTGGTAGAAAATTTTCGAATTGTTGTTTGGCACCGACAAATAAGGATTTGAAAACAGCCATCTATGACCATGGCTTAATCATTTCAACCAAGATAAAGTTGGCTTATGCAAAAAGTTGAGACCAATGTACAGTACCGTTTAGCCGGAATTATCTTCTTCGCCCAGAGCTTATTTTCGGCCAGTTTTATCGCCACGTTTACCCTAACACCGATCATCTCGATCTATTTAAGTGGCAGCGAGAGCCAAGCCGGTGTTCCCAATACAATCATCTTGGTTGGCCGGGCACTATTTGCCTATCCCTTTGGTGTGATGATGGACCGACTTGGCCGACGTTTTGCCTTAGCCAGCGGCTATTTTGCTTTTGTTGTGGGTGCCTTAATCGGGATCGCCGCAATCGCATCTGAAAGCTATCTGTTGTTTATGGTGGGGTCATTCTTTATCGGCGTTTCACGTACAGCAGGGGATCAAAGCCGCTTTGTGAGTGCCGAGGTTTTTCAGCTTGATCGCCGGGCGACGGTGATTGGTGCGATTGTTTTTGCCGGAACGGTTGGGTCTGTTTTGGGGCCAAATCTTGTGCCCGCCTCGCGCCGTTGGATCGAGCCGTTTGGACTCCCGGCCGATACCGGCCCATTTGCTGTCGCAGCTGTGATGATGGTGATTGCGGCCGCCGTGACGTTTATCTTCCTGCGCCCCGATCCGCGTGAAATTGGGGAGCTGATCGCGGCCGAAGAAGCTGCCAATAATCCCCACAGTATTGAATCGGCAGGTGAAGCCCGATCCCGTTCAGAGATTTTTAGCCAACCGATGGTTCAGCTGTCCGTTCTGGCTATGACCTTGGCCTATTTTGTCATGACCCTAGTGATGGTGATTACATCGGTGCACATCCAGTCGGGTCTTGACCTAGCTCTAACCAACGACGAAATGACCGCCTCCGTCTCGCGTGTGATTATGTTTCACACCTTGGGCATGTTTGGTATCTCAATCTTTTCCGGTTATTTGATCGACATGGTTGGCCGTCTTAATATGATTTTGGCCGGTGCTGTTGTTTTGGCACTGTCAACGGTTGTTTCCGCTTTTGCCACAAATATTCCGATTTTGGCGCTGGGGCTGTTTTTGTTGGGCTTGGGTTGGAACTTCGCCTTTGTGGCGGGCTCATCTTTGCTCTCTAACTCATTAGCTCAGTCAGAGCGGGGACAAATGCAGGGGATCGCAGAGACCTTCGTCTCGGTGGCGGCCGGTATTGCGAGTCTGTCGGTCGGCTGGGTATTCCAGCTGGGACAGTATAACCTGATCAACATCGTCGGCTTTGCATTTTCAATGTTTTTGTTGGTTGCGGTCCTTTACTTGCCGCGCAAGGCAAAAAGGCTGCTGCAGGCTCAGAAGGCGGCGGTTTAAAAAAGAGAAAGAAGCCCAGTCTTAAAAACGAAGACTGGGCAAGTACAAGATTCGCCTCTGCAAGATTAGGAATTATTCCCGATTTAAAACGAGGCTTGCAATCATCAATCCGCTGATCATTGTGAATGCGGTTCCGGCCAAAACTGGGATTGATATAAACCCAAGCCAGTTGATGTATTTGATGGAGCATAAAACGGTGGTACACCCCGAAGATTGCACGATGATGCCGTTCTGCACCAAAATGTGCCAGACCGAGATAAATAATCCGGTTAGGGATAATGGGAGTACGTAGTAGGGCAAATACTCATCTTGTTTGATGATACCAACCAAGGCGAGTGCGGTGATTGGGTACATGCAGATGCGTTGGAACCAGCACATGCGGCACGGCTCAAACTGACGTATTTCGCTAAAAAACAGGCTGCCTAACATCGCCACAAGGGCCACAATCAATGTCATGTAATAGCTGTATTCGGCTATAAACTTTGCAAGGGGAGAACGATCTTGATTTTCCATAATGCCGAATGGTAGCAAATGCCGAATGCTAAACAATGATTTGAGGGATTTTTTAATGGGGGTGTTACAATCTGGGCGTACATGCAGACTGCGGCAAAAAGTTACTTTAATTTCATCTAACCAATCCGTTTTTAGGTTTTGGATTCCCCGCCATTCCCTTCTATTAACGACTGATCACCCACAAAAAAGGATATGTCACACGATACAATTGTTGTTCTTGATTATGGTTCTCAATACTCTCAGTTGATTGCACGGAGGGTTCGTGAAGCGAATGTGTTTTGCGAAATGTTTTCTTGGCGTACACCGGCCGAACGTATTTTGGCACTTAATCCTAAAGGGATTATTTTAAGCGGTGGGCCTGAAAGTGTTTATGCGGATGGGGCACCTACGTTGCCCGCTTATGTGCTTGAAAGCGGCTTGCCCGTGCTTGGAATTTGTTACGGCATGCAGCTGCTGGCCCATAAATTGGGTGGCGTTGTGGCTGGCAGCGAAGAGAAGGAGTTCGGCCGGGCGCAGATCACCATTAATGACAAAACCTGCCCGATCTTTGCGGGCATCGACGAGGATGATATTCAGGTTTGGATGAGCCATGGGGATAAAGTGGAGCAGCTCCCGGCCGGATTTTTGCCGGTTGCCGCAACGAGCAATGCCCCATTTGCGGCCGCTGCGGATGTTGCCAAAAAATATTATTGCGTCCAGTTTCATCCAGAAGTGGTCCACACGCCTAAAGGGTCCCAAATTTTAGGGAACTTTGTGCTCAACGTGTGCGGTGTAAAAGCGGATTGGACCGCAGAAAACTTTATCCAAGAGCAGGTCGAAGCGATTCGCCAGCAAGTCGGAGACGGCCGCGTATTGCTCGGTCTTAGCGGGGGAGTAGACAGCGCGGTTGCGGGAGCGCTCATCCACAAAGCGATTGGGGATCAGCTGGTTTCTGTTTTTATAGATCACGGCATGTTGCGCCAAGGGGAAGCGGCGCAGGTTATCGAGACTTTTGGCAAGCGCCATGGGATGAATTTGGTCCCTGTGAATGCGGTTGAAGAGTATTTGGACGACTTGGCTGGGATTACCGATCCAGAGCAAAAACGGAAAATCATCGGCAATAAATTTGTGCGCATTTTTGAACGAGAGGCGCGCAAGTTGGGTCAAATCGATTATTTGGCTCAGGGGACAATTTACCCCGATGTGATCGAGAGTGCGGCATCGGACCGGCCGGAAGCGCATACGATCAAGACCCACCACAATGTGGGTGGCTTGCCAGACGACATGCAGTTTGAGCTTGTTGAGCCGCTGCGTTGGCTGTTTAAAGATGAAGTTCGCAATATCGGAACCGCTCTTGGTTTGCCAGATGAAATCGTATGGCGCCAGCCGTTTCCTGGGCCGGGATTAGCCATTCGCTGTTTGGGTGAAATCACATGGGAGCGACTTGAAAAATTACGCCAGGCGGACGCCATCTTTACCGGTGAACTGCGCCAAGCCGGTTTGCTAAAAGGGGCAACGGCGCAAGCTTTTGCGGTATTGTTGCCGGTCAAAAGCGTGGGGGTGATGGGTGATCAGCGCACCTATGACGAGGTTGTCGCACTACGTGCGGTTGCCACAGAAGATTTCATGACGGCCGATTGGGCAAGATTAGATTATTCGCTACTTTCTGAGGTAAGTCGCCGTATTGTGAACGAAGTGCGCGGCATCAACCGAGTCACCTACGACATTACATCCAAGCCACCCGGCACAATTGAGTGGGAATAAAAAGTAACTGAACGTAAGCCTGCATCCAAAATTAGACTTTTACGCCAAAAGGAGACAGTGATGGATTTTGGAGATCTTTTTAAACGGGGTTGGCAGATCACATGGAATAATAAATTTTTGTACGTGCTGGCATTTTTAGCCGCATTAGGAGGGAGTGGTAGCAGCGGTGGCGGCGGAGGGAGTAGCCGCGTCAACAACATCCCCACAGGGAATAGCGGATCGGAAGAATTTGGAGCATTTGAAGATCTTTTGAATGAGTTCGGGTTTGATTTCGGCTCCTTTGAATCAGCCTTGCCTACCATTATCGGTACGGCGGCCGCGATCATTTGCGCCCTTTTAATCGTACGAATTGTTTTATGGCTGATTCGGATGGTATCGGAAGCTGGCATGATCAAATCTGTGGCTGAAATTAATGGGGGTGGTTCGAGCAACTTTAAAAAGGCGTTCACAGACGGCCGAGCTTTTCTTTCTCCCATATTTGTGTGTAATTTGCTTTTGCTCATTATCCCAATCGCCTTTGTGCTAGCACTATTGGGTCTAGGTGCGCTTCTGTTTTTCGGCGGATTGGGAAATTTTGATGATTTCTCCCCTCTCATTTTTATACCAATTATCTGTTTAGGCTGTCTGCTAGTCCCTTACGGCTTCATCGTTGGTCTCATCTACCCGATCGCCCAGCGAGGGATCGTTTTTAAGGGGATGGATGCGTGGGCTTCAATCAAATACGGCTGGCAGTTTCTAAAAAAGCACGCTGCTGATATTTTGATTTTAGGCTTTCTGTTTACCATTGTCGGTTTTATCGTCAATATTGTCGCGCTTGTTGCTTCAATCCCGCTGTTGATCGGTGCTGGTTTGCCGGTATTTTTCGCTTTTATGGAAGGTGATACACCGGGGGCCGGAGCGATTGGGTTACTGGTAGCCGGTTTAATTGCGATGATTGTTGTGGCAGCTGCGGTTAGCTCGATTTTTATCGCATTTAGGTCAGCGACATTTACCCTCGCTTATCTGGAACTTGACGGCACTACGGCCGCTGCTCCAGAAGAAAAAGGGCCAGACGATTTGCCCGTATCTCCGCTGACCTCTTAATCTCAGCAAAGAAGCTGTCTCCATCCAACCCGGTTTGATGGGGACAGTAAATGGCTTTGAATTTTTCAAGGATATTAAGACAAGCCGCTGAAATAACATTCGGCCGACGCTGGCTTTGGTTACCAGCATTTCTGTTTGCCCTTGCCGTTGATCTGCCCCGCCTGCTAGCCGCCCCATTTACCCCCGATCTTTCCCAGATAAATTTAGGTCAAATCGAAAAACTCATCCTAAATTTGGGGGAGATCACACAAAGATTGCCACAGGTAATTGGAGGCATATTTTTGTTTTCAATCCTTTTAGGCGGGCTATGGTGTGTGGCTACCATCGGGCAGGCGGTATTGATTGATGGGGTCCGTTCTATCCATCAAAACGCGACAGTCGAACGACTCACTCACTGGAAGAAAGGGCGTGCGCTTCTCGGCCGATTTGTTGCGATTGACACCATCGTTTTGTTTCCCCTGTTTGTCAATTTGTTACTCATCCTTTTATTGCTTGCAGGGATGAGTGGGAGTCTACTGCTCTCGGTCCAAAGTAGATCCACATTGCAAATTTCCCCCGTCGTGGGTATGCTTGGGGTGCTTGTGCTTCCATTGCTGTGTCTAATTATTCCGTTGGGGATATTGGCCTATCTTTACCGGCTTCTTGCCTTTCGGCTAGCCGCTTTTGATGATCTGTCTGTACGGGAGTCGATTAAACAGACGAGCCAATTTATTAAGCAAAATTTAGCACCTGTTTTAGGGTGGCTGTTGTTTACAGGGGCGGTTAGTTATGGCATTAATGGGGCACTGTTAGCAGGCGTGGGGGCGATTCGCTGGCTGATTGAGACTCAGTTTGCGGTAGATAGCTGGCTTGTTTTTGAGCTGGGTGTCATTGTGATTTCTTTAGTCGTTGCGACATTTAGAAATCTGTTTGTTTCGGCATGGTGGACCTTGGGGATGCTTGCGTTGGAAAATAAAAAAGCCCCGGCCGAATAATTGCGTTATCCAGCCGAGGCTCTGACTTAATGGTTAGCGTTTAATTTAGGGGCCTGTTGCCGCAAAAATGTTGTTGTAACTTCCGCTTTCGATTTCATGTCGCTCTTGGACCGCACCATAATCTGGATTCAGCCCGAACGAGTCAACCTGTACGTAAATCGATGAGCCGCTGGGGATTGTACCCATGGTGAAATTTGAATCATCCGGCCGATAGTAATCACCATCAACTGTTAAGATGATTTCGTCACCGGGAAGAATGGGGAATGCCCCTTTTGAGCCGTCAACGCCCCAGATAAATCCTTGGCTACCAAGTTCAATGATCGTTTGGTTGACTTTGGTTGGTGCCGATGTCGGGTTGATATAACTGTCAACCCAAAACGGTTTCGTGACCGAAGCGTTCCCGATATTTTTGATGGTAACTTCAAGAGAATCAGAAAAGACACTCACGTTTGACACAATTAAATCTGGTGCGAATACCGGTTCATAATCACGAGAGGTGACCGGCAGGAATGCATTGTAGATAAATGTGGGTGGCTCAATCTCTGAATCATCGTCTTGGATCGTAACTGTAGCATCTGAACCGGCAATCACGTTGCGGCCTTCGGCCGAAATCGCACCAACGCTTACAGTGAAGGTTTTTGTATCTTCAACGTCTGCATCTGCCGGAACTTCGATTGTGATCGTTTGGACCTCGTTAGACCCACCTGTGAAGGTCACCGTGCCGGTCGCGCCGATAAAGTCGACCCCATCCAAACCGGTGCCAGACGTAGTTGAGTAGACGGCCGTTACAGGGACATCTGTAGCCGAGCTTAGAACCGCATTGATGGTGAACTGTGTCGGGGTGTCTGATGTGCCTTCTGGTTGAGAAACATCTTCAAACGTGATTTCCGCTTGATCATCATTCTGAATCGTTACTGATGTTGAGGCTAAGCCAAGTGAGACATCACCGGCCGCAATATCATTCGGCAACGTTAACGCGCCCAACTTGATATTTAGAGCTTCAGTTAGCTCAACTTTTGTGTCCCCATTTACTTGAAGAATGATCTCTTGAGTCTGACCCGTTGTTGATCCATTAAAGACAAGTGGGGCGACGCTAACCGCGTAATCATCGTCGGCCGTTGTTGCGCCATCTTCTTCCACAGACCAAGTCAGCTCTACTCCCCCTTCAACAGGGTTGTCGAGAGACACAGTGACGGTCACCGGCTGACTGCCACGGCCACCTTCAGCCAAAATAATGGGCGGTTGGATTGAGAGTGTGGCTGTGTCATCATTTTCGATTGCACCAATACCCTCTCCATCTAACATTTCAACATTGGATGCTGAAATGTTGCTTAAGTT
>JAHDEN010000001.1:0-16302 GCA_020628815.1 Chloroflexota bacterium | reverse complement strand
ACCTTGAAAGATTCTGACGGTTCAACTTTTGCGTCACCATTGACTGTCACACTGAAGGTTTGGACCTCGGCCGCATCACCCACAAATGTGAGTGTGCCGGTAGCTGTCTCATAATCATTGTCAGCGGCGGTTGCACTATCATTAGCAGTTGCATAATCAACTGTAAACCCACCGACAACTTTCCGGGTTGAGAACACTTCAAACGTTAGAATCTGCTGACCAGATTCACCTTCAACAATTGTTTCGTCAGAAACGGTGACCCCGGCCGTATCGTTGTCAATAATCGTGCCGATTACAGGGGTGATGGGAGAGGTGATGATGCTTGCAAAATCACTGTCTGATGCATTTTCGAGCAAAAGCGAAATCGTTTCGTTTGGCTCAACATCTTCATCACCCAAAATCTGAACCGAGAACGTTTGAGTTTCATTGGCTGTCCCATTGAATGAAAGCGTCCCGTTTGTGGGTGCAAAGTCGTCTCCAGCAGTTGCTGTACCGGCCGTCGCTTTATAATCGATGTCAAAGCCGCCTACAACGTCGTTGTTTAGTTTAGTTGTCACAACAAGGGTTTGATTCCCCGTATCACCTTCTAAAATCGAAACAGGCTCCACAATGATCACCTCGGCCGTATCATCATTTATGATGCTGCCCGTTGACGGTGGGGGAACCGTGTCAGACACCTCATCACCATTTGAGACAAACGAGAGCATCGAGACTGACAATGTTTCGTCATATTCAATTTTATTGTCGTTGTTTAAGGTGATAAACGAGGTTAGAGATTTTTGATTTGCAGGAATAACTAAATCAACCGCAGTTAGCCGCACATAATCGTTGTCACCTGTGGTTGCACTGCCGTTGTTAGAGCTAATGGTGACAGTGACAGGGACCGTCTCAAGGGTGTCGAGCGTGATGGTAAACGGCAGGCTGCCAGCAGATTCTTCAACAGATCCGGTTTCTAGCGAGAGCTTGATGGTGTCGTCGTTTTTGATCGTGCCGGTTTTTTTGCTATCGTCAATTTGTAAATCACTAGCGAGTGATGTGTTGCCAATGTTGTTTAGCGTAATGCTCAGCGTTTCATCAGGCTCGATTTTTGAGTCTCCGTTGATATTGACAGAGATAGTTTTCGTTTCATCGCGGCTTCCGCTGAATGACAGTGTGCCAGATTTTGGTGAGAAGTCTCCGTCTGATATTGTGGCTGAACCTTCATTTGTTGAGTAGTTGATATTAAATCCACCAACAACCGGTTTATCTAATGTGACTTCAAATTGCATAACTGAAGAGCCTAGATTGCCTTCGAAAGTTTCCCCTGCAGGAGCAATTGAAATCGTCGCTGAGTCATCATTAGTGATCGACCCTGTGTCGCTGGTTTGTCCTCCGGTGGTTATGTTTAAACCGCCGTTCTGGATTGAATCAATTTTGATGCTTAATGTTTCATCTGGCTCAACCCGATCGTCGTTGGTGACGTTAATCGACCCAGAGGCGGATAGCTGCCCGGCCGGGATGGTAATCGTTTGCCCTGAAAGTGCGGTGTAATCTGTTGCAGATTTTGCCGTGCCATCTGTGGTGCTAACATTTGCGCTAACTGGGGCACCGGCCGGATTTGATAATTTGACAGTGAATGGAAGTGAACCGGAGTTTTCTGCAGCTGAATTGATTTCAATGGTAACTTCAGCGCTGTCGTTATCGTTAATCTGCCCGACTTTTTGATGATTGTTTAAACTTGGGGTCGAAATAATCGATCCTGCGTAGATCGAGTTGCTTGCTGCCCCGATGGTTACCAAAAATGTTTCGGCATTTTCTACGATAGAGTCATTTACAGCATTAACTTGAATCACTTGTGACTCGCCCACAGTACCACCCGCAAAGTTAAGCAAGCCCGTGGTTACATTAAAGTCTCCGTTTGACGCAGATTGTGCCGCCACTGTGTAAGTTAGTGAAAAGCCTCCATCAATCGAGTTGTCTACCAAAACGGGAAAATTAAGCGTGCTCCCCTCTGTACCGCTTACGATGCCGCTAAAGTTAAATTTTACCGATGCGGAGTCATCATTCACAATGGTTCCAACTGCGGTGGAATTGGTTGTAGAGAGAGTAGCGCTCACAGGTGCACTGAGTGTCATGGTGAATGTTTCATTTAACTCAACGTCTAGATCCCCATTTACGGTGACTGTGATCTCTTTGGTTAAATCACCCCCGGCCGAAAATTCAATCTCTTCGTTGAATGCAACATAATCAGAACCGGCAGTTGCACTATTGTCTGTGCTGGCAACTGTTACCGTAACCGCGTCGGTGGCGGTTGTGCGTGACACGGTAAAAACGAGCTCCCCATCGTTTTCATCAGCTGAAGCTGCAGAAATCGAGAGTTCGGCTTCATCCATCGATTCTGCTGGTGTCCAGGTGGTAAAAAATAGGCCGAGGAGTAAAAAGAGAGTTGAAAAATAAAGGGTGGTTGTAGCTCCCCTTTGGATCGAATTGGTTGAGTTCCACATAAATTGTTTCCCTAGTTGGTAATCAGTATTCAAAAATCGTGGTGCAGGCTTCAGATTGAATATGAGTACGAAATTCAAGATATTTGGAATTGCTTAGGCGATAAAGGGTGTTCAGATGCGATTCAATTCCATTTTGAGTCGTTGGTGCAGCATATACTCATTCTACATCCACCCAGAGTACTACTTAAACCTTGAGCAATTTCCTACGAAAATAGGGTTAGCCGAAAGAAATACAATTTTTTACAGGTCATTCACAACAAAAAAGGCTTGAGAATTTAGATTTCTCAAGCCTTTTTGGGATTATCTTTTGTGATTTTTCAGCAGGCATCAAAATTTGCACTAGACAGCGTATTGCGTGGAACGTAAAAGCTTTCGCTTGCTAGTTTCAACGTTCTATGTAACACGTTTTAAACCGATTATCGGAGTGCTGAATAGTACCTATCTTTTGACTAAGTTTAGGAGCTAACTTGGGAAACGATTTTTGATTGCAGGTGGGTTGGCACTTGTCCGTAATAGGAAAACGCCATCCCATACACACCTCGCCCGCCGGTCATCGAGCGTAAATCGGCCGAATAAGATTGCATTTCTGATAAGGGGACTTCGGCTCTAATCACACTCCGATTTCCCGCCGTTTCCATCCCCTGAACCCGGGCACGACGGCCGTTCATGTCCCCTAAAATATCCCCCATATTTTCTTCAGGGACGGTAACCTGTACATCGTATATCGGTTCGAGCAACGCCGGTTGAGCATTCATCATCGCTTCTTTAAACGCCTCACGGCCGGCCGTTTGGAACGCAATTTCCTTCGAGTCAACCGGGTGCTCTTTGCCATCAAACACAATGGCCCGCACACCCGTTACCGGAAACCCTGCGATAGGGCCCGACTCAAGCGCTTTTCGGCACCCTTTTTCGGTGGCATTCACAAAAGGGGCTGAAATCGCTCCACCAAAAATCTCTGACCCAAACTCAAACTGCTCGTCATCGGGTAACGCTTCAAGCCGCAACATCACACGGGCATATTGCCCCGATCCGCCAGACTGCTTTTTATGGGTGTATTCAGCCTTGCTTTGCCCTAAGATCGTTTCTTTATACGGAATCTTCGGCGTGGTTGTGGTCAGGTTTAAGCCATATTTAGACTTTGCTTTGGCTACAGCGATCTCTAAATGTGTTGTTCCCATTCCGGCTAAAATTGTTTCTCGAGTGGCGTTTTCGGTAAACCAGCGCAACGTTAAATCTTCAGCGGTCAGTCTGTTAAGTGTATCGCTCAACTTTGCGACATCTGACTGTGTTTCTGGGTGGATGGCAACCTGGGTAATCGGACCCGGTTGGCTGATTGCCGGTAGGGTGTGTGGGTTGGAAGCGTCTGACAGGGAGGAATTTGTAGCCACATCCCCCAGTTTAACCACGGCGCCTATATCCCCCGCATGTAGAGTTTTGACGTTGATCTGATCCCGGCCGCGCATGAGCTGCAAAGTCCCCACACGTACTTCGTTTCCAGACTCCACATCGAGCACGCGAGAATCTGAATTGAGTTTGCCGCCATAAACGCGTATGTAGCTTGTTTTGCCATATTGGCTATCTCGGGTTTTGAACACAAATGCTGATAACGGCCCATCGGCCGATAAAACTAGCTCTACTGGCTCTCCTTGCGCGTCGGTTGCTATAGGCGCAGGCACCTCATTGGGTGCTGGCATGAGTCGTGTCAGCGCCCCCAAAACGGGCAAAACAGAGGTTCCAATCTCTGGAGCCGCGTATAAAATCGGGGTGATTTCCCCTTTGCGCATCGCTTTGCGTAATCCCTGAACAACCTCCTCATCCGACAGAAAATCTTCTTCAAAATATTTTTCCATTAGGGCATCGTCCCCTAAAGCGGCCGCTTCAACAACGGCCAAACGGGCTGCTTTGGCTTCTTCTTCAAGCTCGGCCGGAATCGGCTCACGACGGTCGTCGTCTCCCAAGCGGCATTCCATCGCGAGCAAATCAATCACCCCTTTAAACTCTGGCCCTTCACCCAGCGGAATCTGCATCTGGACAAACGTGGCGTCGAGACTGGCGTTTACACTCTCCATCGTCCGTCTAAGGCGAACATTGTCCCGATCCATGCGATTAATGACCAGCACCTTAGGCATATTTCGTTTGGTAATTTCTTGCCACGCCAGCTCCGTTCCCACCTCGACCCCCGATAAGGCTTCCACTAGCACCAGTGCCCCTTCGGCAACATGAAGCGAGCTATTAACTTCCCCCAAAAAATCAATATAACCCGGAGTATCTAGCAGATTTACTTTGACGTTATTTCGTTCAAAGCAGGCGACAGATGTTGATATCGAACTTTTGCGAGCGATTTCTTCGTCTTCAAAGTCCATAAGCGATGTTCCATTTTGAACATTACCCATGCGCTTTGTCACACCTGTCTGAAACAACAAGCGCTCGATAAGCGTTGTTTTTCCAGAGCCGGTGTGCCCAACAATTGCCACATTTCGGATATCTTTTGTCAGATACTCTTTCATGAGAATTTGCCTCCATTTGCGTATATTTCTCTTGGGAACTTCTTGCGAGATTGTTAACTTTGTAAAAGTGCAACGGCATCCGTTTGTCTTTACCAAAACAATATATATCGAAAATTTGAGATGGGCAAATTAGGTCCTAGGTCGCTTTTTCAGAGGTTTGACTGTCGGGAAATGGGAACAAAAAAAGCGATCCTCAGTCTATGCTGAAGATCGCTTTTCGGGGGCTGAGTTGAGCGTTAACTCAATTTGTTTTTTCGGCCGCTAAACGCTTCATGTAGCGTAAAATCGCTCCCATGCCGTTTAACCGCTGGCCGGTAATGACCTCTTTTAATCCGATTTGAAGATAAAATTCAGGGTGTACAGAAATGACCTCGGCCGGTGTTAGGTTGGCGAGCCCTTGCTTCAAAATCATGCCAAAGCCACGCACCGTGGGGGCTTCACGCGGAATGTCAAAATGGAACTCAATTTGATCTCCCTCCATCTCTGCGTAAATAAAAACGGGAGACATGCATTCATGCACCTGTTCAAATTTGTCGCGCACAGACATTAAGCGCTCCGGCAAATCAGGCAGGCGTTCAGATAGCTCTAGCAGATGCATGAGTTTTTCTTGCCCTTCTAAAAAGTCAAAGTCTTCGATAATTTCTTCAAGCGGTTGTGGAATAAAAGTCTGTTCTGTCATAGTTTTGATGGGGCGCTTAGTTGCCCGTAATTAAATATAGCTCAATTTTACCCTCATTTGCTGCCGGTTCTAGCCTGTAGCCGTGTTCTGATAACAAACCTTTTACGCTAATTGTCATCGGATCGTTGCTTTTAAGTGCGATAAAGCGTTTGTCAGGCGAGTTTGGGTCGAAAAAAGCGGTTAGGTTTTCAAGCAAATCGGCCGGATTTTCAAACCACTCTACATGCACCCCTTTGTAGAAAAAATGATAGCGCCAGTGCCAACTGTATTCGTGATCATAAAGCACGGTGCCATACGGCTCATGGATCAATGTTTGCGCAATCCGGCTGGCACCAGCGTCGTTTTCGGGTCGGCCGCCAAAGGGGTATTGGCCAGATGCGGCCGGTATCGCTGGCAAAATTAGGCATAGCCCCAATAGGATGGTTGGCAACAGTGATGCACCGGGAAACGAAGTTTGGGGCGTGTGAATAGTCAGAGCCGGTAGAGTTGCGATTGCGACAGCCAACAACGGGAGCAAGGGCAGGCTATAGCGTGGCTCTGAAAGATTAACAATCACCAAGTGCAAGACAACGTACCCGGCCGCGTAGCTGGCAAAAACTAGACCGGTTTGTTGAAATCTGTTTTTGCCAGATTGGAACCACAGACTGGCTAACCAGACCAAGATCAGCCCCGTTAAGCCCCATCCCAACAAGTGGGGAAAATGGCTGACCCAGCGATCAAGTTGAGCGATGAATGCGACTGAATCGCTTAACCCGATGCCGCCGTAGGCTGACAGTTGGCGGCCGAAGAGATCAATCTGGCCGTTTGGGGCCCAATCCCACACAAGCAGGGCGGCTATGCACATGGCGAACCATGCTAAAGATTTTTTTAGTTTGGCGGGATGGCTCCGTTCGAGCCACAAGATAAGGGGTAAAAACAGGATCGCCTGATATTTGGTTAAAAACGCCAGCCCCAGCCACAGTCCGGCCGGTTTGCGGGATTGGTTGAGACCGCTCCACAGGGCAAGCGTAATCCAAAAAGTTAGCAGAGGGTCAGTAAACGCTGTGGCTGAAAATTGGATGCTGATGGGAGAGAAGGCAACAACGGCCGCTGCCAGCCAAGCTCGTTTCACATGATGACCGGTTATGTCAAAAGCTATTCGGCCGACAAGCGGAATCAGCAGAACGCTGGCGAAAAAATTAGGCAGACGTGCGGCCCACTCAACTGGACCTTGCAGTGGATAAAATAGCGCTTGGCTATAAAAAAGCAGCGGCGGTTTGTCGATCGGGGTAGCGGTGTTGAGGAGCATAGGATCGCGCCAAACAGCGATATAACGGGCCCAAGTGGCAAAAAGAGCCTCGTCCGCATGAAACGTGTTGGTAAAAAGCCCGTCCAAACGAAGTGCAACCCCCGCTAAAACAATGATCAGCATCCCCCAGATAAATTTGTGCTGGGAACGAGATTGTTCCCAAGACGCAAAAGCACGTCGGAAAGTATCAGTCAACAAACTTGTATTTGATCAGGCACCAAATGGCGATCGGGCCATCTTTAAACGGCTGGATCTTCTTGCCTTCGTCATACTCACGGCCGTTGTAGGAGATGGGAACTTCCCAAATTCTGTACCCTCTTTTTAAGATTTTGGCTGTCACCTCTGCCTCAAAGTCAAATCCCTTTGATCTTAAGGGAATCCCTTGAATGACCTCTCGTTTAAACGCTTTATAGCAGGTTTCAACGTCGGTCAGAATGGTGTTGTATAAAATGTTGGCGGTTAGGGTAATAAATCGATTCCCGATCATGTTCAAGAAGAACATCGTTTTTGTGGGGCCGCCTCTAAAACGCGAGCCGTAAACCACTTCCGCACGCCCTTCTTCGATAGGTTTAAGAATTTGTTCGTAGTCACGCGGATCATACTCTAAATCTGCATCCTGAATGATGACCATATCGCCGGTGGCGTTGTCGAACCCGGTGCGTAAGGCTTGCCCTTTCCCCTGATTTTTCGCCTGCAAAATCACGCGAATACACGGGTCCAGCTCTTGAATTTCGGGATATAAGTCTCGAGTTCCGTCTGTGGAACCGTCATCGACGATGAGAAGCTCATGGGCGCGTTCAGTTCCCAAAACCGCCATTACCACTTCTTTTAAGGTGTTAACCTCGTTGTAAACCGGCATGATCACCGATAATGTTTTTTTGTTTTCCATATCTTTAAAGCAACCTCGCACTCTGTTTTGCCGGGCGAGGTGCCGATAGATTATAAGCAGGTTGATTTTGTGAGGAAAGGGAGCATAGGGTTATCGTAGAATATTCACATAAAGATGTTTCTGGAAGGCGTCCCAACGTTTCATATTGTTTTCTGCTTGGCGTTAGTGGCTCTGATACAATTTGGTGAGATGACACTTAAAGAGATTAAACACCTTATTTTAGACATGGACGGCGTTTTATGGCACGGTAATCGGCCGGTGCCAGGGCTGCCTGACTTTTTTGAGCAATTAAAAGCGATGCAGATTAGCTGGGCATTTGCGACGAATAATTCGTCAAAAACCTTGGATCAATATGTCACAAAGTTTGCTGGCATGGACGTCGACATCGACCCAAATCAGGTCATGACATCGGCCGTAGCAACCGGGTTTTATATGCAAGATGCGTTTCCGGCCGGGTCAAACGTCTATGTTTTAGGTGCGGATGGGCTTGTTGAAAGTATGTCTAAAGCGGGTTTTAATGTGTTGGCCCGAGACGATTATCAAACACCGGCCGCTGCTGTGGTGGCTGGCCTAAATCCCGGTGTGACCTACGAAGATTTGAGCATCTCGGCTCTGCATATCTTGAATCATGGGGCCAAACTAATCGCTTCCAATATGGATAGCACTTATCCCAGCGAACGGGGTCTGTTGCCGGGTGCTGGCGCCTTGATCTCGGTCATCGAAACCGCCACCGAACAGACGGCTGTGGTGGTTGGCAAACCATATCCCATTATGTTCCAGCAAGCGTTAAAAATGTTTGGGGATGGGGCTACGCTACAAAACACAGCTATGGTGGGTGATCGCCTAAATACAGATATTGCTGGGGCGGTTGGTGTGGATATGCGTTCGATTTTAGTGATGTCGGGGATTACGCAGCCGGCCGATTTGGCGGCAAGCGAGATCCAACCGGATTTCGCCTTTTCAGGAATTTTAGAATTGGCGGCCGAGCTTAAAAAGGCGAAAGGGTAACCCGAGATGGATAACGAACAAAAACTTGATCTTTATGATCTTAGTAAAGCGGATTTAGAAGCGTTGGTAAAAGAGCTGGGTCAGCCTAAGTTCCGGGCCAAGCAACTGTGGGAGTGGCTTTATCACCACTTTGCAGGTGAGCACGGGGAGATGACCAACTTGCCGAAAAAGCTGCGCGATGCCTTGGCTGAAAAAACGACGTTTGGTCAGCTGACCCCGGTTGTAACCGAATTCTCTACTGACGGATTTACTGAAAAGGTGCTGTTTGAATGCCACGACGGCCGATTGATCGAAACGGTGTTGATGCGGTATGAAAAACGAAACACGGTCTGTATGAGCACCCAAGCTGGCTGCGCGATGGGCTGTGTGTTTTGCGCTACGGGTCAGATGGGATTTATGCGCCACCTGACGATTGGTGAGATAGTAGGGCAGTTTACGTATTTCTCGCGCAAGTTAAAAGCGGACGACGGCCGGGTCTCGAATGTGGTGATGATGGGGATGGGTGAGCCACTGCACAACTATGACAACACGTTGGCATCTATTGATCGTATGACTGACCCCACCGGTATTGATCTGGGGAACCGAAAAATTACTATTTCAACGGTAGGTATGATTCCGGCTATGAAACGGTATGCGGATGAGCAACGTCAGACCCCTTTGGCTGTTTCTCTGCATGCGGCAACTGATGAGGAACGCACCAAATTAATCCCGCCAAATAAACGCTGGCCTATTGCGGAGCTGATGGATGCGTGCCGGTATACAATCGAAAAGACCGGCCGACGGCTGACGTTTGAATGGGCGCTTATTAATGGGAAAAATGACACGATTGAGCAGGCTGAAAAGCTGGGCGCTTTGTTAAAAGGGATGCTGTGTCATGTCAACCTAATCCCTTTGAACCCCACAAAGGGGTTTGATGGACGGCCGTCAAACCCAGAACGTGTAGAGGCTTTTATCAACAAGCTGGGGGAATATGGTGTTTCGGCAACGGTTCGCGTGCGCCGAGGGATTGATATTCAGGCCGGATGCGGACAGCTGCGTGATCGAGTTGTGAGCGGATAATCGTAACTTTTTTACTAAAAAACTCACTCAAACTCGCCTATGTGACCTTTGGCTTATGCACAATGGTCCTTTCTGTATTATAAAATTTAGACAGATTGCTAGATGATTTTGCACCAGCACTTGCTTTAAAATATTAGTTGGAGCCGGGCGTTTTATAAGAATAAATAGTCCATTCAATTTATCGGGTTGCCTCACAAAATCACCTCATTTCAAGTTGCCCACAAGAATGTTCTTCCAACCTCTTGTTTGATAAATCGTGATGGTCTTAATCAGTTGATCTGGCAAAAAGAATCTTTTCATTCAGCATGTCGCCAAACCTGCTGCTGAAAGTAAATTATATAATTGGAGAAATTTTATGTTAAAAAAAAGCTATACAAAAACCAAAGAGAAATGCCGCGTTACGTTTAAACTCCCTTCTGATGTGAATGCAGAAGCAGCCTTTTTAGTAGGCGAGTTTAATGAGTGGAGCGAAGAAGCGCATCCGATGAAAAAACTGAAAGATGGCGGATTTAGCACAACTCTTTCACTGCAATCTGGGCAAGCTTATCGCTTCCGTTATCTGCTTGATCGGTCTCGCTGGGAGAACGACTGGGCCCCTGATGGGTATATCGCCAACGAATTTGGGACTGATGACTCAATCGTAAAAATTTAAGGTTATAGACATAACCGGCTTTTTATAAAAGTTAAAAAGAGTTAGCGCCAAACGCTAGCTCTTTTTTTTTGCAATCATGAGGTTTCTCTCGACTGACAACGTTACTCTTTGACAGAAAATCGGCCGTAGCCGCGTGGAACCCTGCCCAATGTGGCGAACAGATCCCCAATTCGTAGTTTTTAAGGGTGTGTTGTATCTAAATTCACGAAATGGTGCTTGACCAATTGCTTATTTAAATCATACTTAATTACTAAGTGTTGTAGCCTTGCTAACTTGATAGTTTGTGCATAAAGAAACACTTGAGGTCATGGCTTTCCCGGCGAAGTTGTCCAGCATATCGCCTTAATCGTGACCCTTGCCGCCTATTTTAGTTTTCGGATCCCCCATCCCGAAGCAACTCAACGAAATAATAATGGAAAAAATTTTTGAAGGGGCTACAGAACTTTATAATCGCCAATTTCAAGGGCCTATACCACAGAAGGTCGTTACGGCCGGGTTGGTGATAATCCTTATCGGGTTTGCCTTGTCTGCGTTTTTTAATGGAACTAGCGTCAATACTGTATTTTTATTAGCCGCGTTTTTCGCCGTTATCTTTGTTATTTTCCTGTTGAAGTATAAGTATCTGCGTATGGCGGGGTTCGTGTTGTCGGCCGTCGCATTTTCGGCGGTGTTTTTTAACACAGTTTGGCTCAGATATCCGATTAATAATGCAACCCATGTCGCTTTGGCCCTTATTATTCCATTTTGGCTGATTGTGTTTTCAGAAAAGGAAGCATTTCTTGTTTCCCTGTTAATTTATTTTTATCTGTTTGGCTATTATTTTCTTGAGCAGCAAGGGTACTTTGGGGAACCAATATCAGGAATTACCGAACTGATGGATATCCTGATCATTTTTTCTCTCTTTAGTGCAAGTTTTTACTATTTAGTTCAGACGGGGAATCAAACACAGCGTCAGCGTGCCGATGTTTTAGAAAATGAATATAAGCGGTTGTATGATAATTTGCCCATCGCACTGTACAGGACAACATTAGAAGGGGTTCAAATCCGGGCAAACCGGCCGATGTGGGAGCTTGAGGGGTATACGAGCGAGGCTGAGGCGGTAGCTGATGTTATTGATATCGATAATGACTGGTATGTTGATCCAGATAGGCGCAAAGAATTTATCAGGCGGATTCAAGAAGATGGGCAGGTTGTAAATTTTGAGTCCCAGATTCATATAAGCAGGCTCGAAAAATATCTTTGGATTTCTGAATCTGCCTATCCGGTTTTTGATGGTCAAGGGAACATACTATATTTTGAAGGCTCTATTCAGGACATTACGGCTCGAAAACAGGCTGAACGTGCCATGATTGAAAAATCGGCCGAACTGGAGCAGATGACGGCCGACTTGCAAAACATCACAAATTCTGCCCGCGATGTTATTTTGCGAGCTGACAAGCAGGGCAAGATCAACTTTGCAAATTCGGCCGTTGAGAAGATTTTTGGCTACACGCCTGAAGAGTTAATCGGTAAAAATGTTCAGATTTTGGTCACACCTGCCCATCGCCCTATTTTTTGGCGACAAATTCAGAGGGATATCGCTACGATTAAGAAAACAAACACCGAGCCTTCTGTGTTGTCGACTGTGGGTATTACCAAAGATGGAACTGAGGTTATCACCGATATGATTTTGTCTGCATTAGAGGACGAAAATGGGGAAATATCCTATTTGGGGATTATTCGGGATGTGACCGAAAAAGCGAAGACGGCCGAGTTTTTAAGCCACATGCAAAGATTAGATAGCTTGGGATTACTGGCTGGTGGCATAGCCCATGACTTTAACAATCTGTTGACCGCAATTTTGGGGCAAACCACACTTGCGATGCGGAAATTGCCTGATGACAGTGAGGTTCAATCAAATTTGGAAAAGGCGAAGCATGCGGCAAACCAAGCCGCGGCTCTTTGTCGTCAACTGTTGGCCTATTCGGGTAAAGGACATTTACAAATCGAGTCAATTGATTTAAATGGGTTGCTTCAAGAGAACGTGGAGCTCCATAAGATTGCCGTTCCTAAGGATGTTGAATTTTCGGTTCAATTGGATCCTAATTTACCCTCCTTTTTAGGAGACCCATCACAGATGCAGCAGGTCATATTAAATTTGCTGTTAAACGCAGTGGATTCGTTAGAAAATCAAGCTGGAAAAATTGAGATCCAAACAGAAGCCAGATTGGTGTATGCCAAAGATTCACTTATTTGGACCCACTCCGGCCGGTCATTGGATCCGGGGGATTATGCGGCACTGCATATCACTGATACCGGGGTCGGCATTAAGCCTGATATGCTTGAAAAGATATTTGATCCATTTTTTACGACAAAAGAAGATGGGAATGGATTGGGTTTGGCCGGAGTGCAGGGGATTGTGCGCGGCCATAACGGGAGTATTTTGGTGCATAGCACACCTAATAAAGGGACTACTTTTTCCGTCTATTTTCCGGCCGCTGGTGACCAAAATCTGCCAAAAGATGCGACAAGTTAAGGATCAACTAGGATTACCGTTTGAGGGGCTTCATTTTTTGTTGAAATAACGGTACCATCTCGGGATGATCTATGTCATTGATGGCCATAATTTGATCGGCAAAATGCCTGACATTCAACTGTCTGATCCAGACGACGAACAAAAACTTGTGAGTCGTTTAAATGATTGGACGACGCAAGACAGGCGCCGGAAAATCAAGCTCTATTTTGATGCAGGTGAGTTTGGCGGAATGGGGGATATGCTTTCACGGCCGTCGATTCGTGTTCAATTCAGTCGTATCGGCAAAACGGCCGATTCGATGATTGTTCAGTTTATGGGATCGATCAAAAACCCCCAAGAATTTACGCTGGTCACTAGCGACCGCGAGATCATTTATGCAGCTCGAAAAAAACGGATAGGCTACATTCTGTCTGAAGAATTTGTGATTTTGCTGCAAGAGGATTTAAAAGGGGTTGAGCCGGGTAAAGCAGAAGAGGGACAAAAGCCGGCCGAAGCGGGAGCAGAGGAAGAGGTTGATGTTTCTGACAGCGAAGTCAAAGAATGGCTTAACGCTTTTGAGAAAGCCCCACATCGAGAGCCGGACATTCACATTGTGCCGCTCCCTTCCCGCAAGCCCAAACCCAATCCAACAAATGACTTAGAAGAAGCTAAAAGAGCGAAGCTGGCCAAAGCACGTGTTGATCCAGACAAGTTAAAAGAGGGGGCGTCAGATCTGACAAAAGAAGATTTAGCCGAATGGATGGCCGTGTTCGGGGATGAGGAAATTCGGAAGAAGAAAGAGGCTGAAAAGCCGGTTGTTATTCCAGATCCGGCCGCAAAACGCAAGCGGAAACCTCTTCGCAAAAAAGGAGAGCCGGTTACACGTAAATTCGGCGATGGCGCTCTTTCAAACGAAGAAGTAGACAATTGGCTTGAGATCTTTGAAACTGAAAAAAAGAAAAAATAGCTTGAGGGCTCTAGCAGACGTTTAAAAGCCTTAACTCCTTATCCATAAAATCTTCAGAATTGTCTGAAACAATAAATAGATGACAGAAGAAAAAAGAGAACATAGAACTGCAAAAGTAATTCGCCAAGATAACAATCGCCGCAATATGTGGATGGCAATCTTAACCTTAGTTGTTGGGGGCAGTTTGTTAAGTGGCTTAGTATTTGGCTGGCAGGCGATATTTAGCTCGCTTCCATTTTTGCTGATCGGCGGACTATTAATATTGGTCCCGTGGATGGTGATGCAGGGGATAGGAAAATTTCTAGATTGGGTAGACGACGAAGAGTAGGCATTTTATAAATCTTTTGGGAGCTGCTACTCGCCCGAGTTGGGAGATGGCGCGGCCGGAAGAAAGATCGAGAACGTTGAGCCTTTATTGATTTCAGATGTGACTTCAATCTTCCCACTCATTAATTCAAGATAATCTTTTACAATTGCCAGCCCAAGCCCTGCCCCCTCAAACTCCCGATCATAAGCCCCCGATACTTGTTCAAACGGTAGAAATATTTTCTCGATTTGGTTTTCAGGTATACCAATGCCTGTGTCTGATACCGAGATTTGTATGTTGCTGCTAGTCTGCTCAGCGTGAAGGGTAACGGTTCCATTTTGGGTGAACTTTTTGGCGTTGCTAATTAAATTTACGCATACCTGAATCAATTTTTGCCTGTCACCAATAACCCAGTAATCTTCGGCCGGCTTATTGTAATTTAGCGTGTTTTGGTTCTCTGTAAACGAAAATTCTGTTAGCTGTAAAGCCTGTTCAAATATCTCTACGACGGAAACGGGTCCAATTGTGAGATGTTTGCTTTTTGGACTGTTCTGTGAAAATTCCAAGATCGAATCGATTATTTGTAAAAGCTTTTCAGATGATTGATTAATTTTTTGCGCATCAGCGGCTACATCAGCAAAGCTAGCAACTTCATCGATCGCATCTTCTTCAATCATCTCACTATATCCCTTAATCGCGTTAAGTGGCGTGCGAAGCTCATGACTCATTCTTGCTAAGAAAGCAGATTTTGATTCGTTTGCACTTTCTGCCACATCCCTAGCAAAAATGGCTTCTTCTTTGGCCGTAACTAAATCTTGAGTCATATGCCAAAAATTATTTGATGTGAGTCGCAACATCACGACCATAAAGAAAAATGAAAACGTGATTGTGAGCACAAGTAAAGGGTCAAACTCTTGTTCGTAATATCCATTTGCTCCCAAAATAGCTATTCCGATAATCCAGGCCACATAAATTATGCTAAATATGCGCATGAAGTTGGGCTTGTTCCATGACGATATGCCAACCATAAGCAAAAGCGGATACAGGACATAAAGGGTTAGACTCTGCACCCCTTCGCTGTAACTAATGACGGTCAAGATGATTGCGGTAGTGATTGTGCCAAAAACCTGAAATGTTAGGTTGATGCTGCCTTGACGGACGAAATAAAAGCCAAGAATTGCGGCAATTAGGGCGGCCGCGGTCATGATATGATCAAATATTGGATATTGCTCTAGAATTGTATTAACCATAAACAGGCTACAGATTGCAATTCCAATCAAAAACATAAATGAAATGAGGGATTGTAGGGTTATAAGTTCCTTGTATTGGGTGTACCAAAATGTTTTTAGTTTTGGAAAATTATTTATCATATAAATTGCGCTGGGATGAGGTAGAAACTTTACAGTAATACAAGGTCTATTTGAATAGCGCATTTTGGCTTCATAATAGGTAATTTAGGGGGCTATAAATTTTGCACCGGGTGGATAAGAAAGTATGAAATATCGAAAATTGATTGTAGTGGGGGATCCACATATCTCTCCAGAAGTGGGAGAGAACCGTGGAGTTGATTCGGCCGAGGTGTTAACAACACTCGTTAAGCACATAAACACCCATCATACAGATGCTGATTTATGTTTGTTTTTGGGGGACCTAACCAACGAGGGGGAACCGGCCGCATTTGAGCGTTTTAAATCGCTAATTGACCCACTCAAACTACCCGTTGCGTTGATGGTTGGGAATCATGATGAACGGGCATCTTTTCAGGCTGTTTTTCCAGAGGCAGGCAAAGACCCTAACGGTTTTGTGCAATATGTGCGTGATTTCGAGAACAGCTACCGGCTGATTGTTTTAGACACACTCAATGGGCCGCCGTATGAATCATTGCGGCGCCATGTGGGGATGCTTTCGGCCGAACGGATTAATTTTTTAACTGAGAGTTTGGAGCAGGCTGACGGCCGGCCGGTTGTGA
>JAHDEN010000290.1 GCA_020628815.1 Chloroflexota bacterium | reverse complement strand
ATGGAGAAAGATTGGTTGCGCAGCAGTTTGTCGATGGTGCGGTAGTAAGGAGTAATCGTGTTCATAGTTTGTCCCGATTTAAGGCTAATTTTCGACTTTCTTGACTTGGTCATACCCGCGCAGGCGGGTATCTAGGGTAGCATTTGCACTGGATTCCTGCCTGCGCAGGAATGACGTTTACATTCTGTAGCCCTGTTATAAAAGGCGGGTCCTCCCGGTGAGAAGTTCTTGCATCATCCCCTGTTTGATCGCTTGGGTTTTGGCTCGCTGGGCTTCGAGGGATGTGATTTCGTCGTCAATTGCGCTCAAGAATGTTGATATTTTTCGTTGCTCGTCAACTTGGGGTACTGGAACTTTTAGCGACTTAATATTGTTCGCGTTGATATTAATGTTTGAGCTTCCTTGGGTTATGGACAAGAGTTGCTTCCAGATCAATGTCGTTTCAAATAAATAGCCAAAGAAATAGTTGAGCAATTGATTCTGGTCGAAATTAAAACGAATGATGTATGAAGCGAAAACAGCGTCGGGATGATTGCTCTCCACGATTCCATATCTTCCTATAGCACCACTACGAGCGAAAAGGAAATCCCCTTCCTTGATTTTGTAATATTCAAAATCTGATTTTGAGATGGGTAATTTCGGCATTGATTTGTAATCAATTCGAGGATTATTTAAATCTGTGATCCTAACTAATCTAGTTCCATTGTCTATATACTTTTCGGTCGTGTAGTAGCCCTGCTTATGATCAGTTGTTAGCTCATTGACTGATTTAATATCCCAATCGGCCGGGATTTCCCCCAGCTCCGTCTGCTTCATCCCGACCCCATCACCAAACCCCGGCAGGCGGGTCTTGCCGGTCAGGAGCTGCTGCATCGCGGCCGTTTTCATGTCCCGCTTCTTGGCGATCAGCTTGTCTAACGCCTCCAGCAGCTCGTCCACGGAGGAAAGAGCGGCCGCGATCCGCTCTTGCTCTTCAAGTGAAGGAAATGCAAATTTAAGAGCTTTGATTGCATCTAGGTTTAGCCCAGCCTTTGCACCTTGATCAGTTGCACCAACAAACAGCTTTTGGACAGGTTCACTTGCCAGAAAATAAGCAATAAATTGTGAATTTCCAGCATCCGCATCAATTCGCACCAGAGATACGTGCTGATTAATGTATGAAGGCTTGGGAACACTGCTATCTACATACCCAATGATACCTATATCTGCCGTTATAGAAATAAGCAAGTCTCCATTTTGCAAACTTGTTCTCTTCCCTTCGTTCTCATTCGATGGAAGTTCAACATACCTTAACTTTTCAAGGTTGAGGTATATTTTATTTCGTTTTAAATTGGTGATTCGGATGAATGGATCACCTTTGTCTGAGTAGTATTTTGCCCACCCCCTCGATCCGCTTGTTATAAATGGTGACAAGTCTCCAATCTGCTTGATTTCCCAATCTATTGGTAATTCTCCTAAATCGGTTTGGATGTATCCCTCAGTCATCTACTCAACCCCCATCTGCTGCAAAAAGCCATCCACCTTGGCACTCAACTCCGCCACCTGCGCCGTCAGCTCCGGCAGCGGCTCCGCATACCGCTCCGTCAGCGTTTTCACCCGCCCTGTTAGCCCGGTCGCAATCTGCTGGGTTTCGGCGGTCACACCGGCCCGCAGCGTGGCGGTCCATTTGTCTTCCAGCATTAGCGTCTGTATCTCCGCGACCGTTAGTTGGGGGTATTTGTTGAATACGGCTTTGTCTTGCGCGGCTTGGGCCGCTTTAATGCTTTTGTCAGCCTGGCTCTCCCCATCCATTAAACCTTGCAGCTTTAGCAACAGCGCTTTTTCTTCATCTCCCTCATTATCTGGTGATTCGTGCTTCAAGGCGGTCAGCCGTTTTTTGACGGTCGCTTTGCTCACTTTGCCACTGTCCGGGGTCGCTTCAGCCAGCAATCCGTCTTCCCCGCCATGTTCCTCTTTTAGGCTTTCAATCTCTTGGCTTAGCGCTTCTTTTTCACCCTGCAGCCGTTCAATTTCTGCCTGCTCTGCTCCAAAATAGCGGGCCACCAGCAGGGCGGGCGGGATCAAATCGGTTTTGTATTTTGTTTTCCCTATCGTCAGGTCCGGCTCTTCTTTGCTCTTTTTCCCTTTCTCAACCACCAATTCCCGCAGCACGTTCCCCGCTTCCCAGCCGTCTTGGCTAATCACAAATACGTCGTCCTGCATCGTGTCGGCCCAATAATCCATCAGCAGTTGATAAATGGCGTATTCATCATGTAGGCCGCTAGCTTGCTGGTGGCTCTTGTTAACATCGCCAGCAAGCTGGCGATCTACCGTAAAACGAGACAACAAATCATCAGACAAGCTTTCGATCAGCGGTTTTGGTTCGCTCCCCACACCCAGCCCCAATAAACGGCTCCGGTGGGTCTCTGTCCAGCCATCAAAACGGCCCAGCAGGTAGGCCTTAAATGTTTCAAACTCCGGATGGTTCAAAATGAGCGGCTTGACATCGTTCCCGCTCACGTTGGCTTTGAGATAACCATCCCGCTGACCGGCCCCAAACAGGCTTTGGCGCAAGCTGGGGAAGACGCCCCAATAGTCGTCTAGCGCATCCACATCCCGCTGGGGGATGCCGCCCCGCAGGTGTGCGCTCAGGTCGTGGATGTCTTCTGGTTCACTGCTGTCAATGTAGCGGGGAATATTGAGATTGTAGTCGTTCCCTTCGATCTCGCTCAGCGGCACGCTCCGGCTGTAGCCGGGGATGGTGGTCTGGCTGGTGAAAGTCTCAACGATTTTGTGGATGTCCCGTTCCCGCAGCCGGTTTTTGTTCCCGTCTTTGATAAAGCCTGAACTCGCATCGATCATAAATATGTCGGTCGCCTGTGGCGACCCTTTGTCAATGACGATAATACAGGCGGGGATACCGGTGCCGTAGAAGAGGTTGGCCGGTAGGCCGATGATCCCTTTGATGTACCCTTGTTTGATGAGGTTGCGCCGGATGTCTCCTTCTGCGTTGCCGCGAAAAAGAACGCCGTGGGGCAAAATGACGGCCGCTTTGCCGGTCGTTTTAAGTGATTTGAGGATGTGGAGCAGAAAGGCATAGTCTCCGTTTTTAGCGGGGGGTGTGCCGTATTCAAAGCGGCCGTATTCGTCTTGCTCTAGGTT
This sequence comes from Chloroflexota bacterium, assembly GCA_020628815.1. Taxonomy (GTDB): domain Bacteria; phylum Chloroflexota; class Anaerolineae; order Promineifilales; family Promineifilaceae; genus WTJY01. The sequence goes on along the minus strand of JAHDEN010000290.1, from coordinate 2,259 downwards.
GATCCCGTTGCTCCACGCTTTGTAGCTAAAGGGGGGATTGGCAACCGCAAAGTCGAACGTCATCAGCTGGTTCCCGTCCTGTTTCCATTGGGGGCTGGCAAGTGTGTTGTCTTGCCAAATTTCGGCCGTTGGATTGTCGTGCAGGATCATGTTCATCCGGGCGAGGGCGGCCGTGCTGTTGTCCATCTCTTGGCCGTAGATGCTCAGGCCGCGTGGGGCTTCATCTGCCACTTTCAGCAGCAGTGATCCAGAGCCGCAGGTCGGGTCGTACACGGTATCATCTTGGCTGGTGTCCGGGGTGATGCCGACCACCTTGGCCAAAATGCGGGAGACTTCGGCCGGGGTATAAAACTGCCCTTTGCTCTTGCCACTTTCGGTGGCAAAGTGGCGCATCAGATATTCGTACGCATCTCCCAGCAGGTCGTCTCCATCTGCCCGATTGCTGCCTAGCTCAAGCCCTTCAAAAATGGCGATCAGCGAGGTTAGCCGATCCACCATATCCTTGCCTTTCCCCAGCTTGTCCTCATCGTTAAAGTCTGCCACATCTATGACCCCTTTGAGGTCGTTTTCTTCGGCCAGCTTGCTAATGATCTTGTTGATCTTGTCCCCGATCTCTTTGTCGTTTTTCAGCCGAACCATGTCGGTAAACGAGCCGCCCTCAGGTACGATAATGACGGCGTCTTCGTCTCCGCCGTATTTGTCGCTGATGTATTTTACGAAGAGCAGGGTGAGGATGTAGTCTTTGTATTGGGAGGCGTCCATGCCGCCGCGCAGGGCGTCGCACGATTGCCAGAGTGAGGAGTAGAGTTCGGTTTTTTTGATGGCCATGTTGGTTGGTTGATGAGTGTTGTAGTTAGATGGTTTTATTAATCAGTAGAGTTTATCAGAGTTGTCGGCTAGGCTCGAATTTAAGGCACCTTCTTTTCAGAGCTTTTATTTTAAATGCATGGAGTCTCATTCTGCATTACAGTTTAAATTAGATGCCAGTGAGCAAGACGGCTCAGTTATCCGGAAAATCCGGATAGCTACTTTTGATCATGGAAGAGCGATCTATCAAAATTATGGGAGCAATATTCAGACGATCTGCAGGTTTAGAAATTACTATGGCGCCCAGTAATCGAAATTAGAGTAATTTGATTCTCTTTTGATTGGAAGCAATTCGCGAGGGTATGAATTAAATTCTTTAAATGAATTGCGATACTTAATATTTTTGACTACCTGCCATTGCCTTGAAGATTGTTCAATTTCTAGCAACATAGGCAAAAGGTCCCCTTTGGCACCTGATATTTTTCTGTAGTGCGCAAGCTCAAGAAGCAGCGGTTTCAGGTTTTCCTGCCAAATAGCCACCAGAATTGGGGATTGGTTTTTTCCTTTGCGATATAAAATTGGCCAGTGTCGATAAGGAAGTGATTTAACATCAATGGTGTGATCTAAATATCCACTAACTTCCAAAAAATCTACCCATCTGGCTAATTCTTGGGGCACGTCTGGGCTTTGGTACAAAGATCGGCCGGACTTAATTCTCTGCCATATCGTTTCAGTCAACAACGATCCAATTGGATTTTCTTTGATATGCCACTGCCCAAAGCGGTCTTGAAAAACTAGTGATGGATCTTGGTGAGACATCAATGTGATAAAGTTCTGATCCTTTGGTTTAACTTGAGCGTTGAATTCAGATTCTAATTCATTATATTTCAAGGTCTTCAAATATTTCAGCCTCGCAACTACGGCTTCAATAAAACGATGGTTTTTGCTTCGAACAGATAACTCCTGTTCAACAGGTTCACCGATTAACTCTAGTCGAATTTCCTCAAGATTCCAAGCCAACACATATTTAACTTCAGACTGATCTAATTTGAACTGTCGCGCCCAATTATGCTCCCATCCACTTAACAGTTCCATCATCCAAGCAGGGTGCTCATTAATCAGTTTTTCGTCTTCATTAACCAAAGAAATTACTCGTGACAAGCTGTTGAGCATTTTTTTCCAATTATAGTTTTTAAGCGAGCCGGCTTTATCATCAAGATCAAGGTCTTTTTTGACTTCTTGTTGTAGCACCAATAAACGCGAGCGGAAACTCTCTTCTGACAAATCTTCTTCCTCAAGGATCAAAATGAGCAGGGGAAGCAAATATTCATCTATTAATCTGTAGTGGGGGGATAGAAAGTTAAAAAAATTATCAGACATAAAACAAAAAAGCCGATTACGTGGTGAGGTAATCGGCTTAGGTATATCGAATCTGAGTCGGGCTTATACGAA